>DAHWFY010000276.1 GCA_027336365.1 Bacillota bacterium | reverse complement strand
TCATCATTTAAAATACAGTACACGGGTATAGTATATACCTGTCTATGATAATAACGTAGGGGCATCGTGCATCACCTTAGCGAGGGAGGATTAATATGCATCAGGTCCTTGTTCACATTGGAGAGTTTTCCGCCCGTACCTATGGCCCCACAGTACTGTGAGCAATCTTTTTGGAACTTCAAACGGCCATTACTTTGGCGCGCCTGACTATCAAACACTATGAGGTAACACTGGGTACTCCTCACGTATTCGGTTGTACTGGGTATGCCGATTGGTGCTCGGGCTTGGGGCAAGTGTTTTTCTTTGAACCCGGACAGTTTGTACGGTTTTTGGGTGGACGCGTGAATTTCATGACTCTGTTATACATAACCGGGGTATAGTATTATTGTTCAATATAATATGCTAGAGTAATACAAATGACAAGCCCCACGGAAAGAGAGTGATTGTATTTGCATCAATATTGGTTTTGGATCGGGAACTTTCCTGTGCGTGCTTACAGCACCATTTTTGCAGTTGCTTTTCTTTTCGGTCTTGCTGCAGCCATTTATTTCGCGAAGGCCGATAAAAACTCAGAGTATGTTCCGCATTTGTGGAACATAGCGCCGTGGTTACTGATTGGGGGTCTGGCGGGTTCCCGGTTCTGGCAAGTCTTTTTCTTCGACTGGCAATATTATTCGACACACCCTGGTGAAATCATTGCAATATGGCATGGAGGTTTATCCATCCAAGGTGGAGTAGCGGGTGCATTGGTTGTTGGAATTTGGTATATCTGGCGTCACAAACTGTCTTTCTGGACCATGGCAGACATCGTTGCACCGGCACTTCTACTTGGACAAAGCATCGGTCGTGATGCCAATCTTATGAATGGAGACGCCTTTGGTAGCCCAACACATCTGGGTTACGGTTTGTTATACCCGAAAACGACGCTCGCTTACCAAACCTATGGCAACCAACCGCTATGGCCGGCAGAAGTATGGGAGGGACAAGCCGATATCATCCTGTTTGCCTTAATGCTGGTGTTAAAGCAGCGCAGATGGCCGAAAGGTTTCATGTTCATGTTTTACCTGGTCGGTTATAATCTGGTCCGGTTCCTGTTAGAAATGCTAAGAGGCGATTCGCCTCGATTTTTATTCCACTGGGATGCAGCACAGTGGACCTCCATGCCGGTTGTGCTTGCAGGGATTGTCATCACCATTCTGCTTTTTGTGTTTGATCGTAAACAGGAGGTGATATCGAACTCTTGACTCGGAGGAGGATATTTTATTTCGTAAAGGAAGCGGGGTGCGGATGTGATGTTGAACAAATACTCTCGATTCCCGAAAGGTATTGATAGTCGCAGTAGGAAATCTCAAAATACCTGTTGGAAAGAATCTTTAAACTCTGGATGATTGCGTACCGAGTCTCGTTCTTGTTCTACATGACCACACTGTCTTTAGTTAAAGTGAGACGGCAAACTGGATCGTGACTCGACTACGGGGAACTTATCAAGCGGTGTGCATTGGCTATACAACCACAGATGAAAGACGGGATGCATGACTTGCGTTATGTGTCCCTTTTTTATGATTAGGAACTAGATAGATGAAGCGGTTCCGTCAAAATCTCTTTTGCTTCGAAAGGAGTAATCACTCCCTGATCGACCATGTTATGTAAGACCACTTGCTGGCGTGCTCTGGCGTCGGATAAGGAGCGAAACGGATCATCCCCATGTGGGTTATTCGGAATTCCTGCCAACATGGTGAGTTCTCCGTCATTCAGTTGGGACGGGGGTCGTCCAAAGTATGTAAGGGATGCATTATATAGGCCATATGCACCGTTGCCGTAATAGATGACATTTGTATACGTGGTGAGAATCTCTCGTTTGGTCATCGTAAGGGAAAGACCAATGGCATCCCACGCTTGACGAATTTTCCTTGACAGCGTTTTGTGTTGATCCAACAAGGTGTTATCGACGAGTTGCTGCGTGATGGTAGATCCCCCTTCTACATATCCATCCTGCTCCACATCCACAATCAATGAGCGACCGATCCCGACCGGATCGATACCAGGGTCCCACCAAAAGCGTCTATCTTCCGTAGAAATTATGGCCTCTCGGAAAGCGGCTGGAATTTGGTTGTATTTCAGCCGTCGACTATGATACAAACTTTCCTTTTTCATCGCACTCATACGCACCATGGCGGCAATTCGAAATGAATGGGTGAAGTACCAATGGAGTCCTGTCACAGCGACTAGAACCAGGCATAGCAGCCATAGTAGGATTTTTATCAGCCAACGGATAAAAGACACACATCGTAAGTACCCTCGAGTCCGGCATACACGCCGTAATTGAAAAAAATAGAATCATGTTTTGGTCGGAAACCACTTCCTACGTGGGATTCAATGTTGAACCCGGATTTCGACGATTGTGTCATTAAGCATGTTTGCAAGGGCTTATATGCAAGGAATTGGTAAATGTGTTAACGATCACGATGGTGCAAGGGCATTGTCCTGGATTGATAGATACAGTTTCCCCCTCCCCATGCTGGGCTGTGAGTTTCGCATATTCAACTGGAAAGCAACTAGGGGACGGTTTGAACCATCTGAAATGACAGGCGTTCGGCATACATCGGTAGACGCAAAGTCCATAG
>DAHWFY010000275.1 GCA_027336365.1 Bacillota bacterium | reverse complement strand
GCCTTTAACCAACGCCCCTCACCATCTTTGAAAATAACCAGGTCTGGCATGGTGGTGATTAGACCGTCCAGTTGCTCCTCGAGCAGTTTCCGTTGAGTGATGTCATTGCGAAAGGAAATATACTGGTATGGCTTCCCTTGATGATTTAAACTAGGAACTATTACTGTATCCATCCAATAAAACGTACCATCCTTCGCGCGATTTTTCATTTCCCCGCGCCACACTTGACCCTGACCGATGGTCCTCCACATCTCCCGAAAAAATCCTTTAGAATGGTATCCCGAATTGACAATCCGGTGATTCTGGCCTAACAGTTCCGCCAAAGAATATTGAGAAATATCACAAAAAGTCTGGTTTGCAAATGTGATGTTCCCCCGCACATCTGTGACAGCCACAATAAGTGACCGGTCCAAGGCGAAGTTGATGTCCCGTAATTGGTGAATGGCTTTCCGGACCGTTTCATAGATATCGGGCAGTTCATTCATGGTGGCATCCAAAATTTCCAGAGGCTCCTTAAACACGACTCAACTCTCCTTCAGATACTCCTTGAACCAAGTCCACTCTCAAAGTCGGACGTTCCATAAATTATCATTTGCTTGATGATTCCGCTCGGCAAGCGGGTGTCTATGCAAAGTTCCCAATATGAAATCTCCTGATTCGACTATAGCACAAATAGACTATTGATCAATGATATTTAAAGACTAAAAGAGAAAGTTCAATGAACTGTTACACTCTTTCGGTCTCATTTTATCCAAATCATCTTATATCCCTAATTCAAAATTCCCATTGTAAAAATTCAACCTGGTAAGTTAAAGATAAATCGGGAGTTAGGGATTACTAACGTGTAGTATTTGTATGAACAACCTATTGACTATAATTTATTCTCGTGTTATTATCTGATTTAGAGATAGGAAAATGTGTAGTGCAAACACGGTATGACAAATTTCTACAGTCGTATGTTATGACGATAACCACAGGCAATATCACGGGCAAACGAAAATTGATGAGGTGAATATAAATGGAACAAAATTTGGAAGTACAAAATTCGGATGTAGAAAATTTGGAAGTGCAAAAACTGGAAGTGCAAAAGTCTCAGCGCCCCCGCGCTCGCACATCAGAGATCATACGAGATGTTGTCATTGGAATGTCCGACGGACTCACGGTTCCCTTTGCCCTGGCGGCAGGGTTATCTGGAACGGTGTCCACCACTACTTTGGTGGTCATCGCTGGAATTGCAGAAATTGCTGCAGGTGCAATTGCAATGGGATTGGGTGGTTTTTTGGCCGTTCGTACAGATCATGAATACTTTGTCGCCCAAGAATCGGAACAGCGCCGTAAAATCAGAGGTATCCCTCAGTCCCAACGAGAGCGCATTGTGGATCTTGTAGAAAGGTGGGGTATCACCCCTTTATCAGCTCAGGCTGTCGCCACCGATATTTGCAACGACCCAGAACGTTGCTTAGATTTTATTATGAAATATGATTTACAACTGCAGCAGCCGCATCCTAACCGTGCCCTGCACAGTTCTCTGACCATCGGAGCTTCGTACATTCTCGGCGGTTTGGTTCCTTTGGCGCCCTATATGCTCATTTCCCAGTCCGAATCCGCTTTGCTGTTATCCGTGATTGTCACTCTTCTGGCTCTGTTCGTATTTGGCTGGATCAAGGGAGCCGTGACCGGAGTGAGAGTTCTCAAGAGTGCCGCACAAACCATGATGGTGGGAGGAACAGCGGCTGGTATTGCATTCATGGCGGCAAAATGGATTGCTTAAAGTGTGCGTCCGGAAAGGGGTCTGGTCAGACCCAAGCAGTGCCAGGAGGCCAGCCCAAAATGCGCACTGAGCGTACGTTTCTGGTACGTGAGGGAGCATTTTAGGCGACGACGCAGCAATGCGCCGGGGAGTTCTGACCCCTTTCCGGACAACCTCTTAAAGTGTGCGTCCGGAAAGGGTTAGCCCCTCATGCCACTAGCCGCACCAGCAAGGAATGTAAATCCACCGTCATTATATTTATCGTCGTGAACGAAGTCACAACTGAACCCTTGATTATCACCGTCCATCTATCACCGTCCATCCTGCACCAATTCCGTGTTTCTTCCGTTGACTCGGGTGCGCAGAGTCACCTTACGGTGCCACAAAAATTGAACATGTTTCAACGTCTCCTTAGCGTAAGCTAAGTCCAAGTCCCGACCGTCATGCTGATGTTGCAAAAGGAGTCCACCGGTGCCTTCATGGTTCCCATCCAACACGTTAATCACTGGAATATTCCCCATACCCACACTGGCAGCCAAGGTGTTGCGCACCGATTTCCACCCCTCTTCATCCCCCACCGCTGTCACCTTGTGATGGGACTTGGGGAAACCCAGAGGCTGATACTCAAACAACTGCAAGTCTCGTACCAAGTTTTCCGTCAAGTAACGACGGATGAAAGACCCATCTCTCTCCCCACGACGCACCTCAAACAATTCCTGCTCACCCAAGCGCTCGGCAATGTCTTTAAAGATGCGAAACCCTAAGTGATATGGATTAAGGCCTCCCGGATGAGGCCGTACCACTTGGTTATGACGCACAAGAAACTCCATGTGTAGAGAAGAGGGCAACCCCAGTTCTTGAAGCAGGGTATAGTGCCAGTATGATGCCCAGCCCTCGTTCATCACTTTGGTCTGCAATTGTGGCAGAAAGTAGTCAGATTCCTCCCGTACAATTAATAA
>DAHWFY010000274.1 GCA_027336365.1 Bacillota bacterium | reverse complement strand
TTGGCCCGTGAGAGAGCATTTTGGGCGATGACGCAGCAATGCGCTGGGGAGTTCTGACCCCTTTCCGGACACCCTCTAGAAGAGGGGATTCAAAAAGGGATTAGAGGAAGGATGCCAGAGATGATGCGTCGCCATTCACGAAAACGTCCTGTCCTACAAGCACCCAGCCGCGGCGACGTGGGAAAGGCTGCAAACTATAAGCGACGCCACATATTACTGGGCTCTGTCCTTTTGACCGTAATCCTAGTAATTTCCATGGCAAGTTACGGCCTGACACGCTTGCAACCTCGCCGACACTTTGAGAACTTGAAACCAGTGGGCAAGCCAACTCCATCTGTTTCGCCCATACAGTCTGCGGAAACCCAGATCTCACCTCGTCAAGGTGTGGTAAATATCCTATTAATCGGTTCTGACCAACGACCTGGTGAAAATGCAGGTCACTCGGATTCCATGGTGCTCGTCCACGCTAACCTGAACACCCACCAATACTCTCTGTTGAGTATTCCTCGGGACACAAGAGTCCATTTGCCTGGGTCCGGATACACCAAACTCACGAGCGTACAGTATATTCAGCAAATTCGCCGTGGATCCAATCAGGGCATTGTGGATGCGGTCCAATCAGTCAGCACCCTGACTGGGGTTCCCATTGATTACTACGTGGAGACCAATTACACCGGGTTGGAGAAAATCGTCGACGCCATCGGCGGAATTGAGATGGACCTACCCTTCAGTGTAACTCTAACCCACCCCTGGCACCCCCAGTTAGCGGGCAAGCAATTTGCCAAGGGGAAACATTTTATGGACGGCCAAGCTGTTGCTGAGGTGGTACACGAGCGGGATTCTGTCCCTGGCACAGATTATGGACGGCAACAACTGCAAGGTCAGGCACTCATTGGTTTGGCCAAGGCCACTCTTAATCCGCACAACCTACTGCGATTGCCCGTCTTTTATGACTCCCTGCCAAGTTTTTTGGTTGCCACCAACCTGTCCAAGTGGGACATGTTAAGTCTCGCATTGGGAGCACGAGGAGACTTTCACCCTGAACAGCAGATCCACTATTACCAACTCCTTGGTACCAGCGAAACCTTACGCGACGACATCTTGGGAAGCTACAATAATCAAGTGGTGATTAATCCTTATGTTTTGCAGCAGACCATTCAGAACCATTTTCAAGAGAGATAGACCTTCAGGCCGCTGTTAGCGGCACCAGCAAGGGACGCAAATCCACGTGTGTATATTTGAACGAACCTTTGCGTATTCGCGAAGTCGTTTGGTATTTGGAGAGCAGCCGAGAAACCAACGGGAGGTCGGATGGCAGGTCCGGCCAGTGTCCGTCGGACGGACCAGAATCCTTGCTTTTCAAGCCGAAAGGTCAAAGTGTATTCGCTTGCATCGGGTGACAGACAGGAATGCGCAGTAAGTCCCCAACCCCCCTGATGAGTTGCCCCCACTCAGGTCAACCCTCGACTAAGTCGTCTTCACGTAATGGAGTCCGTTGATGTAGCCGCGTCCTGTAACCTTCTGCCTCCAGGTCAGCCGCATATGCCTCCGCTCGATCTCTGCTCATGGGCTCACTGGCGTTCCAGCCGCTACCCTTGGAGTACCATACCACATACACGTCATTCATCAGAATCTACTTCCTTTTCTGTAAATTTCGTTCCCATTTGTATTGTAGCAAATATTCGAGAAATCTGCTACTGAGATTTGTCGAAACATGGGTGTTAAGAGTCCGTTGTCAAACGATTGTAAAAAACTTTACAACCACTCGCAAACTCTTTTCTATCATTTGTCCATCCCCTCAACTGGCTGGACCATTTTTATCAGTTAGCTGGGTAGAGACCCTATCCGTGCATGTCCGGACAACCCCTATCAAAAACAGCCCACTTCGCAATGACTCCCGTAGTGAGCTGCATATGAATGCCATTTGGCACAACCTAAATTTGAATCATTGTGTAATTGGAATCGCTGTGTAATTGGAATCGCTCCGTTAGGATTGGTCCACGTCAATCTGTGCTCTTTGCAAGATTCCCGAGTAATCCACGTAGACAGCCTTCCACTCTGTAAACACGTCAAGAGCAGCCTGTCCAGAATCCCGATGACCGTTGCCGGTACCCTTGCTGCCGCCAAAAGGCAAGTGTATTTCCGCTCCGGTGGTTCCGGCGTTAATGTAAACAATCCCCGTGTCTATGTCGCGGATGGCGGTGAAGGCCCGATTGACATCCTGAGTGAAGATTCCCGTGGACAACCCATATGTCACTTGATTGTTGACTTCAATAGCCTCTTCCAAACTATTCACAGGAATCAGGGAGATAACAGGACCAAAAATTTCTTCTTGAGCAATCCTCATTCCCGGTGCAACATCGCTGAACAGAGTTGGTTCGTAGTAATGACCTGCAGGAAATTCCGGGTGGAGATAGCGGTGACCGCCAGTAACCAGTCGGGCTCCCTCCTGTTGCCCAATCTTTACATAGTCATGAATCTTGTCCAAGCTGGCCTCGTTAATAATGGGCCCCACCTTGACGCTTTCCTCTAACCCGTCCCCCAAGGTCAGGTGATGGATACGGTCTGTCAACATGTCTTCCAGGGTCTGTTGCACCGCCCGATGAACAATCACCCGACTGGTGGCCGTGCAACGCTGCCCACTGGTGCCATAAGCCCCCCACAAGATGGCGTCCACGGCCAGGGGTAAGTGGGCGTCATCCATGACAATCACAGCATTTTT
>DAHWFY010000273.1 GCA_027336365.1 Bacillota bacterium | reverse complement strand
CCGACAGGAAGGCGAACACAGCCGGGCCGTGACCATGGCGCGAAAAATGCTGCTGGCGGGAGAGCCTGTCCCCAAAGTGATGGAGTTCACAGACTTGTCACTGGAGGAAGTCCAGAAACTCAAGGAGGAATTGCATTAACCATTATAACAAGACAGTGCCAGGTCGACACAGACCTGGCTTTTTTGATCTATACGCGGTACAGCCTTGCTCGAACCTCCTCATTGCACACACATCCTGGAGGATACAAGGTTTTGCGGATTTTGCGGATGCTTTTAGTATGGAGGTTCATGCGAGGAGTTCCGACGGATTACAGGAGGCAGGCTTGATTCAGACTTTTAGGAGGGACAGTCATGGCAATTTGGGAAGTGTTGCAACTGGGGGATCCACGTCTACGGGAGGTATGTGCTTCAGTCATTGATCCCCCATCTGATGAGGTCACCTTGGCTCTAGAAGATTTGCAAGATACACTTCGGCATTGGCGAGAGACGACTACATATGGCTTGGTCACGCACTGTCAGTCGATAGAGGTCACATCAGAGGAGTTGCGTCAAAAGGCCAAGCTGCTCAACATGGTGACTGAGCAGGACATTGAGACAGCGCCGGACGCACGGTGGCTATTGCCCATCGGGTGGCAGAGGATCGGACCCTCTCGACGATCGACCCGAAAATGCGTCACGGCCGCAAAACCACCCGTGACAAGGTCGACGAGTATAAGTCACATATCACGGTTCAGAATGTAGGCCCTGAACAAGCCTGTTTGGTGACAGGCGTTGGGGTGACACCGGCTAATACGGCAGATGGAGAAGTGCTCGATGATTTGGTGCAAGAACGCATTGAATGGACGGAACAGGCACCCAAACAAGTGATGGGTGACACAGCATAGGGGGGACCATCCGTGCAGGAGGCAGTGGCTCAAGTGACTCCCGGGACGCATGGGATTGCGCCAGTGCCCCCACGTTCCAATCGTAAAGGCCTGTATTCAAAGGTGGACTTCCAGATTGATACGGAGCAACGAACAGTGACCTGCCCTGCAGGGCATACCGTCTCGTATGAAGCGAAATGGTAGCGAAAGAACGCCAAACTGGATCGCATCGTGAAGATGCCAGAGAAGTTATGCACAGACTGCCCACTGCGCGAACAATGTGTTGGTGGCAAGGGTCCGCGCACCATTCGGGTGCGCAAGGACGAAGCGGCAATCCAACAGAAGCGCGAGGAACAAGCGAATCTACAGTGGCAGATACACTACCGTGAGCGCAGTCGAGTGGAGCACACAAATGTAGACATGACAAGCCAACACACTGGACCTGTGAAAGCGAGATCATTCCACCCCGTTTTTCACAGGTCTCCTAGTTGAGTTAATTATATAAAGTCAACTTCAATCCATCCATCCACAACGCGAATGGGGAAGGTTTCCAAGGGAGATACGCAGGGCATGCGCGTGGCCTTTCCAGAGGCGATATCGAAGGCACCCCCATGACACAGGCACACAATCTCCTCATTTTCAATCTGGCCTTCCACCAGAGAACAATCTTGATGGGTGCACAGGTCCACACTGGCGTACCAACCCTTCTTCAAGTGATACACAGCGATGTCCATATCTTCCACGGTAAACCGTTTCATGCCCGCAAGCGAAACTTCTTCTTCTTTTCCAATGGAAATCCAGGTCATTTCTTTTCAACCACTTTCCTGGAGAAATTTTTGGATAAACATAGAGTGGACGGAGGTACTAGGTCTGAAGCCAGCATAGGACACATTGGACACCCGTGCAAGCCCGTATGGAACAGGAATTTCACCTGCGTTCAGCCGTGACAATTTAGACAGGGTGCTTAGTTTGCGGTGAGAAAAAGGAGCCCATCACCTTATCACCTTGCGGGTCTGCGCATTAACCATGTTGCAAGAAACCAGCCCAATCCGGCATAGAACAAAAGCCCTAGACCGGGCACGAACCAATTTCCTGGTTCTCCCGTTGCACCCAGGTTGAGCAGTTGCAGTCCGTATGTCGAGGGAAGACACCACAGCAGAATTTTCATGGTCAGCGAGTTGAGCGGAACCATCCCGCCAAACAGCACTCCCATCATGAGCAGATTTCCAATGAGACCGGCAAGTCCTTCATCCGGTGCCAGCAGTCCCACAATTGTACCGAGACTGCCCAAGGCCACACCTTCTAACAGCAAGACGGGAAGGAGAGCAGGATTCCAGATGAGATGCAAATGATCCAGCAGGTTGCCTTCCAATCCAATCAGAAGAATGCCAGGCCAGGCAAATAGGCTGTACACGACGGTCATGGCCAAAATTAAGGTAGACAGGGACACGGGTAAAACGCGATAGTGGTCCAGGGCTTTACTGGCTTTCAGCCAAGCAACTTGCTGAGAGAGCATGACGATTCCTACAATCGATTGGGACAACACAACCGCACCGAGGATGACCTGTATGCGGGCTGAAGTAGGCATGGTGGGTGCCACTAGGTTGAGTAGCAATACAATTCCTGCCGGCATTACCGCGCTGACAATGACATAGGGCCGCCAACTCCGTCGCAGTCTTGCGACTTGCATGCGGATGAGAATGTTCAGCATGACAGGAAACTGAGCATGTAGGGGATGCACAGCATCCACGGTTTCCACGGCGTTCATGGGATTCCTGGTGTCCATCATAAATTACTGCACCTCTTTCGTGGTTGCATCCAAATGAATAGATTGGCGAATTTGTAAATACATTTCTTCCAGACTGGGTTCTGT
>DAHWFY010000272.1 GCA_027336365.1 Bacillota bacterium | reverse complement strand
AACTTTCTCCATACTTCGGATCTAAAGTAAGGGCGTCACCAAGAAACGGAGGGATGTCCTGAAATACACCATGCCATAAGACCAGAAAGTGATCACATACGAGGAGGCTGTTTATGATGAAAACGAAGCTCGGTAAACTCGGTATCGCCGCAGGCGTAGGAACGGCTGTCATCGCGGTCGGGGCGATGACTCTCCCCGCCTTTGCAGCCACGACTTCCAATTCAAACGGATCATGGTTAGCTAAGATGCAGTCCTTCATGTCCCAAACGTTTACTCCTCAGCAGCGTCAACAATTTATGAGTTCTTCTGCGATGCAGGAGCTACACAACTCTTCTGCCATGCAGCAGGCTATGCAGCAACACGATTTTGGCAAAATGGAATCTCTCATGAACTCTGACCAACAACTCAAGCAGCAAATTGGCGCACAAAATGTAGCCAAGATGAACCAAATGATGGGACAACTTCAAGGGCTGTATCAATCCGGAAAATAAATTTGTAACGGCAACCCCCCCCCTCAGATCGTCAAAAAACGGCACCGATGGTCGCCGTTTTTTGACATCCTGGGTACGTGGTTCATCGATCACCAGCCTGGATCCAACCTCCCCTGGGTTCCGGCAAACACGAATTTCCCCTACCACTTCATAACCATTTAGTAACCATCCATGATGATTGGTGTACCCACGTGAACCAGCGTGAGAGTCTGATTTGTATCGGGACGTACCGCGATCTGTAAATTCATCTTCGAGTCTCCGGTCAACAGGTAGGTCTCAAGTTTCGGACAATATGCAGAAATACTTGCGAAACCGTCCGTTAGAACCCCCTCAACCGGTCTGGCCTTCACAGACCCTAATCCTTGGGCTACGAGTTCCTTTATTTCCGCATCCGTTAACATCATTGGAAGTATTCCCTTTGTATGTACACTGAGGCGCCCCACAGACCCGATTCCTGTTGCCACACTGTCCACCTCGGCCATGACCTGAGCCAAATCTATGGGTCTGTCTGCATCGCATCGGACTCGAATCAGGAGGATGTGTGAATTTCGCATATCTTGTAGATTCCTACGCAGTAAAACAGAAATTCGTAGACCCATCCGCACGCCTTCCAACAATCCTCGCAAATCCGCCTCCTGTATCCCTCGATTCGACAATAGCGTTCTCTGTGCTTTTCAATTCAAAAGCCAATCTCTGCACGACCCATACCGGCCGAAAGAAAGAGAGTGAACGGTCCGTACCCTCGTTGATCTCACCATAATAATGAATCTGGAACCCAGTGCTTTTTGCCTGCATGGCGGACAAGCTCGTGTGGAGAATCGTGGCTTGTTGTCTCAACAAACTTTTACGGGCTTGGATCCTCGTGTACATGCGTACTTTCCTAAACAAGTCAATCGGAGATGTTTGTTCTCGATAACCTATGGCAAAGCCGCTCAATTCATTTCCCCGCTTCCATCATCCCGTCGAATTCTCTCGTTCGTCCACGCAACCTATGTACTCTAGCATGGCCAACAAGTAGAATTTGTAAACCTTGTGTGACGTGGATTTTTGCGGTGATGACGAAGTTTATCTTTCAGATGGAGGGGCAAGACTTCTAGTAGACCTACTAGAAGGAGCGATCTAAAGTGAGGTTCGATCGGCTAATCCTACTGCTCATAGCGGTATTGTCCATTGTGGGCATCAAGAAGGCGTTCTTTCACTCTCCACTCAAGGATGAGTCGTTGTTTCACAATCTTGCAACACCCCAAGAGGCTCCGATCCCTAAGGAAACGTTACGACTGCGCGGGTGCGCAATGCGATCGTTTCAAAAGTCGGACAGTTACTTGCGGGTGCCAAGACTCCGGCGCAAGCCAAGGCAATTCTCACCCAAGAAACGCCGGTTCTCCAGCAAGTGGCCATAGATGTTGCACGCGAACATGGCGTCAAGTATCCCGTACAAACGGAGTTCGCCAAAGTGGCGTTCCCCACCAAAGTCTATGGAAATCAGGTCTATCCAGCGGGTGATTACGAAGCCTTACGAATTGTTCTGGGCGCTGGGAAGGGCGAGAACTGGTGGTGTGTTATCTATCCGCCTCTGTGCTTCATCGACATCGCCGAGGGAGATGCCATTCCCAATACGAGAGGTTTTCCGGATACCCCACCACTTGAGACCATCGACGTAGCGAACGCTAACGGAGCAACGACAAAGGTCCAAGTTCGAATGTTGTCTTTGGATATCGGAGAAGAAATTTGGCGCGCATTAAAAAATCTCGGTTAAGATAGTGAGTACGAAATTCTCCGTTTGCTTGCCAAGGACTGGGACGTGCCCAATACGAAGAGATTCATGGAACCGCCGGTGAATCCTTTCGGGGCCAGCAAACGGTAAAGGTGCTCCCTTTATTGATTTGACTTTCCACCTCGACCGCGGCTCCAGACAAACTCGCTAATCGTTTCACGATGGCCAATCCTAATCCCGATCCTCCCGTTCTCCGGTTCCTCGATTTATCAACTCGATAAAATCTCTCAAAAATGTTGTCCAGTTCCGCTTTCGGGATTCCCATTCCCGTATCCCGAATCCGGACAAATGAACCCTGTAAGTTCTCTCCTGTCGTTACCTCAATCAGGCCTCCTGTCGGGGTATATTTGACGGCATTGTCGAGTAGGTTCCATAATATTTGATAGACATCATCGGGATTCGCATCGATCCAAAGCGGATGCCCTGCTGTCTTCATCTGGAGTGTCAACTCCGCCGCCACGCAACGAGGTTCGAAAAAATGAACAAGACTCGCCGTCATGTCATTGACTTCAATTTTCGTTGCGGGCTTCGCCTCCAACATATCCG
>DAHWFY010000271.1 GCA_027336365.1 Bacillota bacterium | reverse complement strand
CGGGGCATGCGGGAAGTGAAGAACGAGGATGACCTGACGGAAGCTTTTACCCGCGCCTCCTCCGAGGCTCAGGCGTCCTTTGGACAAGCCAGTGTGTATCTGGAAAGATACATCGAATCTCCAAAACACATTGAGGTACAGATTTTAGGAGACTCCCATGGGAATTTGGTACACCTGTACGAACGGGATTGTTCCATTCAACGCCGTCATCAGAAGGTGGTGGAGATAGCTCCCTCTCAGTTGGCGACAGACCTGCGGGAGAATATTTGTGCTACAGCCGTGCGCCTGATGAATAGCGTGGGCTATGTGAACGCCGGGACGGTGGAATTTCTACTCACCCCAAGCGGAGAGTTTTACTTCATTGAAGTCAATCCTCGCGTGCAGGTGGAACATACGGTCACCGAGATGATTACCGGGGTGGACATTGTTCAGGCACAAATCCGCATTGCCGAAGGGGATTCCCTGTCCTCCCCTGATATTGGCATTTCCACTCAAGAGGCGGTGCAAACCCGAGGGTATGCAATTCAGTGCCGTGTGACTACGGAGGACCCGCAAAATGGCTTTCTTCCGGACACAGGGAGAATTCTGGCCTATCGGTCTGCAGTGGGGTTTGGCATTCGTTTGGATGCAGGAAATGGGTATACTGGGGCACGCATTTTACCTTACTATGATTCACTGTTGGTGAAAATCACCGCCTCCGGACTGCGTTTCACATCGGCCGCTGCAAAAATGTCCAGGGCTTTGGAGGAGTTTCGCATTCGCGGAGTGAAGACCAACATCCCCTTCTTAGAAAATGTTGTACGTCATCCGCAGTTCCTGGAGGGGGACTGCGACGTGAATTTCATCGACACCCACCCGGAGTTGTTTTATTTCCGTCAGCGCCGAGACCGGGCCACCAAGCTGCTACGTTACATTGGTGAGGTGTCCATCAATGGGCTTGGCGGCAATGGAATGCAGGCCAAGCCTAAATTTGCGCTGGCGCCGATTCCTCACTTCCCGTATGGAACCAAGGTGCCGCGCGGTAGTCGGGACCTGCTCAAGGAGATGGGAACGGAAGAGTTTTTGCGCTTCATTCACGACAGTCATCGCTTGTGGTTGACAGACACCACTTTCCGTGACGCCCATCAATCCCTATTGGCCACGCGGGTGCGTAGCAAAGACCTCCTGGCCATTGCTGAAGCCACCGCTCACTATGGCAGTAACCTGTTTTCTATGGAAATGTGGGGGGGGGCCACGTTTGATGCCAGTATGCGGTTTTTACGCGAAGACCCCTGGGACCGGTTGGCGGCTCTGCGCACGGCAATTCCCAACATTTTGTTTCAGATGTTGTTGCGGGGCGCTAATGCCGTAGGTTACAAGAACTATCCGGACAATGTGGTGCAGGGATTTGTCCGTCGAGCGGCGGACAATGGCATTGACATCTTTCGCATTTTTGACAGTCTCAATTGGCTGCCCAACATGCAACTGGCCATTGATGAGGTACGTAGCGCTGGGAAAATTGCCGAGGCGGCCATCTGCTACACGGGGGATATTTTGAATCCCAGCCGCAGTAAATATAATCTGAACTACTATGTCAAGCTGGCCCAAGAACTGGAGCGGGCGGGTGCCCAGGTGTTGGCCATCAAGGACATGGCCGGACTGCTTAAACCCTATGCGGCCACAGAACTGGTGAAGGCTCTGCGCAATCACGTCAGTCTTCCCATTCATCTGCATACCCATGACACCAGTGGCAATGGTATGGGAACTTATCTGAAGGCTGTTGAGGCCGGAGTAGACGTGGTGGATGTGGCCATCAGTGCCATGGCCGGGGGAACTTCCCAACCCAGTTGGAACTCTCTGGTTGCCGCCTTGGAACGAACGGATCGGGAAATTCCGGATGATTTAGGGAATTTACAAAGGCTGACGGACTACTGGGAAACCACTCGGACCTATTACCGTGCATTTGAAAGCGGACTGACCACTTCAACGGCGGATGTGTATCGTTTCGAGATGCCGGGGGGTCAGTACAGCAATCTGCGGGAACAGGCCCAGGCTTTAGGGATTGGGGACAAATGGGAAGCGGTGAAGGAGTCCTATCGTCTGGTGAACGACTTATTGGGGGATATTGTAAAGGTCACACCATCGTCCAAAATGGTAGGTGATTTTGCCCTATTTATGGTGCAAAATCACCTGACTCGGGAAACTCTGAAAGAACGGGCAGAGTCTCTGGACTTTCCGGCGTCGGTGGTGGATTATTTCATGGGTCTTATGGGGCAACCTTATGGCGGCTTTCCAGCCTGGTTGCAACAAGGTGTCCTGAAGGGACGCCAGTCTTTGACGGATAGACCCGGAGTGAGTCTGCCGGCTGTGGATTTTGTGGCCGAGCGGGTAAAACTTGCGGAGCACATTGGGGAGCAGCCGCGGGAAGAAGATCTGTTGTCATATGTCTTATATCCTCAGGTCACTTTGGAACTGTTTGAGTCGGAGGCACAGTACAGCGACTTGTCCGTATTGGACACCCCCACCTATTTTTACGGGTTGACGCCGGGGGAGGAGACCACCCTTTCCCTGGAGCCGGGCAAGACCCTGATAATCAAGCTGTTGTCCATCGGTGAGGTCCACGCAGATGGCACCCGAACGGTGTTTTTTGAACTGAACGGCCAGCCCAGAGAAATTGAGGTGCTGGACAAAACTGCGGCCGGAGAACGGGCGGTACAGCGCAAGGCCTCTCCCGCCAATCCGAAGGAGATTGGTGCACTGATGCCAGGAACTGTGGTGTCGGTCACGGTCAAACCCGGCGATCCAGTGAGTAAGGGTGACTTTTTGGTGGTTACCGAGGCCATGAAAATGGAGATGCAGGT
>DAHWFY010000270.1 GCA_027336365.1 Bacillota bacterium | reverse complement strand
GACTTTGCGCAGGACCCACATGGAAGAATCAGAAACTCACTCGGTGAAAGATGCGAACTCTCTCTTCCCAAATTTAACCGCTTACGTGGATGACTTGCTGGCGGCAACTTGGGTAGACCCTCCACAAACTGCGAGACCGAAAGACCTGCAGGTAAACTTAATAGAACCACTGACAAGCCGGGAAATGGAAACTTTGAACTTCATAGCAGCAGGTTTGACAAATGCGGAAATTGCGCAACGCCTACACGTGTCTTTGGGAACTGTGAAGGGATACACGCACCACATTTTCGGTAAATTGGCCGTACGCAATCGTACTGAGGCCATCGCCCAGGCTCGGCAAATGGGCCTCCTTTAAGCGTATATTCGAAACAACCATGGCCTGACAGCCGCCCTGTGTTCCCATCATAAGTTGACCCCCCCCCCATAAAAAATCGACAGGTAAGACACAAATGATAAGGGGAAAAAGCCCGAAATGTGCACGGATCTATCGACTGGAAGAATTACCGCTCATCTCATCCGAAAGAGCAGGTTTAATTCTGGATGCCACAGCCACCACACTCATCCCCACTGCAACGAGAGCTAAAAATACCTCCACTAGCCCAAATCCCACGGTCAGCCCATACGCATTGGACACCGCTCCAATGAGGGCGTTAGACAACAGGCTCCCAACGCCAGCAGCTGTGAACAGTAGGCCCAACACTTGCCCCGCCGCATGGGCAAAACGAAAACTGGCAGCGGCTGTGATGGTAGGAAATATCGGGCCGAAACCGAGCCCCGCCACAATAAGCATCCCTGTCCATATCCCACCTGCCGCCATTCCAAGAGCCACACAGACCATTGCCACAAACAGGCTCACAAAAACCGCCCGCACATTGCCTAACCGATCCACCCACAGGTGAGCGAATAGTCTGCTCAGTGTGAAGCACAGGTAAAACCCCGATAAATACACTGAGGCCCTGTCTACCGACATTCCGTGAGTGTGCACCAAATAGGTGAGCAACCACGACCCCACTCCCATTTCCGCCACCACATAGGTCAAAATGGCCGCTAACAGTCCATACAATACGGGTTGTGATCCCAGGTGAGCAACGGTCTGGCCGTGCGCCTTGGGGTCCCTGTGCGCTACGGTCAATCCCGTATAAGACGTGAGGGCTATAGCAAATCCCAGCAACAATGTCATCCCCGTCAATCCCCCATACACGGGACGCCAGCCATGCAACTTCTGAATCAACAGAGCGGCCAGTACAGGAAAAACAAAGGCTCCTACTCCATATACTCCATGTAACCAGTTAAAGAAGCGGGACTGTTTATGCTGTTCCTTCGCAATGGCAGGAACCGTGCCATTGACGGAAATTTCCAAGCTACCACTGCCCACTCCGGATACTGCAAAACCAATCAACAATAAAGAAAAATTGAGTCCGAAAGTCAACAGGACCAATCCTGTGGCCGTAACAAGAATGCCTGTCAATTTCACCACTTTTAGCCCGATTTTGTCCACCACAAAGCCCGTGATAAGCGTCCCCAGTAGGTAACCTACTGAACCGGCCGAGAACACGATTCCCAACTGCCAATAGGAGAGATGAAAACCTTGCTGCAAGTAGGGGGCCACCACCCCGCGAAACATATCCAAGGCACCAAACAGCAGCATTACACCCAGAGACCAGCCAAATGCAAGTCTACCCATTTACGAATCCTTCCTGCCTAACGGGTCCTTTCGAAGCAACCCATGGCTTTCAATTTTCTGATTTGCAACATCCGGTCCGCCGTTTTGGTGTAAAAAGAAATGTCGACAGTCTTCCAAGACCTCCCTCGTCTCTTGCCTTTGCCTGTACAAAGAGGCCACGCCGTGCCTTCCAGCAGCCAGATCTCGCTCAATCAAACCAAGAATCCACCAAGAGTACGTGGCGGTATAGAGAAAATAGTCCTCCACAAAGGAATCAGAAAGGGGATGTCCCAATTCCTCCCGTTCCGATAAATATGCGTTCAACACCTGTGAGCGCATTTGCGGGTTTGAACCCATGGGAAAATCCGGAGAGGTCATGTCCAGCAGACAGTACAAATCCCAGTGGGGTAAGTCATAGTGGGCATACTCCCAGTCAATGAGGACCAATTGATCTGTTGCGTAACCGCTGTTTGCAGGATGCATGTCACCGTGACACAACACGGGTGGCTCGAACACGAGAGGATTGTTTACACAAGCTCTATGTAACCAATCTGGAAACGGATTTTCTGCAGAAAAATCGCCGGAATTTTTTTGATCCGGACACCCATGATAAATAATTTCCTGAATGACCGGCGTATGGGACAACCCGACCTCGGGTAGATGATCCGCCGCAAAAGTGTGCAACCGCGCCAAATTTTTGGCCACTTCTAGCCGAGTGGATGCCGCAAAAGACTCTGTTAGAGACCCGTAGTCTTCATAGACGGCCCATTCACCCCTTTGGTTCAAAATCCGAGGGCAACGAATGCCTGGTTGCAGAGTGGGAAAGACCTGTTCCTGCAACCAACGCTCATTGGCAACGGATGCGGAACTCAGGATGCGCTTGCAGATGAACTGGAGTCGACCCTGGGTGCAGCGAAAAACCCGAGAGTTTAATGCTTGCACATGCATGCAAGTGTCTCCTTCCACCAGCTTGAGCCTGTGATTAAGGTTATGCGTTTGCATGGTGTCCTTAAGGCTTTATGAGCTTCGGGCAACCTCTCACAGGGCCGCGACAATTTCCTCGGTGAAACGAACCCGTCCAATACGTGGAAAAATGTACCCAAGCACATAATCATGCTCAGTCTGACTTAACCCAGTTGTGGCATCGCGAGCAAACACCTGTTGATATCCCCTTTGGTAAGCTTCACGGGCGGTGGTGTCTACTCCTATACCCGTCGCAATTCCACACAAGACGATGGTGTGTATTCCCCTGCGGCGGAGTTGCAAATCGAGATCCGTGCCAT
>DAHWFY010000026.1 GCA_027336365.1 Bacillota bacterium | reverse complement strand
GCCGTAAAGTGAGCCACTCCACTAATTGCTTCCTGAACCCGAGCTCCTCCCAGGTCTTCACTGCTGATTTGTTCTCCTGTTACGGTTTCAATGACCTTAGGACCCGTGATAAACATTTGACTGGTTTGTTCAACCATAAACACAAAATCAGTGATGGCTGGCGAATAGACTGCTCCACCTGCACAAGGTCCCATAATGACCGAGATTTGCGGAATGACTCCGGAATAAATGGAATTCCTGTAGAACAGATGACCATAACCATCCAGTGAGACGACTCCCTCCTGAATACGAGCTCCTCCCGAGTCATTGAGGCCAATGATGGGTGCCTTGTTTTTTACCGCTAGGTCCATCACGTTGACGATTTTTTGCGCGTGAACTTCTCCGAGAGCCCCGCCAAAAACTGTGAAGTCCTGAGCAAAGACATACACCGTTCGACCATTGACCTTACCGTAACCCGTCACGACCCCTTCTCCTGGGGCGTTTACTTCACCCATGCCAATATACTGGGCACGCGTGGCAGAGAATGGGTTTAGTTCACGAAAGCTACCCGAATCCAACAGTAATTCCAGTCGTTCGCGAGCCGTCAACTTTCCTCGTTCATGCTGCTGTAAGATCCGCTTGTCTCCGCCGCCGAGTTCAACCGCACGTTTGCGGTCTTGCAATTCATAAATTGAAGCTTCCATTATATGAGGCTGATTGATAAGATGTTGCTCCCTATTCATGATTCCTGCACACCCCTCTCCTTATCTGTACGCTGGCAGAACTCAATGAGCACGCCAGATGTGTCCTTGGGGTGCAAAAAGGCAATCTGTTTGTCTCGCCCTCCAGGCTTCGCCTGCTCATCCACCAGCCGAAAACCAGCGGCTTGTGCGGTCCGAATTGCTGTGTTGATGTCTGCGACCGCAAAGGCAATGTGGTGAACTCCTGGTCCATGCTTGTGCAGAAACTTGGCTACCGGTCCGTCGGCCACCATGGGCTCTAAAAGTTCGATTTCCATGGCTCCAAGAGGAACAAATGCCGTCTTCACTCCTTGGTCGGCAATGGACTCCTGGTGAGTCACGGATAAGCCGAGCAATCCAGTGTACAGAGGTAACACCTCATCAATCCGTGTCACGGCAATCCCAATATGATCAAGCCCGAGGACAAGTGGAGGCAATTTATCTTGGGGCAAGACGTCTAAACGCACGTGACGGCGAATGAATTGCGCCACCTCTTCAATCCGTGTTCCGGGTGTAAACACCTCTGCAATACCCGCAGCTTTCAAGGCTTCGACGTCTTCTGCCGGAATCACACCGCCGCCAATAACAAGAATGTCATCTGCCTTTTGTTGTCTCAATAACTGTACCACTGCGGAGAATAATTCCATGTGTGCCCCCGATAAGCTCGACAACCCAATACATGCCACATCTTCTTGCAGAGCTGTCATGACGATTTCTGTGGGGGTTTGTCTCAAACCTGTGTAGATCACTTCCATACCTTGGTCTCGCAAACCTTGAGCAATCACCAAGGCTCCCCTATCGTGCCCGTCCAATCCTGGCTTTGCCACCAATACGCGAATGGGTTGGGACAAATTTGTTCTCCTCCGTCATATCTTCGTCAGAATCGAGCTAAAAAACCACTGGCCGATACTCTCCAAAAACACCTCTCAAGGTATTGCAAATCTCGCCAACCGTAGCATATGACCTCACCGCGTTGACTATCAATGGCATCAGATTGTCTTCTCCCTGTGCTCCCCGTTCTAACTCGTCCAAGGCGGAGCGCCAAGGTGCCAAAGCTCTTTCTGTGCGCAACTTTGCCAAACGTTGAGTTTGGAGTTTTCCAAGATTGGGATCAACCCGCAACAAATCTGGTTGAGATTCTTGGTCAACGGTAAACTGATTCACTCCAACGACCACCAGGTCTCTTTGTTCAATGGCGCGTTGGGTTTCGTACGCAGCTTTGTGAATTTCCTGCTGCATGTATCCTTGCTCAATGGCTGTCACCGCTCCACCGAGATGGTCAATGTAATCAATGTATTTCCATGCCTCTTGCTCCAAGGCATCCGTCAATGCCTCTACGTAGTAGCTCCCAGCCAGTGGGTCAATGGTATCCGCGATTCCGCTTTCATGAGCTAAAACTTGTTGAGTGCGCAACGCAGTTCTGGCCGACGCTTCCGTCGGTAGGGCTAGCGCCTCGTCACGGGCATTGGTATGCAAACTCTGTGTTCCCCCTATCACGGCCGCCATGGCTTGCACGGTCACGCGTACCACGTTGTTGTCCGGTTGTTGCGCCGTTAGCGTGCTACCAGCAGTCTGCGTGTGAAACCGCAGTTGCAAGGCCTTCGGATGGGTGGCTCCAAAGCGTTCTTTCATGATTTTACTCCACATTCGTCGGGCTGCGCGAAATTTGGCAACCTCTTCGAAAAAGTGATTGTGGGCGTTGAAGAAAAAGGACAAACGCGGTGCAAATTCATTTACCGTCAACCCCTTATCCAAGGCAGCCTGTACGTATGCGATTGCATTGGCCAAGGTGAACGCCAATTCCTGCACAGCAGTGGAACCCGCTTCTCGGATATGGTAACCACTGATGGAAATGGTATTCCAATGTGGAACTTGTTGTGCACAAAAGGAAAAAGTGTCTGTGATAAGACGCATGGACGGTTTGGGCGGGAAAATATATGTTCCCCGTGCCACATATTCTTTGAGAATATCATTTTGAATCGTTCCTGATACTTTCTCCCAAGGAACCCCCTGTTTTTCTGCAACCACCAAGTACATTGCTAATAAAACGGCCGCAGGAGCGTTAATGGTCATGGATGTGCTGACCTTGTCCAAAGGAATTTGGTCAAACAGAATTTCCATGTCCTCCAAGGAAGAAACAGAAACTCCAACCCTCCCCACCTCCCCCGCCGCCATGGGATGATCTGCGTCGTATCCAATCTGTGTTGGCAGGTCGAAGGCGGTGCTCAATCCTGTCTGTCCCTGTTCCAGCAAGTACTTAAAGCGTTGATTGGTTTGCTGAGCAGACCCAAACCCCGCATATTGACGCATGGTCCAGAATTTGCCACGGTACATGGTGGGTTGAATCCCGCGAGTATACGGAAATTCACCAGGGAATCCCAACTTATCGAGGTAATCCTGCTCTGTCTGAACGCCGTCTTTCGGAACATACAATCGCTTTATCTCAATGTTTGAACTGGTGTGAAATATTTTCTGTCGCTCTGGGTGTTTTTCCGCAAAATTCCTACTGTTGTTCTCCCAGAGATCCCCTTGTTTCTCTAGGGTCAAGTGGTTTCCCTCCTCGTCAACGACAGCGTCAGAAATCATTGATGCATGCAACCCTCCACATCATCGTTGTCGTCTCCTACAGACCTCCCCAGTCAATCCTCTACAAACATGTTCAGGAAATTACATTCCAGTATGCTAGGTCTTTGTCGACACGTGCTTATAGAGGTTGTCCAGGCTCTTATTTATACGAGCTGACTCGGATCTATAAAATTTTCTACGCTAAAAATATCAAAGGTCATCCCAAACACTTCAGCAAATGATTTTTGAAGAAGTTTTTCCCAAATACTAAAATCAACGTTTTTAGCCAACAGTTGAGATACTGAGGTCACATTTTTATCTATAAGCCCACAAGGAATAATCGTATTAAAGTGTTCTAAGTTCACATTGACATTTAGAGCAATTCCGTGAGACGTTACAAATTCGCCACCTACACGTCGCCGCACCCGTGCGCCAATGGCACAAATTTTGCTGTCTTCCACCCATACTCCCGGATATCCTGATATGCGTTTACCTGTAATAGAGACTGATTTCAGGGCCTGAATGACGGATTCCTCCAACAAGCGCACATACAACCCCACATCATTTCCCCAAGGTCCGAGGTGCAAAACGGGATAAACAACCCATTGTCCAGGTCCATGATAGGTTACGTCCCCACCTCGGTCCACCTCATACACAGAAAACCCCTGCTGAAGCAATTGGGTCTCAGGCAACAAAATATGATCTCGGGTACCGTCGCGACCGATGGTGATGGTAGGTGGATGTACTACTGTAAACACGCTTTGGGCTTCCGAGTCACCGGCCAATACACGAGCCGATTGCTGCTGTTGAATTTCTAAAGCGGTGGTATAGGGCATCCATCCAAGCGAATGCCAATTTGCCCACACCGCTCCATCTTCTGTTTCATCCATCATTCCTGCACCACCTGTGCCGTCCCTGCTTTGGCCCGCGCATCTTGCACCTGCTCTCGGGCGTGGTAAGAACTGCGTACCAAGGGACCGGCTTGGACATGCTTGAATCCTCTTTGCAGCCCCTCCGCCCGCAAACTCAAGAACTCGTTTGGAGAATAAAATCGTTCAATCAGCCAATGTCGTTCCGTGGGTTGCAGATATTGTCCTAAAGTAAGAATATCTACTTCTACGGACCGTAAATCATCCATGGTTTGCAACAGTTCCTCTCGAGTTTCCCCCAGACCGACCATAATGCTGGATTTAGTAGGAATGTCTACACGGAGTCTCTTGGACCTGGCCAGCAATTCCAACGTTCGGTCATACTTAGCTTTGGACCGAACACTATCGGACAACCGTCGAACCGTTTCAATATTGTGATTAAGGACATCAGGAGAGGAATCCAGGACCACCTGCAAAGCTGCCTCATTCCCCTGAAAATCAGGAATCAGAACCTCCACATCACAATCGGGCACCCGCTCTCTGATGGCACGGATGGTGGCCGCAAAAACGCTGGCTCCCCCATCTGCAAGGTCATCTCGAGCCACACTGGTCACAACCACGTGTTGTAATCCCATGGTTTCTACGGCATCTGCCACCCGTTTTGGTTCTGCCCAGTCTAGCCCTTCTGGACGTCCGCTGGTGACCGCACAAAATCGACAGGCCCGAGTGCAAGTGTCCCCCAATATCATGAAAGTAGCCGTTCGTTGCTCCCAACACTCGTAAATATTCGGGCAACGGGCCTCCTCACAAACTGTGTGCAAAGATTGTCCGTGGATCAGGTGCTTGATGCTCTGATAGTTCTCGCCTGACTTAATGCGCACCCTCAACCAGTCTGGGCGCTTTGCGGCCATCTCCTCGGTTTTCTCCAACTTCGTCCGCCGTTTTTCCAACACACTCGGTGACTCTGCGTCGTGAAAATTTTCGATTGAACCTCCTGAGTTTGCCACTGGACAGCCTCCCTTCCATACGGAGTTAGCTATGCCCCCAGTGTAGATCACAGGCAAGATGAACGCAAAATGATGGAATTAGACCGTCATGCCGCTGTTAGCGGCACCAGCAAGGAATGTAAATCCACGTTATTGTATTTACTGGGATAGAGAGGGTTGAGAACACAAACATCCCCTTGGCAGTTCCTCAAAAAGGACCAACGAGGTACATCTGATAGGACCACGTTGGTGGATCAGTAAATCAGGAGTCCTTCACGAAAAGCTTCAACTCGTTCCTTCACCGCATGCAGAAATTTCCCAGCAATCCACCCATCTAACAGACGATGGTCTAGTGACAAGCTCAGGTTGACCATGCTGCGAATGGCAATCGCGTCTTGGATCACTACAGGGCGTTTCACAATCGTCTCCACAGACAGTATTGCGGCCTGTCCCCCATTCAAAATAGGAGCAGACAACACAGACCCAAAAGCCCCGGTATTGTTTACTGTGAAAGTGCCACCTTCCACGTCGCTGATGGCTAAGCGACCAGAGCGCGCCTTAGCAGCCAGACCATTGAGGGCGTGGGCAATTCCAACGATGCTCAAGCGGTCAGCGTCGTGAATCACTGGCACCGCCAAGGCATCCTCCGTCGCCACGGCAACAGAAATATTGATCCTCTGGTGCAAGTGGATCTTATCCTCCACCCAAGCGGCGTTGAGCATTGGGTAGGACTTCAAAGCATCCGTCACAGCCTTGATGAAGAAGGGCAGAAAAGTCAAGTCGATGCCCTCTTTGTTTTTAAAATCTTGTTTAATTCGAGTGCGCATAGCCACCAAACCGGTGACATCCGCTTCTACCATGGTCCATGCATGAGGTGCAGTATGTTTACTTTCCACCATGCGCTTGGCAATAATTCGTCGTAAAGGAGTCGGTGTTATGACCTTTACATCGTCGCTTGAAATTTGATTGTTCGGACCTCGGTTTTCCCCGAGAGTCTGTGGTTGAAGTCCATCCTCAACCAGATGTGGAGTGTCTGAAGGGGAAGAACCAGTAGTCTGCGTTGGTTGCACCCCAGGAGCCGGTGCAATCAAAATCGATGAATTTGAACGTTCCTCTAGATATCTCATCACATCTTTACGGGTAATTCGCCCTCCTTCCCCACTGCCCGTAATTTCACGTAAATCCAGGCCATGGTCTTGCACTAGGCGCAATACAGCAGGCGAATATCGGCCACTGGCCGCACCTTTTCTAAAAACGAGTTCATCATCCTGAGAAGATGAGTTCGTTTGACTGGAAAAATCCAAGTCCTGAAATGGAAGTGAACTTCGTGTAGCCATCGATGGTTCAGTCTGTTCATGGACTTGAGAAGTCGTTTGTGACACGGTTTGTGCTGTAACTTGCTGAAACTCATCATTCGCGGCGGACGAAACCGAGTGATTGACCTCGTCGGTTTCACGAATATGACACAACAAAGTGCCCACAGCCACTGTCTCACCTTCAGGAACCAACACTTTATCGAGAACCCCAGAAAAATCCGAGGGAATTTCAGCTGTCACCTTGTCGGTGATGACTTCTGCCAAAGGCTCGTATTTGTCCACGAAGTCTCCGACTTGTTTCAACCACTTGGACAAAGTTCCTTCTGTCACGCTTTCACCCAATTGAGGCATCTGTATATCAGCCACCGTCTCGTTCACCCTTTCCATTGCACCTGGTTCATCATTGTCTGTACAAGAATCGCTCCGATGATCACTCAAAACTGCGCTAGAGAACGCATGGCTTGTGCAACTTTGTCGACAGACAATTGATACTCCCGTTCCAACACTGAACTGAAAGGCATGGCTGGAACCTCTGGCCCTGCCAATCTGGCAATGGGTGCATCTAAGTCAAACAGTGCCTGCTCTGCAATCAGGGCAGAAACCTCGGCACCGATGCCGTGGACCTTATTGTCTTCATGCACAATCAGGACTTTCCCGGTTTTCTTAGCAGCCGTCAATATTGCTTCGTTATCTAGGGGCCGCAAAGTTCGTAGATCCAGCACGTGACTCGAAATGCCCTCTTGGGACAGGAGTTGTGCGGCCTCTAAAACCAGGTGCAAAGCATAGCCATAAGAGATGACCGTGATATCCTCTCCGTCCATGCGAATGGTTGCTTTGCCCAGAGGTACCACGTAATCTTCATCAGGCACTTCTTCCTTCAGCAGGCGGTACAGCTTTTTGTGCTCAAAGAACAGCACTGGATCGGGATCGCGAATAGATGCTTTCAACATCCCCTTGGCATCATACGGCGTGGATGGTGTCACCACCTTGAGGCCGGGAACATGGGTAAATAGAGCTTCAACGCTCTGAGAGTGGTACAGTCCGCCGTGAATTCCACCTCCGTAAGGAGCTCGTATCACAATTGGACTGCTCCATTCATTGTTGGAACGATAACGAATTTTTGCGGCCTCGGAAATGATCTGATTGACCGCAGGCAAAATGAAGTCAGCAAACTGAATTTCCGCCACGGGAATCATCCCGGCGGCAGCTGCACCAATGGCAACGCCAACAATGGCTGATTCCGTCAACGGAAAATCGAGCGCTCTGTATTCCCCAAAAGTCTCATACAAGCCTACCGTTGCGCGAAACACACCCCCTCTAACTCCCACATCCTCTCCCAGCACAAACACACGCTCGTCCCTCTGCATTTCCTCGTACAGGGCATCATGAATGGCGTCGATGTACTGCTTTACAGCCATTTATTGGTCACCTGCTTCCGCATAGACATAACGTGATAAGGAGGCTGGATCTGGATTGGCGGCCTGCTCAGCGTAGGTAGTTGCCTCATTGATTTCAGCTAACAGGTCCTTGCGCAGAGATTCTTCCTTCTCGTTGTCCCACAATTCGGTTTCTGTTAAATAGTTTTTCATGCGGATGAGGGAGTCCCTTTGCTTTGCGGCCTCCACCTCTTCTCTGGAACGGTAGGTTCTATCATCATCATCACTGGAATGAGGAACCAATCGATACGCTTTTGCCTCCACCAGGGTGGGACCTTCTCCTGCTCTGGCCTTATCCACTGCATGTTTGACGGCCTCATAGACTGCAAGCGGGTCTGTTCCATCCACGGCAATTCCTTCAAATCCGTAGCCAACCGCTCTGTCCGCAACGTTTTCGCAAGCCAGTTCCTTGCGCGCAGGGATTGAAATGGCATATTGATTATTTTCGCAGAAGAATACCACAGGCAATTTACGCACTCCAGCGAAATTTGCGGCCTCGTGAAAATCTCCTTGATTGCTGGTTCCTTCGCCGAATGAAACGAAAGAAACGTACGATTCATGTCTCATTTTGGCGGCCAGTGCTGCACCCACGGCGTGAGGAATCTGAGTTCCTACGGGACTGGAACCGGTAAAAATACGCAGTTTCCGATCCCCATAGTGTCCGGGCATTTGCCTCCCACCGCTGTTAGGTTCCTCTGCTCGACCAAAAGCGGAAAGCAACTCGGTCTTAGCGGTGTGACCAAGCATCAACATCAGACACAAATCCCTGTAATAAGGGAAGATAAAATCAAGTCCTGGCTGTAAAGCAAGCCCCGCTCCCGCCTGAGCACCTTCCTGTCCTTGACAGGAAATCACAAAGTGAGTTTTTCCGGATCGGTTCAACAGCCACATCCGTTCATCCACCATTCTCGCCAAAACCATAAATCTGTACATATCCATCACTTGTTGGTCACTGAGCCCCAGGACCCTGTGACGGGAGAGTTCACCCATCGTTTCCGCCTCCTTTGACCCGGTCAGTCTCTGTGTCCTGGAATCTCCACTACAAAGTCCTATCCCGGGATGCTTATGAATGAATGGCTCGGCCATCTACGGCCAATGCCGCTTCTCCAATTGCTTCTGACAATGTGGGATGTGGATGAATGGTATTCCCCAATTCCCACGGCGTGGAATCCAAAACCGTAGCTAAGGCAGCCTCAGAGATTAAGTCAGTGACATGCGGACCAATCATGTGGACTCCTAATAGGTCATCGTTATGTGAATCAGCCACAATTTTCACAAACCCATCAGATTCACCGAAAATGAGAGCTTTGCCGTTGGCCTTGAAGGAAAATTTACCGATTTTCACCGAATGACCTTGTTCTTTGGCCTGGGACTCGGTCAGCCCCAAACTTGCGACTTCCGGTCGAGTGTAAGTACAGCGGGGAATCCATAACTCATTCAAGGGAAACGGGTGAAGGTCTGCCATCACTTCCACTGCGTGAATCCCTTCATGAGCTGCAACATGAGCTAACTGCAATCCTCCAATCACATCGCCAATGGCAAAAATATTTTTCTCTGCAGTTCGATAGTCCTCATCGACAGAAATAGCTCCTTGATGAAGTTGAATTTCTGTACCTTCTAACCCGATGTCCTGGATGTTGGGAGCACGACCTACAGCCACTAGCAACACATGAGCGGACAGAGTTTCTTCATGTTCTCCATTGCGTGCCCGAATCGTGATACCATCGTCACTTTTTACCAATGTATCAGAAAGAATCTGGGTTCCGGTACGAACCCGAATTTTTCGTTTTTTAAAAGATCGAGTCAGTTCTGCGGACACTTCTCCCTCTTCGGCAGGCAGCAGGGAAGGCATAAACTCTATTAAGGTCACATCGACTCCTAAGTCGTTCCATAATGAGGCCCACTCTACACCAATGGCCCCGCCACCCACAATGATGGCAGACTGGGGCAGTGTGGATATGGCTAGTGCATGCCCGCTATGTATCACATGAGTACCATCAAAGTCGAGACCGGGTAATCCCTTAGGGGAAGAACCGGTGGCGACAAGGGTAAACCGAGGTGTCAAAATTCGACTTTCACCCGTCTCTTCTTCCACGCGTACGGCCCCTGACTGAGGTGAAAAGATGGAGGGGCCCATCAATCGGCCTCTCCCATAAATAATATCAATTTGATTTTTTTTCATCAAAAATTGAATCCCTTTATGCAATTGTTCGACAATACTGGCCTTACGAGTCACAGCCTGTGAAAAATCCAGTTTAGCATTGTCGACGGTAATACCAAAGGTGGAGGCATGATGAAGGGTAGACCATACCTCGGCGGTTCGTAGCAATGCCTTGGTAGGAATGCACCCTTGATGCAAGCAAGTTCCACCAAGTCGATCTTGCTCCACGATGGCTACGTTGAAGCCCAGTTGAGCGGCACGAATGCCTGCCACGTATCCCCCCGTTCCACCGCCTAAAATCACGAGATGGTAATCTTTTTCCACTAGATTCCCTCCAAAATTATCGTATCAGTTCCCCTGTAAGGCATCCTTACCGTTACGAAGATAGGTGCTGCGAACTTGTCTCATTTGCGCAATGCGATTCTCCGCCATTTGATTGGCGGCACGGTGTGGGCCTATCTGGGACTTTCGCGAAACATCGTACAACTGTAACATAATTTCGTAAATACCCTCAACTTTTTTCATGGCTCGGACTTCATTATAACCTCGCAGTTCTTCTGCTACATTGATCAAACCAGCCGCGTTGATGACGTAGTCAGGGGCGTAGATAATGCCCTTTTCATACAACAGGTCCCCATGTCTGTCCTCCGCCAACTGGTTGTTGGCCGACCCAGCAATGGCTTGACAGTGCAAGCGATCTATAGTGTCATCATTGATGATGGCTCCTAAGGCGCAAGGTGCAAAGATATCACATCGCTGGTCAAAAATTTCACTCGGTCGCACCACCGTCGCATTCAGTTCCGTTGCCGCTTGGCGCAGAGATTCGTCATTGATGTCGGTGACAATCAACTGAGCACCGGCTTTATGGAGCATTTCTGCCAAAATATAACCTACACTGCCAAGCCCTTGAATGGCCACCGTCTTTCCGGACAGGTCGTCTGTCCCCAATGCCACCTTGGCAGTGGCTTGCATTCCACGATAAACGCCTAAGGCTGTAACCGGGCTGGGATTGCCGCTAGAACCATCGCTTCGGGTGGTTCCAGTGACAAAATTCGTCTCCATGTGGACAAAGTCCATATCACGTACACTGGTTCCCACATCTTCAGCGGTAATGTAACGGCCGTTCAATCCCTGAATGAAACGGCCAAGGGCGCGAAATAACGCTTCACTTTTACCCGTTTTTGGATCTCCGAAAACCACGGTCTTGCCACCGCCTAAATTCAATCCTGAGATTGCAGCCTTATACGTCATGCCACGGGCCAAGCGCAAAGCATCGACAATCGCATCAGACTCTGAGGCGTAATTCCACATCCGGCAACCCCCGAGGGCAGGGCCGAGAGTGGTATCATGGATGACGATGACGGCCTTTAGGCCTGAAGCTTCGTCGGCACAAAACACCATTTGTTCATAGTCATGCTTAGCCATTTCCGCGAAAAGTTCCATCTAGGTAGCCTCCTCTGTGTCAGGGGCGATGCTGGGAATCTTGGCTTAGCTGCAACGAATTGGGTCGCTGTTTCGCCAAAGTCCATCTGCTTTTAGCATCGTCTCTCATGTTACCAAATTAGTAAGCAAATTGCGTGCCAAAACCAGACCTTGTTTGTTTTGTTTTTTTGCTTGTTAGTCAAGACAAATTAAGGAGCATGCAGATAATTTCTTTGTGCATACCGTGCAAATATTTGCGCGGTATGCACAAAATTGCAAGCAAGCGTTTTCATATGTGTTCTACAAACTGATTAGGAAAAAATTTATTGTAATTCTGACGCGTTCGTAAGTTTGGTCAACCCATGTTGTTCTAACTTGTAATACAGACTCCGTAGAGAAATTCCCAAGCGCTTGGCTGCTTCCGTTTTGTTCCCTTGCACCCCATGGAGTGCCTGTTGAATGGCAGCCCGCTCTGCTTCCCGCAAGGTGTCTGCGAGGGACCGAATGTTCGCGGAGGTCTGAGACAATCCGGATGGATGACTCTGTGGCAACCGCAAGAGGGGTAAGTTATGAGCTCGCAGAACCTGTTCTCGAAAGTCCATATGGATCATGGCTCGACCAATGGTATTTTCAAGTTCCCGCACATTTCCTGGCCAAGAATAGCTCTCTAAGGTCTCCAGGGTATCCTCTGCAACTTTCTGCACGTTCCGACCATACGCCTGATTATGACGATAAACAATGTATTGAGTCAGTTCCGGAATGTCCTCTTTATGATAGCGTAATGGAGGGATTACAATGGGGAACACGTTGAGTCGATAATACAGGTCTTCCCGGAAACGCCCAGCGGCCACTGCTTGTTCTAAGTTGACATGAGTTGCCGCAATTACCCGCACATGGATGGAAACGGGCTGGGTCCCCCCTACCCGTACAATTTCATGTTCCTGCAGTGTGCGTAACAGCTTGGCTTGAGTAGCAGGACTCATCTCTCCAATTTCGTCCAGAAAAAGGGTTCCACCAGACGCTTCTTCAAATAATCCCTTTTTCCCTCCTCGTCGTGCCCCTGTAAATGCCCCATCTTCGTAACCGAACAACTCACTTTCCAGTAAACTTTCTGATAAGGCGGCACAGTTGACTCGCACAAAAGAGTTAAAGTGGCGAGGACTGGCATTATGAATGGCATGAGCAAACAATTCTTTACCCGTTCCTGATTCTCCTCGCAATAACACGGTAGCCGGGGTCTGAGCCGCTTGGCGTGCTTGTTCCACTGCCAAAAGTAAAGAAGTGCTGTGACCAAGGATATCATCAAAGGTATATTTCGCCTGTAAAGACCGAATATAGCGATTGGCTCGTTGCAGTTCCTCCGTCAAACGTCGGATCTCCGATACATCATGGATTACCCCAACACTGCCCTTCAGTTTGCCGCCGACGACAATGGGAGCAACGTCCACCAAAACCTCTCGTCGTTTGGGTCCTAATCGCATGTGCACAGCTCGCACCGGTTGTTGAGTGCGCAACACTTGCATGTGCATGCTCTCTCCTTCAGCAATGTCTACCTCGGCAGGCTGGTCAATCACCTGCTCAGGGGTGAGTCCAGTGATACGGGTATAGGCTGGATTGATGAGTATGCCTCGTCCATTTTCATCCACAACAGAAATGGCATCCTGTGTGGATTCGATGACGGCTTCCAACAACGTCTTAACCTCTCTTAAACTGGTTACTTCGGAAACCACCTGCTGCAATTCGGTGACCGAACGCAGATTTTCCCTCAGATCTTTGATCAAAGTCATTTTGTCCTCAATAAGTAACATGAAAAAATGCAATGCTGTACCGGAAATCACTGCGGTTCCCGTCGGGGCTTGGTGAACTAATGCTGTATAAACCGTGGGATTCCCTGTTACCTCAAGAACCAGATCTGGAGGAGGGGTGTTTTTAAATAAGGGAGCATAGTCTTTGAGAGTCGCAATGCCATACGTGCGAGCGAGGCTCATGCCAGGGGCATCCTCACTCAGATCCACCACGGCCTGAAGGTGAATTGCTTGATGATTGGCCAGCGCGTCAATCAGTCTATAACCACCCTGTCCTGCGCCGACGATGACGACTTGAATCATCTCTATATGTCGCCCCCTTGGGTCCATTGTATCACGAACCAAAAAAGCGATTCGAAAGGCGAGGTGTGATATGATGAAAAATAAAATCTTGGTGACAGAAGGCAAATGGATTGGTCAATAATGGGCCGTCCTGTGAAGCGGTGCTGTTGAGACAAGCCCACGACGGCAAGCTAACCATAAATCCGCAGTCATGATTGCCAGAAGCGCTTGACTTACGAGGCATCATAGGTGCCACTTTTTCCGCCGGATTTGTGAAGCAAATGGATTTGCTCAATGGTCATTCCCCGGTCTACAGCTTTGCACATGTCGTACACAGTGAGAGCACTCACACTGCAGGCCGTCAGGGCTTCCATTTCCACTCCAGTGCGGTAAGTTGTGCCTACGCTGGCGGTGATTTGTAAACGTGCCTCCCCATTTTCCATGTCTTTTGCCCATTCACAGCGGACGCTAACACGGGTCAGAGGCAAAGGATGGCATAATGGAATCAGGTCTGAAGTACGCTTTGCAGCCATAACACCGGCAATTTCTGCCACGGTCAGGACGTCCCCCTTTTTCATTTCGCCGTCTTTGATAAGACGTTTGGTGTTTCCAGCCATACGGATGAAAGCGACGGCAACTGCATCGCGAATCGATTCATGTTTGGTGGATACATCCACCATCTGTACTCGTCCTTCATCATCAAAGTGGTTCAGTCCTGCTTCTATCTTCATCAACACGTTCCTTCCGTTCTGAAATCTAATCAAGAATGTCTCAGCTGTACCGTACCAAATCTAGAGAATTTTTGCGAACGGGTCTGAACATAACCTTGATTATTCCGGTCTTAGACATCACTTTGTGAACTGTTGTAAAGAAGAAGAAAACATTAATTTATAGTGGGAGTGAAGAGGTGTGAAACTTGAAATCAAACTATTTGCGGGACTCGCTGAGGCTATGGGAAATCACCAGGTCACGCTGAACGTACCCACCGGTGCCACGGTCAGAGACCTACGTCTACAGATGAGTTTGGAATTTCCACAACTCCAATCTTTTTTCGACGGAGTTATTGTGGCGATAGATCAAACATATGTTCAAGATGATGCCTTGCTGCATGAGAGCAGCGAGGTGGCCCTGATACCCCCCGTGGGTGGAGGAAGCCCGTACCCGCAATCTTGTCTGATAACCCAGAAACCCCTAAATGTTTCCCAAGCCCATTCTCAGCTTATGGACTCTCACATTGGAGGAATAGTCCTATTTTGCGGTACAGTGCGAGAATGGACGCAAAATCGGCGCACCTTGCACTTGCAATACGAGGCTTATCAAGAGATGGCCCTTGTCCAAATGAGAATAATTGAAACCGAGTTGAAGGAACAATGGCCTCAGGTGCAAACTCTGCAGTGGCACCGAGTGGGAGTTTTGAAACCCACCGAAACTGCGGTGATTTGTGCCGCTGCATCGCCTCATCGAGAGGAGGCTTTTACGGTGGCCAAGGTATTGATTGAACGATTGAAAAGAGAGGTTCCCATTTGGAAGAAAGAGTTTTATGAAAATGGAGATGCGGTGTGGCAGCCGAACGAAAAGTCAGAAGACACTACAGACTAATTTTCGATTTTCGCCTCACTGAACGATTGAGTGAATTCAAGAGTCCCATGGATGCCTGTTTTCACTCAATCGCTGAGTTGATTCTCCTGAAGCTGGATTATGCGCACTCCACCTGCCGCCAGTGGATGAGTCCCCCTCTCTCTTCTGTAACCACCTCTCCCAATTCTTTCATCCAATCCAAATATCCAAGCACTTCTGAGATAATTAGCGCTATCTCGTGGCGGTGTCGTGGGAAATAATCAATGGCTAACTCAAATGCAGTTTGCGGGCGTGCAGCCAATCGCTGCAATAATTGATTTCGTCTGTGTTCTTGCTCTTTGAGCCGTCGCTCAATCAGTAGTGCCGGGTTTTCAAAAATTTCCCCATGGCCTGGATACACACGCTTCAAAGGTAGGGAACGCAAAAATTGCAAATTTTCTCGGTACTGTAACAGGCTTTTGCTACGTCGGGCGTGGCGACCGAATTCGGCTCCGGGTAAGGGTTCAATAAAGGCATTGGATGAAGTATGAGGTAGCAATTGGTCCCCAACAATAAAATCACCGGCTTGTTCATCCCACAAGGCAATCGCCGCCTGAGCGTGTCCCGGAACGTACACGACTTGCAATTCTGGCAATAGCGGAAAAGCTTGACCATCGATCAAGGAGACGTTAACTACCGACCGGTCGGTCAACTTTTCCAACAAAAAAAATTCTTTTTCCGTCCTCTGAATCTCGCTTTCAGGAACACCCATTTTCAGGTAAAGAACGTGAAAAAAATCGCGTCGGTATTCATCCCAGACTCCTCCTGGCTGTAACCAATTTTCAGTTTGAGGATGGGCAAATATCGGTACTCCTACCGTCTGAAAAAAATGAGCTAACCCCGCGTGATCCACGTGTCCGTGAGTTAACACCAGTCCATTCAATTCGTCAGGTGAGGTACCAAGACTTTTCAATTCTTTCAACAGAGCATCTTGGGCCGGTTTGTATCTTGGACCACAATCCACAAGTACCCGGGTTGCACCCTGCTCTACGTAGTATGCATTTACCATGCCAATTGGCAAAGGTGTTGGTAACTCAATTCGCTGTACCTGCATTTCGTTACTGTCCCACCTCTCTGTTTTACCACTGCCATAAGACACTGGCCTTTGTCGGTCATTTTACCACATTTTTAGACCCCTGCCACTCGGAAATCAGAACCAGGAGTCTTCTAAATGACCTCATCGTTTCATAGACTTGCAGTGTCTCCGTTGAGAAAGATTGACCGGGGAAACGGACGAAAACCGATCCACGGGAGGAAGTCTCATGAAACGAACTAGAGCAAACACCTTTTCTGTCCCGACGGTGTTGAGAACATTCGGACAAGCCGCCGGATTGATTGGGGTTTGCATTTTGTCCCTGTCCATGCTCTGGGGTCAAGGCACCGGGTTTTTGGCCATGTTCAGTATGGGCAATTTAGCAAGTGTCGAGGTCTCAGAACTGGTGGGAACAGGCCAATACGAGTCATCGGCACCCCCCGCAAGAAGCACCCTGTGGTCCACCTTAGGACAGACCTTTCGAATTCCCTTTGCCAATCCAGTGTCCATGTTGGAATCCCAGCTTCCTGCTCTTTCGTTGCCTGTTTTGGGTTCTGGTGCACAGGGGGAGACCAGTTTATTCGCTTCTCTCCCCTCATGGCAGACCCAAACTCACAAAATTGCTCTGGGCTGGATTCCATACGGACCGCCTTCTCAGACCATCCAGTTGATCTCTGCAAATCCTGGGATTACGGTCATCAGTCCTAGTTGGTTAACGTTGACAAACGGAAACGGTGATGTCCAGTCTCAGGTGGAACCATCGGTCATTGAATTTGCTCACAGTCGGCAGATCCAGGTCTGGGCCATGGTGGACAACCAATTTAACGGTGCGTTGACCCACGACATGCTCACCAGCACCACGGCCAAACGCAACTTCATCCAACAGGTTAAGAAAATTGCCACACAGGCTCATCTGAATGGGATCAACGTTGATTTTGAAAATCTACAGACTCGGGACAGAACCTTGTTTTCTCAGTTTATCGGGGCGTTACATGCCGCCTTGCAACCCGTGAGTGTGCAGGTGTCAGTGGATGTGACGCCAGATATCGCCTATTTAAAAGACAACGCGGCATATTTTCATGCAGGATTAGCTGCAAATGCCAACTACGTCATTGTCATGGCCTATGACGAACACTGGGCTGCTGACCCACAGCCCGGACCAGTGGCAGATGTTCCATGGGTCACGCAATCGGTCAACGACCTTCTCAATACAGGGGTTCCCGCTGGGAAACTCATTTTAGGAGTGCCATTTTATACACGTTTTTGGCATGTATACTCTGACGGTAGTGTCTCCAGTCAAGCGGTCGCCTCTTATGCGGTGCCTGGCATTCTCACCTCACATCATGTAAAAAGCACGTGGCTCCCAAAATTGGGAGTCGCCTATGCCCGTTATCCAAAAGCCAACGGTTATGAAGAGGTGTGGTATGAAACTTCTAGGACTGAGCAAAAAAAACTTGACTTAGTCAATAATGATGGATTGGCAGGCGTTGCGATCTGGTCCCTCAGCCTATCAAACATTCATACCTGGCAAACCTTGATGAAGGCAATGAGTCAATCCGTTTTATAACAGAATGGGCTGAGGAGCACCGAGAACCAAGCACGAAAATGATGATACAGGGTAAGAGGGATGTATTATGGATAAAATGCTTGTCGGACTGGGCACCGTTACATTGGTTGGATATTTGGGCACCGCCTTGCTACGCCCTCACGTGGCGGGAGAGGGATTGGAAACTACAGTACAGTTGTTTGTGCAGTCTTTGCCCTGGATTATTGTCTCCATGTTTGCAGCGGGTCTGTTGGCTCAATGGATTCGTCCTCCCGTCATTGCCCGTTTCCTGGGACCGGAAACACAGCTTGGAGGAATACTATTGGGAGCTCTCCTAGGCACTCTGGGTACAGGCTCACGCTGGGCCATGTACCCAATTGCGGCCGAACTTCTCGCGGCTCAAGCCAGTTCCGGTGCGGTTTTTGCATTTGTGACCACCTGGCAACTGGTCTCCCTCACACGCCTACCCGCAGAAATTCCCTTCTATGGTGAACGATTCACTGTGTTACGTGCCGTCGTATCCGTAATCATTGCGGTGGTGGGTGGATTGTTAATTGAACAAATTCCTCGACGGTAACCAAATATGCACTCATGCCGCTGATAGCGGAACCAACAGAGTCACGTCCAGTCCAAACACTCCCTCATTGGGGAGCAAACCCAATGAGGGAGTGTTTGGGTCGACTTTCTCGCACCACTTGGGTCTGACCGGACCCCTTTCCGAACACGCACAACTAGGGCTACCTTTTGGAGAATTTTTGGCCCTGGAATTTTTCTAATAGTTCTGTATCAAAGCTGGTAATATTGCGCCGTTGGCGCTGTGCATTTTGTTTTGCCATATCGATTAACTGCGTCAGCATTTGCTGATACGGTAGTCCTGTGGGTTCCCAAAGATAAAATGCAAATGACCCCGGGATGGTGTTAACCTCATTGACGTAAATTTTCCCTTCACCGGTGACCAAGAAGTCCACTCGAACGACTCCCTTGGCACGCACAGCATGGAAAACCTGCATAGCGAGTTGTTGCAAGGTCTGGGTGGTCTGTGCAGGCAATTGTGCAGGAATTTCTCGTCCCTGACCGGACCCCTTATTAAAATTTCCACGGATGTACTTGTCATCGTAGGTTAGAAATTTTTCCCATGTAATAGGACGTTCGCATAGAGAAGCCTGAGCTTGAATTTCGTCTCCAAGTACCGAGACGTTAATTTCTATTGGGTCTTGTACTCCTTGTTCCACCAAAATTCGAGTGTCGTAGTGCTGAGCAATCTCTATGGCCCGTTCCAGTTCAGACTCGTTGTCCGCCCGAGAAATCCCCACGGAGGACCCCAGATTTGCGGGTTTCACGAACAGTGGGAAATGAAGTTTGTTTTCAATTCGTTGCATGATTTCCGCGGGAGAGCCTTCCCATTGTTCTCTAAAAAACCATATATAAGGAACCTGGGGGATTCCCTCTCCGGCGAACACCGACTTCATAATAATCTTATCCATACCTACAGAACTGCCCACAACTCCTGCACTGGTGTAGGGAACCGCAGTCAATTCCAGAAAGCCCTGCAGACTGCCATCTTCGCCAAAAGTTCCGTGTAGAGCCGGAATCACGGCCGCGACTTCGACTTCCCGCCAGCTATAACTGTTATTCTTCGTTTTAAACCAACTGCGTTTGTCATCTCCCTTGTTCTGAGATTCCAAGCGCAGATAACTACCAGGTATCGGGTCCCAGTGAACGATGTCGGCCGTGGCCAAAGTCTGAGCAAGGCGGTCTTGGCGGAATACTTCAATATTACGCATGAGGGGACTGGAGTACCAGTGTCCGTCTTTAGCAATATAAATAGGCAGAGCCACAAAACGATGAGTATCTAAATTTTCCATCACCTGTAGTGCTGTGACCACGGAGACTTCATGTTCCACAGAGCGTCCGCCAAAAATAACCGCGATGGTCTCCACCATCCATCCTCCTCTCAAGTGACTCAAGTCATTGTTTACTGTTCTAAATGGTCTGGCAAGTCATTCTCAAAGAGAACCACATCTCCCGGTCGAAGCAAGCTAGGTAAAAGCTGCTGGGCCTCGCCCAAGGACCGAAAGGTATGCACACGCGTGGCAGGAAAACTGACTTCTTGTAACCCCGCCATGAGATCTGATGTATTCAACTTACCTACCAGAATCACTTCATCACACACCGTACCAATTTTCCGGCCAAGGGCTCTGTGAGCCTCTTTGGATTGCGGGCCCAGTTCCACCATGCCTGGAGTGACAATCCATTTCCGGCGCTCTGAAAACTGGCTGAGTACCTCCAAAGCAGCAGCCGCTCCATCCGGATTCGAGTTAAATGCATCGTCAATTACGAGGATACCCGTACCTGGATCTATGAGTTGTAGACGATGCTCCACTGGCTGAATTACCGCGATTCCTCGCTCCAAGTCTTCCGGTGACAACCCCATCCGCCTTGCTAATAAAGCAGCGCCCACAATGTTTAGCACATTATGCCGTCCCAGCAAACGAGTTTTGCACTGAACCTTAGTGTCACCCACCAATACTAAGGTAAATGCAGTCTCTTGACCTTCAACACGAACCTGTTCAGCATAAGCAGACAGGTGTGGCGCTTCTTGAAAACCATAAAACAACACGTCCCGAGGCAAAGTTTTTGCCTCTTCTACACAGTAGAAATTATCGCCATTGACCACCACGATTCCCTCTGGGGCAATGCCTCGCGCCAAGTCGAACTTAGTGTGTCCAATATTCTCCAGACTACCAAAAGTCTCTAGATGAGCAGGCCCCACGGAGGTAATTAAACCATAACTTGGTTCGACTAAGCGCACCAATTCCTGAATGTCTCCTCGGTGTCGAGCACCCATTTCTGCCACAAACACGTCGTGATGGCCAGAGAGTTGTTCGTTGACAACCCGACAAATTCCCATGGGTGTATTGAAACTCCCCGGGGTAAATAGTACGTCAAATTTTGCACCGAGAATACTGCCAAGAATATATTTGCTGCTGGTCTTACCATAGCTCCCGGTGATGCCAACAACCCGTAGTTGCTGCAACTCCCGCAGCTCCCGCAAACGCGTTCTCGCCTTTTGCTTGAATCGGCTTTGAACCACCCACTCCATGGGCTTGGTCAGCCACAATGCTAAAATCACGTTCCACAAGGACAACCAAATTGGCACCAGTATTCCTGCCGGGAACCATCGCCATAACACCATCCACTCGCAGACAAGCACAATTCCTTGTGCGACAGCAAGTCGGGTGGCCCGTGCCGTCCAGTGCAGGGGGATCTTCCACTCTTTGCGTTTGAGTTTTCTGTTGGACGAAAGTGCCTGCACAATTACAAGCAGTCCAATAGGCACACCCATCCACCACCACTTGAGCAATCCTGCCAATAAAGCCACCAGGCTGAGAGCACCTTGCCAACCATGATGACTCACAACTGCCCGGGTAAAGTGATGACGGTAAAAACCTCCACTTTGATAACTTTCCCGTTGTGCATAATAAGTCCATTCCGGCAAACGCGTAAACCAATAAAACGCGCCTGTCACCAATAGAATAACCACGAACACTGACTGTTCCATCAAGAACTCCCCAATAAAAAATGTTTCTCCACCTGGACGAAACGTCCCAGTTGATCCAAGTAACTAAAATGGCCCGCTCCTGCAAATATCACCAATCCAGCATCTGGTATGGCCGCTTCCATGACCTTGGCGTCTCGTAGAGGAGTGGATGTGTCTTGGTCTCCCCAAATCAGCAGGGTGGGATTTTGAATTTTAGGAAGCAATTCATTCAGGTGCTGATTAACTACCCTGACAAAAATACTTCTCAACGAGCCTGCGTCCTGGTAATCTCTGGATCCAAATCGCGCATAAAGTCGGTTTAAGCGCTCTTCCCTGCGGGGTCCCAACAGACCCCATCGATACAGCTTTTTTGCGGTTTTGAAGGTATACACTTTTAAGTAGTACTGAATTGGACGCCGTGGTTTAACTCCCGCCGCATCCACCAGAGTAATCTTTTCGACAACCTCAGGATGATGTGCGGCCAGCCAAATGGTCACTTTACCACCAAAGGAATGGGCAATGATATGACACTTTCGTATGTCTAACTGTTGCAAAAAACGATATACAAGTTCTGCATATTCCCCCACACCCCAAACACTCGTGGGTAAATCGCTCTCTCCAAATCCAGGAAAATCTAAAGATACCACACGAAACCATTGGGCAAATGCCTGATGGACCGGAGCAAAACTTTTTGCGCTCCCCCCCCAACCGTGCAACAGCAACAGGAATGGACCGGAACCATCAATATCATAGGCCACTCGCATTCTGTCAATGTACATGTAGTCTCGCAATCTCCGGGCCACTCCTTTGCTGTCACTCAGTACAGTCATATGTATGAAGACTGCAGATAGTGTACCATAGCAGACATACGAAAGTCTGCTCAGAGAGGAGTGAGGTCAATGACCTCGCAGCAGGATAAGAGTCATGAGGTGAAACATCTTTTATCCATACCCTCTCAAGTGCCACATGTGTATCAGAAGCCAACCCATTCCAGTCCAGTGGAGAGACAACTACTCACCATCTATTCTGCCTTGGAGAGTACGTTCGGCGA
>DAHWFY010000269.1 GCA_027336365.1 Bacillota bacterium | reverse complement strand
CCGTCTCATACAATTGAGAAAATTCGATAAAACGTGTGGAATCATGATGGAACCATTTGCGCAAATCTGGACTTGGTGCCACTTCACGCAACCAGTGAGTTAATTGCGCTTGTTCTTTTTTAATTCCCCGAGGCCATAACCTATCTACCAATACCCGACATCCGTCTGTCTCCTGCACGGGTTCATATACCCGTTTCAGTTGTACCTGCATGACCAGTCCTTCCTCTCTGTTAACTGCCCATCAACTAGGCTAACGCTTAGAAAATCGAATTCCTAACTTCAACAAAACTTCATACACCTAGGTTTGATTTGTCTGATTCTGTGTTTTGTCAGTTACTTGACTCTTGCAAAAACTGTGTCGTCGATTTAAGTCGAAGGTTTGGTGTGCAATAGAACCTTTGTCGAACGCTTTAGGATCAAATAGGACAATCCATCTTTTCGTCGAAATTGCGGTTACCACAACCAAAATCCGACGAAGAAAGGATTGTCCAAAGCCATGGTAACGGTGTATTCGCATATCGTCAACTTTCTTTTGTTGTTACAGCTCAGTCTTTCAAAACCACAACGGACCCACCTGCTTTCCATTATGCACGGTATCATTCTCTGTGACGGTAGAAAAACAATCACGGGAATGCGTCGCCAGACCAAAGCCGACCGTGATCTAAGTTGTATGGCTCGCTTCCTTTCGGAATCTCCTTGGAATCACCACACTCTCAACCGACAGCGGCGGAGATTTCTTCAGCAACTTGCACGTCGTGAGCAAAAGAAACATCCAGATAAACCCGTGGTCTTTTTGCTCGTGGACGACACAGGATGCAAAAAGAATGCAACAACACGGAAGATGGAGCGATTGGACTATCATTTCTCACACGCTGACGGTAAAACCGTCTGGTCGCATGTCCTTGTTACCTCTCATGTCGTGACAGGGGATGTCTCTGCCGCTTTTGACTTTCGCCCCTATTTTCGAGAGGAGGTATGTACCGAACTCGGACTCAAATTCAAGAGCAAGATTGACTTTGCGGTTGAACTCGTGCAGGATTTTGATTCCAACGACGACGAGCAAGTCTATGTCTTGTTCGATAGTTGGTACGCCAGCAAGAAACTCATTGATGTTTGCAACGCCAAAGGGTTTCACGTCATTGCTGCTTTCAAGACCAACCGAATCATGTATCCATCCGGGATAGGCAGCAAGGTCTCAGACTTTGCCAAAGAGTACATCCGACATACGGACCTTCACTCCGTGACCGTGGAGGATCACCGTTACCGGGTGTACGAGTACGAAGGACAACTTAGCGATATTGAAAATGTCAAAGTCCTGCTATGTTGGGAAGACGGTTTCAGCCCCGAAAAAACACCCTTCTGCCTTCTGTGTACAGATGGCGCATTGGATGTCGTGACCATCCTACGCCATGACCTAGTAAGGTGGAACATTGAGACTGGGTACCGTTACTTCAAAGACCTGCTGGGCTTTGATCCATACCAAATGCAATCGTATCAGGCAATTGAGCGCTTAATGAATACCGTCAAGCAGTGTTGGAGGTACACCATGCCGCCTGAATTTGATTAGGGCAAAGATAACAAGGAACACGTTGCAAAGCATGACGTTGAGCCATACGAAGTGGAGGAATCCATGACCGACCCGGAGCGTGTCGGATTTGACGTACAGGACAAAGACAAGAAAGGCATTGTAGGGTGCACAGAGGATGGGCGATTGCTGTTTGTTGTCTATGCAATCCGCAATGGCAAATATCATGTTATCACAGCCAGAGATTTGAATGACAAAGAAAAACACGCTTTTCGTAGAAGGAGTCGATAACGAGCATGAAACCCATCAATGACCCCAATAAAGTACCGCAGGACATGACCGATAAAGAATCAGCGGAGTATTGGGACTCACATGAACTGACAGAGGACTTCTTGTTGAACGCTCGTCCATTAGATGAATTTGAAATGCCACCCAAGCGAACAGATGCCAAAACCATCACCCTTCGTATGGACGTAGACACACTTGAACGCTTGCAGAAGGTTGCCGAGAAGAAGCATAAGGGATATCAGACCTTATTGAAGCAGTTTGTCATTGAACAGTTTTATGAAGAAGAAAAGAGGTTGTCGCTGTAAAGATTTATAAAAAATGCGCCATTTTATATCAATTGCTCAACTTCGCGAATATGAAAGACCATCACTGCCCTAGCCCAGGGGAAACCTAACTTGAACTGATCGAACTGCGGGCCTGAATCCTCAAAGTTTGCTGTTCCTTTTAACAAAAACCCAGCCCCATCTCCATGCTTTCCCTGAACCCCCTTGGCGGCAAGCAACAGTTGCACCCCGCTTCCCTGTTGAATGTTTCGCTCCGTATGAACAAGGGACCCGGCGGGAATCAGCAGTTCACCGTGGTTATTGATTTGAATATAACTGTTCCATGTGGCCACCATGTGTGGGCCATCACTACCCATTGTCACAAAGCTTGCAGGGCTCTCCTGTGCCAAAACTTCTTTGAGTGTATTATTCAACATCCGTATGCCCTCCTCACACGGGGTCAACTCAACCTCTCTGGAAAAGAAGAATTACAAAAAAGGATACCATCCATATTTTTTAGCGCGTGGTGTGCCAACTGTCCCCTCGCCTGCGGTATTGCATGGGTGCCCGCCAGGGATAGCGGACAGGCAGACTCCAAACGTGAACCAGTCGGGTGAAAGGGGTCACCGCAAACACCAGAAAAGCAAATACAATGTGAACTTGCAACAACAGGGGCACATGAACCATGAATTGCGCGTTGGGGTGAAGGGTCAACAGTTCTCTTGCCCAAGGTCCCACGGTTGCCCGGTACTCGTACGGACCCACCAGGTTGTTGCGAATGAGCGTCTCGGCGTCCCCCAGAGTGATGGTGACAAACAACAGCCCCAACGCCAGGAAATCACCGAAACTGGAGTTTCTCCGCACTCGGCGATT
>DAHWFY010000268.1 GCA_027336365.1 Bacillota bacterium | reverse complement strand
CCACTCTCCCTTCAATTCCCTCCGGAACTAGTTTTTCCTTGTTATCTTGGAAATATCGTTCGCCGCCGCCCGCCTTCATGGCGCCGATGGAACCCATCCCGCGATACACCTTGAAGCGGCGCCCCTGGTAGATTTCCGTGTCTCCCGGACTCTCCTCGGTCCCTGCCAAGAGACTCCCAATCATCACCGTGTCCGCACCGGCCGCCAGAGCCTTGGTGATGTCTCCAGAGTACTTAATCCCGCCGTCGGCAATAATGGGTATCCCATGCTTGTGAGCCGCTCGTGCACAATCGTAAACCGCTGTGACCTGCGGCATACCAATCCCGGCGACCACTCGAGTTGTACAGATGGACCCGGGGCCAATTCCCACCTTCACGGCGTTCACTCCAGCGGCAATCAACTCCTCAGTGGCTTCAGCGGTCGCCACGTTGCCAGCAATCAATTGCAAATCAGGATACCGCTCACGGATGGCGGAAACGGTTTGAATGACTCCGACGGAGTGGCCGTGAGCGGTATCCACCACCAGCACATCCACACCAGCGGTCACCAGAGCTTCCACTCGCTCATTCAGGTCCAGGGACACGGACACCGCTGCGCCCACCAGCAGCCGTCCACGAGCATCCTTTGCCGCATTCGGGAATTGGCGGACCTTCTCAATGTCCTTAATGGTGATGAGTCCTTTCAGATTCCCGTCAGCATCCACGAGGGGAAGTTTCTCAATCTTGTGTTCGCGCAGGATTTCCTTCGCATCCAGCAGAGTGGTTCCCACTGCGGCCGTGATGAGAGAGCCTTGGGTCATCACTTCCCCAATGAGGCGCTGAGGATTGCGTTCAAAACGCAGGTCACGATTGGTGATGATACCCACCAATTTGCGCGATCCCGGTGCGACAATGGGCACTCCGGAGATACGGTACTTCGACATGAGAGCATCGGCGTCTGCGATGGGATGTTCTGGAGTTAAAAAAATGGGATCCGTGATGACGCCGCTCTCGGATCGCTTGACTTTGTCCACTTCCTCCGCCTGACGTTGGGGGGTCATGTTTTTGTGGATAATCCCGATTCCCCCCTCACGTGCCATGGCAATGGCAAGCGCCGCCTCTGTAACTGTGTCCATGGCGGCGCTAACGATGGGAATATTCAGTTGAATCTTATCTGTTAATCGAGTCATGACATCCACGTCTTTAGGCAACACCTCAGACCGAGCCGGAACTAACAGAACATCATCAAAAGTGAGGCCCTCTTTCAGAAATTTGTCCTCCCCAACACTCACGAATCCGCTCTCCCTCCATGTGTGTTTTACTGAAACGCCGTTGTGAACTCTCAAACCAGGCTGGCAAAACACTGTTTTGGTCCAGGCCGTGGCAGCATAAGACGGCACACAACCGTGGATATTAGGCAGTAGTATAAGGCCAAGGACGAGGGGTGTCAATTTGCAAAATAATCCGCAGAAACGGAGTGGAGACCGAGATGATTACGAATCATTGGGAAGAAATGATTTACTGAGAAGAGATGAATTGTTAGAGAGATTCGGTCCACAGGCCCTCCAAAGCGAGTCCTTAGTTTTGCACCATCTGCAAGACCTGGCAATTGGGAGTCCAGCGAATTCCGGTAGCTTATTTCTGGCGGCAGCGCGGGTAGCAACGGCTGCTAGGCAGGCCATGTCCTTCCAACGTCACGCCTGGCAGGCAGACTTATCCCTGCAGCCGCTCTTGCTGTACTACGAGTTTGTCCACTGGTTGAAAACGGCCCTTTACGCTCTTGATCCCGCCTATCCTCAACAAACTTCTTCCTTACAACATGGTATTTCCGTACGCAGAGTGAAATCGAAAAATTACCGTTGGCCCTCGGAGTCCATCTACGTGCACCGAGAGGGTATTCTACAAAGTTTCCTGTCTCTCACTGAAACAAATCTCAATCTCGGACTGTCAAAAGAAGCGCTAGTTCCTCAGGTCCCGTCAAGTTTCCACCCAGTAAGTGCAGCCCCGTCAATTATTTCCCGGGATATTATGGAGACATTTGACGAAAGCCTCCAATCCAAAAGAAAAATAAACACCTCCCCAGTAAAACAAGAAAATACGATTGCCCAAGGTCAAACATTCCCTTCTGCAACCGTTCATAATCGCCCCTCGTCTAAAACAATAAGTTCTGTTAATTCTTGGCCCATAGATTCATTTCACCTCCCAGACCGTTTTGCGGTTGGATCTCTCCTAGGGGAATTACCCGCGATGTATCCCTTAATTTACGCTTTTTATCCCGATTATGCCGAACTATTTCCACTTATTGGGCCAGTGACGACCCCTCAGATTCTTGACTTGATGAGAATTAATTCCAAAGATTTTAAACCATCCAGATTTCTGAACCCAAAGACGTCCATCTCTTTCGAACTCGAGTATCTTCCTCATCTTTCCCAATTAACCGTCCAGGAAGTCGAACGTAAATCGCACGCCGATACCTCTGTGGATTATTGGGTCCTGGTTTCTCGCCAGATTGCAAGAAAAAAGAAGATGACGGTACAAGAGTGGAAAACTGCTTTTTTTCAAGCAGCCAGGAGCGATAAAAATCATCAAAATTTAGCGAAACCCTGGGATGAATCCCTCGGTGAACCCCTGAATTGGCTCGTCCTTCCCCTTAGAACACTGCAAAATCACCCCTTCGTGTTAAACAGACCCCAACCACCAGGTGAACTGTGGCTAGGATCCAGACCTGTCACACCATTGTGGGTGATACACTATGTACTACTGTATACTTTGTCATCTTTGTGCCGATACCAACCTTTGGAATGGTCCGATATCCTCCTCTGGCAAAACGAACAGGACGCCCCTTTGGTGAGAGCCTATCTGGAACTCATAAACCAACCTGGCATGCTCCATTCAGTAGTTTGGGAGGTAGTGGGGGGCTTGGGGCATCCCACTTGAAGGTCAGGGGAAAGTGAATGACGGTCGGGGGCCATGAGGTCATAGGTTCTGGAGGCCATGGGGCCATAGATTCTGGGGCCCATGGGTTCAAGGGAGCAGGGGGCTTGGTGTCCCCCAACCTTCTCATGGAAAAACCCGAGCCTCTCGGCCCGGGTCCCTGTTGCTTGTTCTCTCGCCTGGCGGTGTCCTACCTTCCCGGGAGCTTG
>DAHWFY010000267.1 GCA_027336365.1 Bacillota bacterium | reverse complement strand
GAGACCGTCGATTCATGAGGTTTCGTAAAACTTGAACCCGATATAGAGGGTTTTATCTGCATGTCATACACAAAGTCATACACAATCACATCGAGTTCCCCGTGGTTCGCTTGCAGATTGAAGCGGCGGTCTCAAATAAAGGTCCACAGGTCGCTAATAGCCCCTTTCAAGCCAAGGATCGCCTAAACAAGCGTCCGCCAAGCCCTTATTCCGACAAATTCGGTGCAAACACGGGGGAAAAGGTGCAATAGGCGACTTTCGACCTCTTATTTGCGTTTCATTTCCCGTTATTGGACAATTTAACGACTGGGGGACCCTTAATTCCAGAACCGTAATCATCGACCCCCCCTTCCGGCCAAGATGGCCGCCCAACTAAAGATGGCCTCTTCACGTCAAATAGGGGAGCCTCGTTGTGGGTCCTGCTGTGGGTCTCGTTGTGGGTCTTGCTGCAGGTCCCTACCGATGATCCCACTGGGGACTCGCCAGTAAGTCACTCCACTGCCCCTCCCTCGTACCGCTATTTTCCATTCATCTTTCCCAGTGGCTAAGTGGGCGAGAGTCCATGCGAATGGACGTGAAAGTGACCGCCATGGGGGTCCACATCAAAACGATGGGAAACCACCAAGTCTAGGGGTGGACCGAGTCTAGGACCTGAAGAAGCCGAGTTAATCGACGGTCTCATTATGGGTCTTATGAAATTCGAAAAGGGGCGAAAATCGGTTTTTAAGTACTAAAATTGTGCCTAAGGGTTGCGAACCCTCGCGATACCTCGCGGATCATTGCGAACCCCGCCATTTCGCACCGCTTTTTCTCATTTCTTGATGTTCCTCGATTAGGAGCAGGTAATACGGAAGATATATTTTTGTCTTATAGTGCGTGTCCGGAAAGGGGTCTGGTCAGACCCAAGCAGTGCCAGGAGGCCAGCCCAAAATGTGCGCACCCAGCGTACGTTTCTGGACCGTGAGGGAGCATTTTGGGCGACGACGCAGCCATGCGCCGGGGAGTGCTGACCCCTTTCCGGGCAACCTCTTATAGTCAAAAAACACCTCCCCAATCGTTTCAAGAGAGGTGGGATACCCTGTTTCAGTAAATACCTCACACGTACTTATCCCCTCTGTTGTTGCCGCTATGAGCGGCATGAGAGGCTATTGCATGAGCGGGTCTGAGCCAGATGCTCACCGAGGGAATTGTGACCATGGGACCGTTCTTTCGAGATATGGGTAATGCTAAGCGCTCAAACATGGGGCTTTACGGCACATTTAATCATTCAGCGATAGGCTGGAGCCAAGACGGGCTCGGTCAAAATTTGCTCAAATAGTTTTCCTATGGCGAGTAACTTGGGCTCTGAAAATCGGGATCCTGTGATTTGGAGTCCGACAGGGAGTCCGTCGCTTGTGAACCCGCAGGGGATTGTTAATGCGGGTAGCCCTGTTAAGTTCCAAGGATGTGTGTTCCGGGTAAGATGCCCGCGCACGCTCACCTCGTGCGTTCGCACGTGGGTCTTTATTTGACCGATGTTGGTGGCGGGAATCGGAGTGGTTGGGGTCAGTAGAACATCCACTTGCTCGAATACCCGTTCCATGGCTGTAGTAAAATCCCGTTTGACTTGGCAAGCCCACACATACTGATCTCCTCGGATGGCATCGGATTCCAACAGACGGGCTTGCACTTCTTCTCCATATAGTTCAGGGTGGGTCTTGAGCCAGGGATTGTGCACCGTTCTGGCTTCGCTTGCAATAATGACTCGTTGTGCCTCAGGCACGTCTGATAGGAAGGGAAGGTCTAGTTCAGACCACTGGGCCAGTTGAGAGTCGAGGTGTTCGCGCAGGCTTTGGATGGCAGTTTGCACCCCTTGTATCAGGTTGGGATGACAACGGTCATAAAAGTACTGCCTCGGTAATCCGATGCGTATTGCCTGGCGTAGAGGGGATGGATACTTGCGGCCGGGAGATTGGTAGGAGTCGGGGTCAAGGATATCATAACCAGCCATGACGGACAGTAAGGTTTCGACATCCACTACTGATTTAGCCATGGGACCCACGTGGTCTAGGCTTGGGGCCAAAGGAAAAACCCCTCGTTTGCTCACCAATCCGTAGGTGGGTTTCAATCCAACATTCCCACACAATGCTGCAGGAATGCGAATGCTGCCGCCAGTATCCGTGCCCACGGCCCCTAAGCACAATCCTGCGGCGAGGGCGACTCCGTTTCCACCACTGCTACCTCCACTAATTTTGTTGAGATTCCAAGGATTGCGGGCAGTTCCGTAGTGCGGATTTTCCGTAGTGGTACCATAAGCGTACTCGTGAAGGTTGGTCTTGCCAATGATGATGGCTCCCGCTTGCTGCAAACGAGTCACCGCTGTTGCGGAGGACTCCGGAACGTGAACGTGATGGCGTCCGCCGTAGGTGGTCTGAATGCCTCGCGTATCCAGTAGGTCTTTGATGGCAATAGGCACGCCTGCCAGTGGGCCTGGGTCTTTGCCAGAATCACGTAACTCGTCAATAGCGGCTGCCTGTTCCAATACATCATTGGATACGGTGATAAAGGCGTTGAGACTGGGGTTCCACTGGTCAATACGCTTTAAAAAATAATGAGTTAATGTGACTGCGGAGATTTCATTGTCTCGTACTGCCTTGGCAACGCGGCGCAAGCTCCAAGTGTGAAATGACATCCGAATTTCCTCCTTGGGAGATATCGCCTGACTTTTTGCTACAGTATAGTGCGTGTCCCAAAGGGCATCAAGGGTTGGATTTAAAGAGGTTGTCCGGACACGCTATTAAAGGGTCGGATTTAAAGGGATGACAAGCAAAAAACCCACGCCCGGGTACGCGTGGGTTTTTGCAGATCTCACATTCCCGGCCAGGAGGTGCGAGATCTATCTGGGAGAGGAGAAACCGGAGGAAGCGCTTATGGGGAACCTAAGCCTTCGCCCGCGGTTGCCTACAACAGCTCTCGCCGTTGCTAATCTCAGTCTAACCTTTTGGTGGAAAGTTATACCTAGTCCTGACATTTTTTCTGAGCTATGGGACTAGGTCTTTGTGAATTCACCATGGCGGTGTTACATTGAAAAGAGATTTGTATTTCAGTGCGTGTCCTGAAAGGGGTTTGGTCAGACCCAAGCAGTGCGAGGAGGCCAGCCCAAAATGCGCACTGAGCGTACG
>DAHWFY010000266.1 GCA_027336365.1 Bacillota bacterium | reverse complement strand
CACGCTCAATCCACGTCTGTAGTTTATGACAGGCGTGGAAAAACTGCCGGATTGCAGAAAACCGCGACGGGAGGTGAGCGTCAGATAATTCGCACCTCGTTTGTGAATTCATGAGGAGAGATAATGTCCTCAAGTGAATTCCAGGGGGTGTTTTTTCATGTCCAAAGAGGAAGCGCGAAAGCAGTGGAAAGCCCGTGTCGATGAGTTTCTGGCCAGTGGCGAGACGGCCACAGCGTGGTGCAGAGAACACGACCTCAATGTGAATCAATTCCGGCGCTGGGTGCGAAAGTTTGCCCATCAAACTGTCTCAGAGAATACATCGTCTCCAGTAGGGTGGCTGCCTGTTCGAGTGAACGAGTCTAGCATTGTGGAGACTTCCGAATCTGCCCTCATTGTCCATGTGGGTTCAGTTTCTATTGAGGTGAAGAGCGGATTCCATCCATCCCTGTTGAAGCAAGTGGTTCGGGCGCTGGCGGAATAATGTTCAGTGGAATCGACTTGGAGACGCGTGTGTACATAGCCTGTGGCAATACGGACTTACGAAAGTCTATCGATGGACTGGCTGCGCTGGTGCAGGAGTCTTTCCAACTAGACCCGTTTTCTCCTTGCCTGTATGTGTTCTGCAACCGGCAACGGGACAAGTTGAAAATCCTGTATTGGGAGCACAACGGTTTCTGGCTTCTCTACCGCCGTCTTGAGAAGGGACGGTTTGAGTGGCCTGAAGCGAGTTCGGACAAGACCGTTCTCATCAGCCGCCGCGAGTTGAACTGGTTGTTGGACGGCTTATCCTTGGCCCAGCAGAAAGCCCATCCGAAGGTGCGTGTGAGAGCCGTTATTTGAGGAAGAAAATCTTCAAAAAACCCAATAGGAACAAGGGATTTCGGACCTTTCTGGCGAAGTATTCTGTATGGAAAACAAGGCGACGGAAACCATCGAACAGGTCGAATCTCTACAGCAGGAAAACCAGTTATTAAAAGAAGAAATTGCTGACCTAAGACTACAGGTGAAACTGCTTTTGGAACAACTTCGCCTGTCTCGGCATCAGCGTTTTGGTCCCACCAGCGAGCGTTCTGACACGGAACAACTGAGGCTTTTCAACGAAGCCGAAGTGGAGTCGGAAAGGGCTCCCGAGGAACCGACGACAGAAACCGTCCTGGTGGAACGGCGGAAGAAACAGCCTGGCCAACGGGAACAGATGCTCAAGGACCTTCCTGTAGAGAGAATTGAGTATCGCCTACCGGAAGAAGAGCGGATTTGCAGTTGCTGTGGCGGCTTGATGCATGAAATGAGCACTGAGGTCCGTCGGGAACTCAAACATATTCCGGCAAAAACAGTCGTTGTTGAGCATGTGCAATACATATACGGCTGCCGTCCTTGTGAAAAACAAGAAGTGAACCCACCAGTGGTTAAGACCCCGATGCCTCGTCCGGCATTTCCGGGCAGCCTTGCATCCCCATCGATGGTGTCGTACGTCATGACGAAGAAGTATCTCGAGGCCATGCCGCTGTATCGCCAGGAACAGCAATTTGCCCGCCAGGGCTTAGCTCTCTCCAGGCAGACATTGGCCAATTGGGTGGTATGGGGTGCTTCCGAGTGGCTTGCCAAAGTATACGACCAACTGCATCAGGAATTGCTCCAAAGGCGATACGCACATGCAGACGAGACGACCGTACAAGTGCTGCACGAACCCGGACGGCCAGCACAATCCAAATCCTACATGTGGATGTATCGCAGTGGAAGAGATGGACCCGCTATTGTACTCTATGACTACCAAGAATCGCGGTCGAAAGAGCATCCGAAAGAATTTCTGAGAGGATTCAAAGGCTACCTACACGTGGACGGATACAGTGGTTACCACGATCTGGAGAATGTGAAACTGGTAGGGTGCTGGGCACACGCGCGGCGTGGATTTCATGAGGCACTCAAGGCATTGCCTGCAGCAGAACAAAAAAAGCCGACGGTCGCCAGGATGGGGCTAGAGTATTGCAACCGATTATTTAAAATTGAACGCGACCTGAAGGACGCGACTCCAGAAGAACGTCATGCAGGACGGCAGAAAGAGAGCCGACCCGTGCTGGACGAGTTTTCAGTATGGCTGCAGGAACAGAGTGCACAGGTATTGCCCAAGGGCGCTTTGGGCAAGGCCATCACGTATTGCCTGAACCAATGGGGTAAGCTGACAGTGTTCCTGGAGGACGGGAACCTTGAGTTAGACAACAACCGCAGTGAACGGTCCATCAAGCCCTTTGTGATTGGAAGAAAAAATTTCCTATTCTCAAACACACCTCGTGGTGCCAAGGCGAGTGCCATCACCTATAGTTTGGTAGAGACAGCAAAGGAGAATGGGCTAGACCCGTTCTTGTATCTGGAACTTTTATTTGAGCGATTGCCCAACATCCAGGCAGAGGAGAAACAGGCATTAGCGGATTTGATGCCATGGTCAGAGAGATTGCCGGAAGGAATACGCAAACAGAAGAAAAACGCATAGGTACATGCGAATGTTCCCCGCTAGAACTCCTGGCGGGGATAACTCTCATTATCACCAATTCTCCCATGACGCAGGCCTCAATGCAGGGTGTGCAAAGTTTTACGTTCACGTTACAACACTTGAAATTCGTGTGACTAAGAAGAAAACTTCATGAGACGGTCATAGCAGTTATACCTACAACCTGACTATTTGTTACAAGAACCTTCATGTTCGGAGCTACTATGACTTCTTTTGTAATCTGCTCCCCTTTTGTGAACCAAACAGTGAATGACGAACCTCGATCTTCAATCCAGACCTGGCCCACACTCTTATCACACACGATCTTGGGAGTCCCATTCAAGGTAATAAGAGAACTCGCATTGAAACAAAGCGGTCCATTAACGTACTGTGGATAAATACATTCCAACTCTGCTAAAAGTCCATCGTTACTTATCCACATCATTGCCTTCTGTGCCACTCGATACGGTATGCAACTATCATCCATATCAGATGTTGTGATGTCATATGTCTCAACATCGCGCGTAACTTCGATTTGTACCCGGGTAGTTCGTTCAAGTACGTCCTGAATCATTATCATAAAGTACATCCGCCTTTCATTATCTCAAGAATCCACCAGGCCAAACACCTACAATTTCATTGGTACTTGGATTAACAAATACGCTCGTCCCGGTAAACGGAT
>DAHWFY010000265.1 GCA_027336365.1 Bacillota bacterium | reverse complement strand
TACGTTTCTGGTACGTGAGGGAGCATTTTGGGCGACGACGCAGCAATGCGCCGGGGAGTTCTGACCCCTTTCCGGACCACCTCTTATAGAGAAATTGAATTGGATGGGGGCCCTTATCTGCTCTCTCAGAAACGGACGGTTGAAATGGACAAAGTGATAGATAACCCCAATCTTACCGAGATACCTCTGACCCTGTGGGACTTATTTGGCCACGGCGTACGACGTTATGTGAAGTTTCTCGTTGTCGGCGGAGTCAATGTGGTGATTGATGTGGGCATCTTTAACCTGTTCTTATGGTTGTTGCCCACTCGCACCTCTTGGGCTTTGACACTCTACAATACGGTGGCCGTGGTGGCTGCCATTATCAACGGATACGTATGGAATCGACGCTGGACATTTCGAGATCTGTCTACTGGATCGATCAGAGAACGATGGTTATACCTCTTACAAGCTGGGCTGAATATTCTGCTTAACGACCTGATTGTGGTCTGGGTCTCTTCTTATTTACACTTCGCTAAGTCGGTACCTTATTTCGTCAGTAGCAACGCTGGTAAAGGGAGTGCCATGCTACTGTCTTCCCTCATGAGCTTTGCCATCATTCGTTTGGTGGTTTATAGGAATGCAAAATCATATCGTCCTCCCTCTGCTGGGGGAGAATAATTGACTAAGTACTTCTATCCAGTAAATACATGTTTGTGGATTTACATTCCCTGCTGGTGCCGCTATCAGCGGCATGCCGGTCTATCTGTGTTTTTCTGTCGAATGGCAATTGGATTCTCGTCAAATCGACCAATCAATTCACCCCAGCTTAACCTCCGTATGACAGATTGTACCCTATTTTTAACCCCTCCCGCTCAGAACACTGCAAAATCACTTCCCAGTAAATACGATAACGTGGATTTACATCCCTTGTTGGTGCCGCTATCAGCGGCATGAGGGTCTTCTCGGCAATTTCATCGCTCATCGCTGAGGGGGCCAGTAGTTCCTGTAGGTTTCGGATGATTTCTTTCAGGAACAACAAGTGGGGATCACCGTAAAATGGTACAATTGAATTGCGACGACTGTTGACTCAAATGGGCTCCCATGTGTTCGGCATTCATAAGATGGATGTGCAGTAGCAGCGATGACGAAACCTGCAAGTTGCGGTGCTTGTTTTGGAGAGAGGGGATTTTTATGACCAATCTTGTGGAAGTGACTCGGGAAAGTGTGGTCGAGAGTATCCATTCAGGCAGTGTGGCAGTGGTTTCGCTGGAGGGCAAAATGGTTGCGCACGTTGGTGACCCTGATTTGGTGACATTTGCACGCAGTTCTGCGAAACCTGTGCAGGCCATTCCATTGGTTGAGTCTGGTGCTTTAGCGGCCTTCTCCTTAGAGGAAGCAGATTTAGCTTTGTTTTGCGCTTCTCACAGTAGTGAACTGCAACACACAGATCGGGTGACACGAATTCTCGAAATACTCGGCCTTGATGAGTCGTATTTACAGTGCGGTGGACACTTACCCCACAGTATGGAAACTTACGATCGTTTAGTGATGGCGGGTCTTCACCCCACTTCTTTATACAGCAACTGTTCTGGGAAACATACCGGCATGTTGGCTTATTGCAAACATGTGGGTGTTGACGTGAACACTTATCATAAACCGGCTCACCCTTTGCAACGGCGCATTCTCTCCACCCTAGCAGAACTGGCAGAGGTTCCAGAGGAGAAGATTCAGTTGGCCACTGATGGTTGCGGAGTGCCAACCTTCGCCCTACCGATGAGAAACTGGGCATTGACCATAGCAAAATTTGCAGAGCCTGGAGATGAGCCTCATGCACAAGCAATGGCCCAGATCTCTGCAGCCATGCGTCAGTACCCTGAACTCGTGGCGGGAACCGGGCGCTTTGATACTCAATTGATGCGTGTCACGCAAGGGCGTTTGTTGATCAAGAGTGGGGCCGAGGGTTTCGCCTTGATGGCGGATACGGAAAACCGTCTGGGATTAGCCGTTAAAGTCATGGATGGTAACGGACGCGCGGTTCCTCCGGTGGTTATGGAAACCCTCCGTCAGCTTCACCTGCTCCACGTTAAGGAAATGGATCAACTCAAAGAATTTTGGCAACCCATTATCTACAATACCCGACAGGAACAAGTGGGTGAAATCCTGGTTAATTTTAATTTGACTGAAAACAGAACATGAATACCGGGAAAACTGAGATTTATCGGCATCCATTGCCAATTATCACAAGGAGTTTAACGTAGAAACACGAATCTTTCATAAATACGGTTTGTAATCCTGTGGAGATGGTGTTTTGCGGTGCTGCCACGAATGAAATCATAGTGTCTTTGGTAACCCTCTTGGGGGGAGCAAGAGAGGAGATTCCTGTCGCCATGAGGCTTGGACAGCGGATGGGTGTGTGGATGGGTGGTTACTGCATCGTGAACGAGTAATCGCTGGATTTTTCCTTGATGACATTCTTTGCTGCTAGGCAAGTCAAAGTGAGTAATCCTCGAGAGGAGGTGGGTCGCTTGGTTTGGTGGCTGTGGTTTCTTATCGCACTGTCTGTCGGTATTTTAGAGGTCATGTCGGTTACATTCGTCTTGCTGTGGATTGCCGTGGGTGCTTTGTTGACGACGGTATTTGCGCTGTTTGTGCATAATATTGGATTGCAATTGTTATTGTTTGCTTCTTTAAGTACGGCTCTGTTTGCCGTAACACGTCCCTTTGCTCGCCGCTGGCGGGGCCACAAGACCATTCCTGACCGGAACGACACTTTGGTAGGTCTCACAGGAGTGGTGGTGACGTCGGCTCCAGAAGGGGAACTGGGGACCGTCCGTATTCACGGTGAACTCTGGAGCGCTGTGGCTCATCAGCCACTGTACGGTGGACAGACAATACGCGTGGTTACCGCAACGGCCACAGTGCTTACTGTAGAACCGATGGAAGAACCGGGACCGCAAGCCTCCTCATCCGAATGGAGTCGAAACGCGCGCAGATAAACTCTGCCGAATTTGAAGTAAGCACTCGGGTCAATTGACCCGTCAAGGAGCGTGACAGCAATGATTGGTACCATCGTTGTAGTGGTTTTGGTTATACTTGTGGTATTTATTATTCTTCGCGGGATACGTATCATTCCCCAGCAGAGGGTGGCCATTGTGGAACGTTTAGGCAAATATCAGGCGACTTTGAGCGCCGGTGTGAACCTCATCATTCCTTTTGTTGATCGCGT
>DAHWFY010000264.1 GCA_027336365.1 Bacillota bacterium | reverse complement strand
GCGGACAGGTTTAAGTACATCATGGTGAAGAAACTTACTCAGTTCAATTGTTCGCCTTGGTACCTCCACCCTTAATACCGCTAGAAATGTGGAATTCATAGTGCAAAGCCTTGCGAAACCAAGGGATGATCCAGTAATCCAGACCATAGAAACCTGCGTTGAAGCCAGCCACCACCAAAAAAATTTCAAAAATAATCATGTTTGGGTTAGTGCTGACCGTCCCTGCCAGCAAATATGAAAAGTTAAGAATCATACCCATCATCGCAGCAAATGTGGTCAAGCCTCCGACAATCAATGCGATGCCAATGAGCAACTCTCCGAAAGAAATCAGGTAGCTCATGAATCCCGCACTTGGTATGGCAAAACCCGTCAAAATAGAAGCATACCAACCCTGCACTGCCGCATGCGGACCGTGTGCCAGTGACACTGCGTGAGTAAGAAAACCAGTAATGGCCACTCCCGCTTTGCTGCCTGTCCACACGGGTGAACCCAATTTGTCCAGTGACCCACTGATCCACTGATAACCTATCCAAATCCGCACCACGGTGAGAATCCACCTTGCCACAACATTGTTTCTCAGCCAAGCAACCATTTTATATTCCTCCCAGGAGATAAGAATGAAAAAGCCCGATCCATCACATTATTGTCACTCACTGGTTTCCATCATTCCGAGACACTGCACTGTGTATCGCATTCAATTTGATAGATGGTTGAGTTCTTTCGCCTCCTTACGACTCTATAGTGCACCAACCGGAAAAGGAAAATCAGACCCATGCGGATGATTTTCTGGAATGAGATTCCATACCTGTGGGGGTTATCCGTTTGGAGGATGTGGACTATTTCACCGCTGCGGATGAACCATGGAGAAAGCAGTCATCCTGGGTAGACCCTGGCTGACCTGTTTGATCCCGATGGGATATTGACAGTCCTTGCGTGGGGTAGACCGTCATGCCGCTGTGAGCGGCAACAGCAAGGGATGTAAATCCACGCAATTGTATTTACTGGGATAGAGATTATCATGGGGGAAGTGAGAGGGACCCTAGACAAAGCGTCGAGGAGACGAGTAAGATCAAATCATCTCCTGGGCGAGGTAGCTAAATATCCATTGAAAGCGATTGCGAATACCGGGGGTGCTTAATAATCTTTCACAAAAAGGAGGTTGAGTTATTTGTTACGACGCATTACCCAATCATTTGTGCGGTACGCAGAGCGCTATGTGCCGGATCCTTACCTGTACGCGGTTTTATTGACCTTCATCACAGTCATTGCTGCTCTTCTTTGGACACACAGTGGATTAATGGGAATTATGTCTGCTTGGTATGACGGAATCTGGACCATATTGGCTTTCGCTCTGGAGATGGCACTCATTCTTGTAACAGGGTATACCCTGGCAGAGGCACCGCTGGTGAAACGGGGATTGCGCAAACTGGCCAGTATTCCGCAGGGCCAGGTTGGCGCTGTTGTGACGGTCTTTCTGAGCGCTGCCATTGCATCGTGGCTTAACTGGGGGTTTGGACTTGTGGTGGGAGCGCTGATGGCGCGGGAAATTTCCAAACGGTTGCGCAATGTGGACTTTGCCTTTCTTGTATCGGCCGCTTATATGGGATTTATGGTGTGGGCTTCTGGACTGTCCAGTTCGATTGCCCTGGCAACGGCCACCCATGGAAATGCACTGAATATTGTGGAAAAGTTCACAGGCAAGGTCATTGGACTGGGGCAGACGGTGTTTGCGCCTTACAACCTTGTTCCAGTTGTTCTCTTAGTGGTCATCATGCCATTTGTTTTAATGTTTATGGCACCTAAAGCAGAGGATATGAAGAAAATTGATCCGGAAGTATTGATCCAACAAGACAAGCCGGCTGAATTGCCTGCACGACCACGAACGTTTGCAACCATGCTGGAGGATGCCTGGATTATTAACTTACTCTTGGTTCTGATGGGAGTATTGTACGAATGGAATCATATTTCGAAACACGGTTTTTCATTGGATATCAATCAGTTCATTTTCTACATGTTGATGCTGGGACTACTATTTCACTGGACTCCGATTCGTTACGCTCGGACCTTTAACTCTTCTGCTCGGACGGCGGGCCCTATTCTTCTCCAGTTTCCCTTGTATGGTGGCATTATGGGAATTATGACTACCACCGGTTTGGCGGGTGTGATTGCCCAGGCTTTTGTGTCCTTTTCCACTCAACGAACTCTGCCCTTCTGGTCCTTCATCTCTTCCAATATCATCAGCTTATTCGTGCCATCTGGCGGAGGACACTGGGCGGTTCAGGGACCGTTCATGGTGCCTGCGGCTTTGAAACTCCATGTGGATCCGGGGATGACCGCAATGGCGACGGCCATGGGGGAACAAACGGCCAATATGATTCAGCCCTTCTGGGCATTACCTATCTTAGCCTTGGCCCGATTGGGAATCAAGGATATCATGGGTTACGGGGTCATCGCTCTGGTGGTTGGACTCATCATCTATGGCGGGGCCTTACTGATTTTTGCCTGATGTCCCAGTCTGGTGGCAGTACAGGTGACGACATTTGGATTGCTGTTATGGTACAGTAGAAAAGAATGTGTTTAAGGAGTGCTGTGTTGGGTGTAGGAAAGGAGACAAGGGTATGGACAAGGTTTATGCAACTTGTGTGGATGCAGTACGGGATATTCCCAATGGGGCCACCCTGTTGGTGGGTGGATTCGGCCTGGTGGGGATTCCGGAAAACCTGATTGCGGCCTTACGTGAATTGAACGTCAAAGACCTATCATGCGTCAGCAACAACTGTGGCGTGGACGACTGGGGATTGGGAATCCTGTTACAAAATCACCAGATTCGTCAGATGACCTCTTCTTACGTGGGAGAAAATAAGACTTTTGAACGGCAGTTTCTCAGTGGAGAGTTGGCGGTAGAATTGGTGCCCCAGGGGACCTTGGCGGAACGGGTGCGGGCCGGTGGGGCGGGAATTCCCGCTTTCTATACCCCTGCGGGAGTGGGAACGCCGGTGGCGGAAGGCAAGGAAACGCGCACCTTCGCGGGGCGCGAGTACCTGCTGGAACACGCCATTGTGGGCGACTACGCCTTGATTAAAGGCTGGAAGGCGGACCCCATGGGCAATGTGATTTACCGGGAAACGGCGCGCAATTTTAATCCTATGATGGCGGCTGCGGGGAAAATCACCATTGTTGAGGTGGAGAAAATCGTCGGTGTGGGCGAGTTGGACCCTCAGTTTGTGCA
>DAHWFY010000263.1 GCA_027336365.1 Bacillota bacterium | reverse complement strand
GGCAATCACCTGCCCCCTCAACAGTACATAGCGAGGAACTCCCACTACCTCAAAACCCTCATAGAGATGATAGTCGCTGTTTTGTTTTTGTTTGTTGGCCGTAATCATCTTGGACACTGACGGATCATACAGCACCAAGTCTGCATCTGCCCCGATGCTCAGAGACCCTTTTCTAGGAAGCAATCCCATCAACCGGGCCGGGTTTGTCGACGTCAATTGTACCCACTGATTCAGAGTCAACCTTCCTCTTGCCACCCCATACGTATACAACAGTTGCACCCAGTTTTCAATCCCGTTCACGCCATTTGGTATCTTACGAAAGTCCCCCAAGCCCATCTGCTTTTGCTGGTTAAAGTTAAATGAACAGTGATCTGTTCCGATGGCTTGCAAGGTGCCATCTGACAAGCCTTGCCACAGTCTTTCCTGATGAGATCGATGCCGAAGAGGGGGAGAACACACATATTTTGCTCCTTCAAACCCGGGAAGGTCTAGGTATGACTCGTCAAGCAACAGGTATTGAGGACACGTCTCTGCATACACGGCCTGGCCATTGTTCCGAGCACGACGAATTTCTGCTAAGGACTCCTCCGCCGAGACATGGACAATGAAAATAGGAGCACCTGCTAGTTTTGCAAGAGCAATGGCCCGCCGGGTCGCTTCCGCTTCCACCTCAGGTGGTCGACTGTCTCCGTGGTACTTGGGTGCCATTTTACCCTCCGCAACCAACTGACGCTGCAGAAGGTCAACCACTTCACCATTCTCCGCATGGACCATCACCAGAGCGCCCACGCCGCGCGCCACTTGTAAAATTCTCAGTAAGGCTTGGTCATCCATCATCATTTCGCCCTTGTATGCCATGAACATCTTGAGGGTTACCACTCCCCTCGCGACAACCATGGGTATCTCCTGTAAAACTTCTTCATTCAAGTCCGTGATTGCAATATGCAAGCTGTAGTCAATCGCCGTATGGAAGTTTGCTTTTTCCTTCCAAGCAAAAACTGTTTCAAGCAACGACTGTCCCTTATTTTGAATAGCAAAATCCACAATTGTCGTGGTTCCACCCACTGCGGCAGCCACGGTTTCGGTATCCCATCCTGCCGTGACCGTCCCGTTAAAGGGCATGGCCATGTGAGTGTGTTCATCGATTGCTCCTGGTAACACAAGGAGACCGTTGGCATCGATGATATCTGTGACCTCGACGTCATCAAGTTCTGTCCCCAGAGCCGCAATCCTCCCTGAATGAATCAGAATATCGCTCACATACGTTTCAGTGGCCGTAACCACTCTGCCATTTCGAATCAAAGTTTTGGTCAATGTACTTCTCCTCCCGTCGTGATTCATCACCGCGAATCAATCAAAAGCCTCCAGGTCTGTCAATCCACCGCCACCATCCGTAGCCTCCGTACCATCTGCGTCCAAGTACGTCAGTGCCCCTGATGACTGAGAACGCATCAATAACGAATAAGAAAGAAAACCAATGCTCACACCAAGAAACCATGAGTAGGAATAGAGCACCTGCAACGCTGGAACAAAGAGTCCAATAAAAGCCGCCATCAAGCCCAACCCCAGTGCCACGAGCGCTCTGACATTCCACCCACTGCGGTATCCATACGGACCCCGTCGTAAATAAAACGCCTGCACATCATACTGCCGTGACCGGACGATATAGAAATCGGCCACCATAATCCCCGCCACAGGTCCCAGACTCCCACCTATCGCCCCCAGCACGTTGAAAATGGTATTGGCACTGTTGAACCAGAGCCAAGGAGCAAAAAATAGAGCAATGACAATGGAAATCAAACCAGCGCTTATAAAATTCAGTTTTTTAGGAAAAAGATTTACCAAATCATAAGCGGGTGATACCACATTAGCAGCCACGTTCACGGACAAAGTTGCCACCAAAAGCGCAATAGCTCCCAGTGTAAGGATGAGCGGATTCCCAAACTGCGCAAGGAGTTGCACCGGATTCCAAATCGGTTTGCCAAATGCAATGACGGTGCCAGAGGTAATAATGATACTCATCACCGCAAATAAAATGGCTGTTCCAGGTAACCCCACTGCCTGACCCACCATCTGATCCCGCTGACTTCGTGAAAACCGTGTAAAATCCGGAATATTGAGCACTAATGTACTCCACACACCTACCAACCCCGTAACGGACAAAGCAAATAGTCGCCAAAAGGCCCCCCCTGTCAACTTTGAAGGTTCGGAAAATATGGGTCCAAAACCGTGAGCTGTGCTTAAAGCCCAGGTCACCAACCCCAGCCCAAGGAGAATCACCAGGGGTCCTGCCCAGAGTTCAAAGTGTTTCACCCGTTCTATTCCATGGGAAATAATCCAAGCATGAAGTGACCAAAACAATAGCACTGCGATAGCGCTGTTCAATCCCAGTCCAAGAAGATGAATTTGACCTAACGTGTTCCACCCAGGAATCATGACACCCAGAACCACATTAACCGCCTGACTTCCTGCATAGGCTTGTACGGCAAACCAGAATATTGCCACAAATGCCCGTACAAGCACCGGAATCTGTGCCCCGCGGTATCCAAAAGCGGCACGAATCAATACCGGGAATGGCAATCCGTACTTGGCTCCAGCCACACTGTTAAACCACATAGCCACAATCAACACGATATTAGCTACCACCACTGTGGCCAGTGCTTGCCACACATTCATACCAAGTCCGAGCAAACTTCCCGCTGTTTCATAAGCAACAATGTTGTGCACCATTCCCATCCAAACTGTCGTGAAATTCAACCATCCCCAAGTCCTTTTCGCTATGGGAACAGGGGCTAGGTCTTCGTTATACAGTGCTGGATCAAACACTTGACTGTCTTTCATCGCTCGATGCATCGCTACACTCATTATCCTCGCTCCTTATTTTCATCTTTTTTTGTGTTTTCACGCGATTCCTTGTTCACATTTTAAACGACCCCCCATGACGCTCCATCATGAGAACATCTGCTTGCAAATAAGCATCCCATCAGTTCGACATTCTTCACCATTCACCGCTACCATTTCACCCCACTTTTGTTCTGTTATGATTGCTAACATAGAGGACTGTACCCTTCCTGTGTTTTTAGATTATCCTGAACTCTTCACATTTTCATCGGTTAGAAATCCGAAAAGCATAACAGTAAAGATTTATGGTGAAGCGTCGGCAAAACTTGCAAATCTGAAACCCGGAGAGAAAATTTTTTATGAAGGACCATACGGAAATGGCTTTAATATAGTTAAAGGAAAAAAAC
>DAHWFY010000262.1 GCA_027336365.1 Bacillota bacterium | reverse complement strand
AACGCGGTGTTGTACCTGTCGATGTTGGCGATGGTGGTGGCTTTTGTGGTCTGGTCCATGATGTCCCCCATCGCTCCCCAAATGCAAAAGGTGTACCGTTTATCAGGTCTTGACAAGAGTCTCTTGGTGGCCACTCCTGTGCTCTTGGGTTCGCTGTTGCGCATCCCCCTGGGAGTGTTGACAGACCGCTTTGGAGGCCGCTTGGTGTACACCCTGCTGATGTTCTATCTGGTGATTCCCTTGGTGGGTATTTCATTTGCCCACAGTTTTGGAGCCCTCATTTTTTGGGAGGTTCTACTCGGGGTCAGTGGGGCCTCTTTCGCTGTGGGGATTGGTCATGTGTCCGCTTGGTACCCTGCCGAAAAACAGGGATTGGTCTTGGGCATTACCGCTCTAGGGAACCTCGGTACGGCGGTGGCTGGTTTTACCATCCCCGTGATGTATCTTCACCTTGGCTTTGCCAGCACAGCTCGATGGATGATTGTTCCGGTACTGGTGATGGCCGGATTGTTGTGGGTGTTCACGCGGAACCCCGACTCGGTTGCATCCTCGCGTCAGCGGGATGCGCAGGGACGGACTGGCTCCCTAAGCACAGTAGATGACTCAAAACGGCTGCAAAGTTCCGGAGAGTCGCAGAAAGCTACTGGTTTTTGGTTAAACAACAACTTATGGGCTCTCGCAATATTTTACTTCATCACCTTCGGTGGCTTTGTGGCGTTTGGTAATTACCTGCCCACCTTATTACAGAGTCAATTTCACCTTGCACCCGTAAATGCGGGTTTGCGGGCCTCGGGTTTTGTTCTTTTAGCCACGGCGATGCGGCCGTTGGGCGGATACTTAGCAGATAGAAAGAATCCCTTTTTGCTGCTTGGCGTCACCTTCAGTGTGCTGACTTTATCTGCGGTGTTTTTCGCCTTTAGCTTGAATAGCATGGTGCTCATCACCCTTGCCGCTCTGATGATTTCGGTGATGCTGGGATTGGGCAATGGGACGGTGTTTAAGCTGGTGCCCCTGTACTTTCCCGGGCTCACCGGTCGGGCAACCGGTATTGTCGGTGCGCTGGGGGGGATTGGCGGGTTCTTTCCACCTCTGCTGATGGGCGCGATTCAACAATCCACCGGAAGTTATGCGGGGGGTTTGCTGCTTCTGGCCTTGGTGAGTCTGCTGGCGCTGATTCTCGTGGTGGTGATGGGTCGTCGCCAAAGAACACGCCGCGGTGTCACGGGAATAGCTCGTGCTTGAGTTTTTGTGAGAGGGAGTGGAAGACACGATGGATGCTGACCCATCTGTTGAAAATTTATCTCAGAGGAAAACACAGGCTGGGATTCCCAATAAGGAGTTGTCCCCAGCTCTCCAGGACCCTTGGCTTGCCCAAGACCAGGCAGACCTATTGGCTGTTTTGGGGCTGCGCTTTGGCGACATTCCTGCGGGCGTTATACAACAGGTTCGTACCCTGGATGACGGCGACGCCCTGCAGCGCTTAATTTTGGTGGCGGCCAACGCACCCACATGGGAGGAATTTTATACCGAGTTGCTGGCTGGGCCGGAGGCCTTTCGTCTTGTCGGAGAACGTTTTGACCCCCTGTGACAAGGAAATGTGAGGAACCACTCCAATGGGTGACATTGAAATGGGTGACATTGAGATAAACTAAGGGGGAAAACACTGTTGACACAGTCTAACCACCCTGTTTTTCGTGCCTTTCGCCACTTGGTACGGGGCCCACGAATCAACCAGAATTGGACAGAACTCAGTCCACGGTCCCGCGATTGGGAAGATCTATATCGCAATCGTTGGCAACACGACAAAGAGGTCCGTACGACTCATGGGGTGAACTGTACCGGAAGTTGCAGTTGGAAAATACACGTCAAGGACGGCATCATCGCTTACGAGACGCAACAGACGGACTACCCTTCACTTGGCGCCGACTCGCCGGAATACGAACCCCGGGGTTGTCCGCGGGGAGCGAGTTTTTCTTGGTATGAATACAGTCCTTTGCGCGTGAAATACCCTTACGTTCGGGGAGAATTGTTACGGCTGTACCGACGGGGCAGGGCCGCCGGATTAGACCCGGTGGCCGCTTGGGAAGCCATTGTGAGCAATCCGCAGGCCAAACGGTCCTATCAAGCGGCGCGCGGCAAGGGTGGCTTGGAGCGAGCTGGCTGGGATGAGGTCACAGAGATGATTGCCGCCGCCAGCATCCACACGATTGTAACATACGGTCCGGATCGCGTGGTGGGATTCAGTCCTATTCCTGCCATGTCCCAGGTGAGCTATGCCGCAGGAACGCGATTCTTATCCCTGTTGGGGGGAACCATTCTCAGTTTCTACGACTGGTATGCGGATTTACCTCCCGCTTCGCCGCAAATTTGGGGGGAGCAAACGGATGTGCCGGAAAGCGCGGATTGGTACAACGCGACTTATTTCATCATCTGGGGCACCAATTTGCCCATGACGCGCACACCTGATGCACATTTCATGGTGGAAGCCCGCTACAATGGCACCAAGGTGGTGGGGGTCAGTCCGGACTACGCGGAGTACATCAAATTTGCCGACTTGTGGCTACCCGCCAAGGCAGGAACCGATGCGGCCCTGGCCTTGGCCATGACCCACGTCATTCTGCAGGAGTTTTACGTCGACCATCCCACACCGTACTTTTTCGAGTACAGCAAACAGTACACGGATTTACCTTTTTTGGTCATACTCAAAGTCCGAGAAGACGGGACCTATGTGGCCGACCGCTTCTTGCATGCCGCGGATTTGGCCAACGAGCAAGCCGCCGAACAGGCCCATGCGGAATGGAAAACCGTTGTGGTGGACAAGGCCAGCAAAGACCTGGTGACACCCAATGGGAGTCTCGGTTTTCGATGGGATGGGTCGGGACGCTGGAACCTGCGCTTGGAAACGGACCTGGGGGGTTCTGTTGACCCCTTGCTCACCTTGCTTGGACACGAGAGCCGACGCGTTTTGGTCAGCCTGCCCCACTTTGAACAGGAGGGTGCACAGGTGCTGCGGCGGGAAGTGCCAGGGCTTGTGCTGACTGGAAAAGATGGCCAGGGCCTGCTCGTGACCACGGTATTGGACCTGTTGCTGGCGCAAACGGGTGTAGCACGCGGTTTGGGTGGAGACTATCCGCTGAACTACGATGACGCACGGCCCTGTACCCCGGCTTGGCAGGAGGGCATCACGGGCGTCAAGCGGCAATTGGTGATTCAAGTGGCTCGGGAGTTTGCCGACAATGCTGCACGCACTCGCGGAAAA
>DAHWFY010000261.1 GCA_027336365.1 Bacillota bacterium | reverse complement strand
GTTGCATCCTGGAGCAGGGGGTACGGAGTCCCAGGACTGGGCATCCATTTTGCTGCGGATGTATCAACGCTGGGGTGAGGACCAGGGATACAAGGTGGAAATGGTGGACTACTTGGAGGGAGACGAGGCGGGTCTGAAGAGCGTGACCCTGTTGGTAAAGGGTCATAACGCCTACGGATATTTGAGGTCGGAAAAAGGGGTACACCGACTTGTGCGCATTTCTCCCTTTGATGCCTCGGGCCGGCGTCATACCTCCTTTGCCTCGGTGGATGTGATTCCGGAGATTGATGATGACGCCGAGGCGGATATCCGCCCCGAGGACTTGCGCATTGACGTGTACCGCTCCAGTGGGGCCGGGGGCCAGCACGTCAATACTACGGACTCTGCGGTGCGCATCACTCATTTGGCCACAGGTATCGTGGTTACCTGCCAGAGCGAGCGGAGTCAAATTCAAAATCGTCAAGTGGCCATGAATCTGTTGAAGGCCCGCTTACACGAGCGCAAGCGTCAGGAACAAGAGGCTCATTTGGCAGAACTGCGCGGGGAGCAAAAGGAGATTGCCTGGGGAAGTCAAATTCGTTCTTACGTATTTCATCCGTACTCCCTGGTCAAAGACCATCGCACCGGCTATGAGGTGGGTAACGCTCAGAGTGTGGTGGATGGCAACCTGAGTCCTTTTATTAACGCGTATCTGCGCTGGCAATTGGCCATTTCGCAGGGTCGCGCCACTCTCCCGGTGGATGATGACGATACGGATTTGGACGTATAAAATAACTGGGGTCTAACGGCCACTACCAGGGATGAAATGAGCAAAGGACCAGGCGGGCTATTTTTATATAAAGCGAGCTATTTTGTATAAAAATCCGTGCATTCTCGGTTTCCGTGCATTCTCGGTTGCTGAATATTGGAGCTCACACCCCATCACGGGGAATCCCATGATGGGGTGTGTTGCGGTTTAGGCAATGAAAAGCCTTGCACCCGTGCAGCAAGGGAGATATGATGGGTATTAAGATAGAATTCCGAATTTTAGGATGGTGACTTTGATGGCTGTGCAGGAGACCCTTAAGATGATTGCCGAAAGTCCTCTCATTCCTCCCCCGGACTCTTATCGCAAAGACTCTTACCTCCGGGACGAGGCAGACTACAGGGTCCGGTATGAGGCTTCCATCACTGACCCGGCGTCATTTTGGTCGGAGGTTGCGGATGAACTGGTATGGCAGCACAGAGGAGACACGGTAATTTCCGGGACCATGCCGGATTTTCAGTTTTTCCCCGGCAGCCAAATCAACGTCTGCGAAAATTGTGTGGATAGGCACGTGGAAAACCCCTGGACACGAAACAAGGTCGCCCTGTTTTTCGAAAACGAAAAGGGTCAGCGCAAAGCCATGACCTATTTGCAATTGCACCAAGAGGTACAAAAGTTTGCCAACGTTCTTACTTCCTTAGGGTTAAAAAAGGGAGATGTAGTAAGCGTTTACATGCAAAATCTGATTGAAACCTATGTGGTGTTACTGGCTTGTTTGCGCTTGGGGATTGTGTATAACACGGTGTTTGCCGGGTTCTCCGCCGAAGCCTTGCGGGAGCGGATTGTTTCCTCCGGTGCGAAGGCGGTTCTGTGTGCAAATGCCAGTGTGCGTCGGGGAAAGTACTTAAATCTCAAGAAGACGGTGGATCTGGCTCTGCAAGGTTCACACGACGTGGAGCACGTGGTTGTGTTGCAGCATTTTCCAGAGGTGGAGACACCGATGACCCCCGGCAGGGATCTGGATTATCAGGAACTGATGAGCCAGGTCAGTCCCGAGTGCCCATCGGTGGGTCTGGATTGTAATGACCCCGGTCTGCTGATTTTCACCAGTGGCACCAGCGGGAAACCGAAGGGGATTGTTCATGCTGGCGGAGGTTTCTTGCTAGGGACGTACGCCTACACCAAGTACCAATTGGACTTGTCACCGGAAGACGTGTATTGGAACACCGCTGATATTGGTTGGTTGACCTCTCACATCTTTGTTCTAGTAGGCGGACTGGCCTGTGGAGCCACCACCATCTTGTACGAAGGAGCGCTGGATTATCCTCATCCCGGCAGGGCTTATGAGGTGTTGGAACACTACGAGGTAAACAAGCTGTTTTCTGCGCCCACGGCCTTCCGCATGATGATGAAGCATGGTACAGAACTGGCGCAAAAATACGACCTCTCTCACCTGCAATTGTTGGTTTCCGTGGGGGAGCCGTTAAATCCCGAGGCTTGGCAGTGGATGCGCCGCAGTCTGGGAAAAGGGGATGTGGTGATTAACAACACCTGGGGACAGACAGAAACCGGTGGTACGCCTTTAGCCTCCTTTCCAGGAGCCACCTCTATGAAGCCGGGGTCTTGCGGGGTGCCGTTTTTTGGACATCGCCTGGATATCGTGGACGCCGACGGGCAACCGGTCAGCGACGGAACTCCCGGATACTTAGTCATCCGTAACGTGTTCCCGACTTTGGCAAGAAACATTTTCGGGGATAGGGATCGCTATATTCGTTCATACTTCACTCAGTTGCCAGGTGCGTATTTCACTGGCGATAGTGCCGTAAGGGACGCCGACGGTCAGTTTTGGGTACTGGGGAGGGTGGATGACGTCATCAATGTGTCTGGTCATCGCATCAGTACCATGGAGATGGAGAGTTCCCTGATTGATCACGGCGCAGTCGTGGAAGCGGCAGTGGTGGGACGACCCGACGAGGTCAAGGGCATGGTGCCTGTCGCTTTTGTCACCATAGACCAATCCTATGTCGCATCGTCGGCACTGGCGGATGAATTGAAGGCTAAGGTTACCTTGGACATTGGGTCTTTTGCGCGGCCGGAGCGGATACACTTTGTGACAGCCATGCCCAAGACTCGCTCGGGCAAGATTATTCGTCGTATGTTGCGGGAAATTATTCAAGACGGTGTCGTCAAGGGAGACATCAGTGGCTTAGAGGACAGCGATATTCTAGATAAACTGGTGATGGATGTGGGAGAACACAATCCGTCTTAAAAGTGCGTGTTCGGAAAGGGATTAGGCCAGACCCAAACAGCGCAAGGAGGCGAAGGCAAGCCCAAAATGCGCATTGGGTCTGCTCCCCGTTGGGGAGCGTTTAGACCGGATGTGAGCCCCGTGCCATACGTTTTCGGACCGTGAAGGAGTATTTTGGACGACGACGTAAGAATGCGCCGGGGAGTCTTGGTCCTTTTCTCGACATCCTTTAGTTTGCAGACGAATACTTCCCCTAGGAGCACCGCGTAGGAGCACCGCAGA
>DAHWFY010000260.1 GCA_027336365.1 Bacillota bacterium | reverse complement strand
ACATGGTCCATGATGTATTTCTCCAGTTCCGACAGAACTGGGTTGGGATTTGTATCTTCCAATTCCCGGAACAACTGTTGTTTCGCCAACTCATACCCGGTGGTGCGGTCTCCACCAACCCCCACTCCGAGGAATCCCGCACCACAGCCAAAACCTTGCGCCTGATAGACAGAGTGCAGGATGCACTTGCGCACCCCATCCATGTCTCGTCCTGCCCTACCCAACCCCGGCAGATCCATGGGCAAAGAATACTGGATATTTTTGTTCTCACAGCCACCGCCCTTTAAAATCAAGCGAATATCCAAATCATCCTGTTCCCACTGTTCAAAGTGTATGACCGGCGTTCCAATCCCCAAGTTGTCTCCGGAATTCTTTCCTGTCAACGAGTCCACAGAATTGGGACGCAATTTGCCCTGCTGAGTGGCTTCCATCACCGCGGCCCTTATGTCTTCCGCCAAGCGAAGTTGGTTGAAGCCCACCGGACACTTAACGATAAATGTGGGCATACCCGTGTCCTGACAGATGGGCAACCTGTCCTCCTCGGCTGAAACAATGTTGTCGACAATGGTGTCCAGAGCCAATGCCGCTTGGGAACCAAACTGCTCTTCCAGTTCTGCCCGCTTGATGGCCCGACGCACATCCGGAGGCAAATTGGTGGACGTTTGCACCACTAATTCCAACAGACTCTCCTGCATTTTATTCACGGTTTTTCTCTCCTCTCGCTTACCGACTTTTATTATAGCAAAGCCAGAGAAGTCCAGTTTGACAGCGCTTGCGGAAAGTTGTTTGGGTTTTGGACACGCACCATAAGAGGTTGTCCGGAAAGGGGTCAGAACTCCCCGGCGCATTGCTGCGTCGTCGCCCAAAATGCTCCCTCACGTACCAGAAACGTACGCTTGGTGCGCATTTTGGGCTGGCCTCCTGGCACTGCTTGGGTCTGACCAGACCCCTTTCCGGACACGCACTAATAATATTTATTTTCCATCGGAAGCACAGAGGGGTTGTACTGGAGGTTGTTGGGAAAAGTAAGGGAGGTCAGAGACCGCTCCACATGGGGTATGAATATCACAGTATGGCAGGATGAAAGTAAAATGAGCGGGATCTGAGGATTCCCGCTCATCTGTGCATTTTTATATTATTTCTTTACTTCGCAGCTTGAAAACGTTTTTCGACTTCTGCCCAGTTTACGACGTTCCAAAACGCCGAGATGTACTCGGGACGACGATTTTGATACTTCAAATAGTAGGCGTGCTCCCAAACATCCAACCCAAAAATGGGTTTTTGGTTTTCCATGTAGGGACTGTCCTGATTGGCAGTGCTGATGATGGAAAGTTTGCCGTCTTGCATAATGAGCCAAGCCCAGCCGCTACCAAAGCGAGTCGTCGCCGCTTTAACGAACTCGTCCTTAAACTTGTCAAAACCACCAAAGGTGGTGTTCAGGGCATCTGCCAAACCACCGGAGGGTTGACCGCCGCCATTGGGGCTCATAATCTGCCAAAACATGGTGTGGTTAGCGTGACCGCCGCCATTATTGCGCACTGCGGTGCGGATGGACTCGGGTACAGAGTTGATCTCTCGCAGTAAGTCTTCCACGGGCTTGGACTGCAATTCGGGATGTCCTTCCAACGCGGCGTTGAGATTTTTTACATAGGCGCCATGGTGGCCTGTGTGGTGGACCTTCATGGTCATTTCATCGATATAGGGCTCCAACGCATCATATGCATAGGGTAGCGGCGGTAATTCGTGTGCCAATTTTAGTTCCTCCTCCATCTGTAATCTTGAAGTCTTCCAACAATCATTTTAGCGCAATAATATTCCTGTTACCAGTGCGAAGGATGTCGAATCAAAAAGTCAATAAAAAATCCGTAAAAAATATATAAAACACAGAATTTCCACAGATAGTTTTCAAAATGAGTCACTGGATAGTGGGTTTGAGCTACTCGCCAACCCGTGAAATAACCAGGGAAAAGGCCGAGGATAGCGAAACTCATATCAGATTCTCAGCGGGAGCGGCGCGGACAGTGCCCGTAAAAGGGGTGGGTGGTTTGTCTGAATGGATGCACAACGTGGAGGAACGTTCGACACTGCGCAGGGCTGTCACACTAGAAAAGATTAGGGATGTCGCGATGTTTTTATTCAGTGATTTGGCCAGAGGCGTCAGGGGGGTAATCCTGCAAATTGACGACAGTGTTTATCTCATGGGTAACTGAGAGGGGATTAGACCGATTCCGAGCCTACGGCTTGTTCAATATGGGAGAAGCCATCTCGCACCAGCAAGTTCGCCAGGCCAGTGACAATATCCTGAATAATCCCGGGTCCGCGGTAAATGAATCCAGTGTACAATTCTACCAAACTTGCTCCAGCGCACACCTTTTCGTACGCATCCGCAGCGTCAAAGACTCCTCCGGAAGCCACAATGGGGACCTGACCTGAAATGGCCTGGTGAATTAGGTGGACCACCTCTGTGGACCTTTGGCGCAAAGGCCGTCCGCTTAAGCCACCTGGTTCCTCGGAGTGAGCACTGCCAAGCTGTGGATCTCTAGCGGTTGTGGTGTTTGTGGCCACAAAGCCATCGATAGGAACCTGTAGAAGTTGGCGAGAAAGGTCAACGATGGAATCATCGGTCAAATCTGGCGCTATTTTGACCAAAACCGGCGGACGATGTGGTCGTACCCGATCTTGGTGCAACTCAAACTGCCTATCGCGAGCTCGTACCACTTGCTGTGCCAAGGGCAAAAGGGATTTCGCGGTTTGCAGATCCCGCAAGCCTGGGGTATTTGGTGAACTGACATTGATGACAAAGAAGTCTGCCAGCAGATACAGGTAATTAACCAATAGGGTATAGTCAGAGACTGCACTGGCATTAGGGGTGTTTTTGTTTTTGCCAATGTTAATGCCCACAATTCCCGCCCGGCGGCGCTGAAATAGATGTTGGCGCAGGATTTCCATCCCTTGGTTGTTGAACCCCATGCGGTTAATCAGGGCTTCGTCTTGCACCAATCTGAACAAGCGGGGTTCGGGATTACCGGACTGTGGGAGAGGAGTGACCGTGCCGACTTCCAGAAAAGAGAAACCGGCCGTGAACAAACCGTTGATGGCGACTCCGTCTTTGTCCAACCCAGCTCCTAGACCGATGGGATGTGGGAATTTTAACCCCCATAGCTCTTGAGTTAAAATTTCTGGGACTTGCAGTGGGGGAGCCAACAGGCGCACCATCCCAGGAAAGGAAGACAGACCCCAAAAAGTTAATCGGTGAGCCGTTTCAGGTTGGAGTTGAAAAAGGAACGAA
>DAHWFY010000025.1 GCA_027336365.1 Bacillota bacterium | reverse complement strand
GAGAGAGGCCATGCTGTCCTTGTGGTATAATACTGTCGCAGGTTGTACCCGGTGAAGTGTGGTGAGGGGGATGACACCAACGTGAGCGTCAAAATCGAGGAAATCACGTTTGCTGAGGTAGAGGAGCGGTTCAAACGGTACACTCATCATCCGTTTCTGAGGTCTGCCTACGTGAACCCCACAGCCAGCCGGTTTCATTTTGAAGTAGGTCGAGCCATCTTGTTAGAGTCGCAAGAGCCTCTCGCTGAAGCAACAGAGATTTTATCGGCAGTCTTACTGCTCCAAGAGGGTTTTGCCATACACGAAACTGTGGATCAAGTTCGCGACTTGCAACGGCAGTTGCGTGTACTGGCTGGTGATTACTGTAGCAGTTGGTACTATCGTATTCTTACCCGAGTTTCGGACAGCAGCTTAATGGCGGCTTTGTCTCAAGCCGTGGTGGAAGTGAACGAGGCAAAGATGGCGCTATATACCCATCCTGAGATGTGTGAAGAAGAGTATCTTCTACAGCACGATATCATTCAAGGTTCACTTTTATACACTCTCATTCGGTTTTTTGTTAGCAATGCTCAGGAGCGCTGGCGGACTCAAGTGTCATCCTTAGTCAGGGGTTATGTGGTGCATGAGATTTTGCAACGTACCTCTCAAGCCAACAGTATTCTTCGGCCGGAACAATACGAACAGTGTTTAGTGGAGACAGCGATAAAATTGCACCAAGCCGCCGACGATGGGGTATCAGGGCCCATTTCGCAGATGTTGTTGAAATACTTGCAACCCATTCAGACAGCCATGGATAGCTCATTCTTGGCAGAGAAGAAACCCGGATGATGAAAAAACAGTCGAAATCCGAGTGTGGTCATCAGGTTTTCTCCCAAAATGTACCTGCGGATGATAGAATGCATTTGGTGCCGAGAAACGGGTTCAGAACGTGTAGAAAGTTACCCTCTGACGGGTAGCATTGCTGCCTTGTACATGGGAAGTAAGCTGGGGGACAATTCACAGATGGATTTTGCGGATGTTTATCAGCGATATAAACCAGATCTTAATTCAGTTGATGAAACTTTGCTGCGGTCGGTGCAAAGTCAAAATACGCGACTCACGGAATCTTCGACACAGCTCGTACAAGCCGGTGGCAAGCGCCTCCGGCCTCTGTTCGCTTTAATCTGCAGTCGATTCGGTCCGTCCCGTGAGAAAGAACAGTTGTACTTGCTCGGTGCAGCCTTAGAAATGGTGCATATGGCTACCCTCGTTCACGATGATGTCATTGATAACTCTGACATGCGTAGAGGTCGACCTACGGTTCGTGCCCAGTTTGGTAATCGTCCCGCCATGTATACGGGCGACTTTCTGTTTGCCCGAGCCATTTGGATGTTTGTCCGGATTGGAGATCCCCGTGTCCACCAAACCATGTCTGCCGCCATGGTGGAGATGTGTCAAGGGGAGATTGAACAAATCCGCGACTTTTATCGTTGGAACCAGCCCCTGAGAGTTTATTTGAGGCGCGTGAAACGGAAGACAGCCTTACTGATTTCGGTGAGTTGTTCTTTAGGGGCCTTGGTGGCCGGTGCTAAACCTGAGGTGGTCAATGCCTTGGGGAGGTTTGGTTATCATGCCGGAATGGCTTTCCAAATTATTGATGATGTACTAGACTATGTTGGCGATGAGGCAGTGGTAGGAAAACGAGTAGGTAGCGATTTGTTTCAGGGCAATTTGACGCTGCCAGCTCTATACGGAACCCGCTGCGGCCCCCATGCCAAAGACTTGCAAGAACTCATTCGTCCGAACATGTCTGCAGAGGATACCGGACAGGCCATTGGGTTGATTCGTGAATCCGGAGGCATTGACATGGCCCGAAACCTTGCTCGTCGCTATTTGAACAAGGCTATTCGTGACCTGGATATCCTGCAACTCGCAGAGGCAACAGAAGAATTAAGCGTGTTGGCACACTTCTTAAACCAACGGATGTTTTAAAGGGATAGCCCCTCATGCCGCTGTTAGCGGCACCAGCAAGGGATGTAAATACATGTGAGTGTATTTGCTGGATAGACACCCATGCCGCTGTTAGCGGCATCAGCAAGGAAGGCAAATCTACGTCACTGCATTTACTGGAATAAAAGCCAGTTTTGCCGTTCACTTGCTCCCTCTTCGTCATCAAGTTACAATATGTGAGGAATGCGGTTAGTTAGACACAATGTGCCAGGAGGAGTGGGAATGACCACAGAGACGACCTTTATAATGGTAAAACCTGATGGAGTGCAACGAGGATTAGTTGCAGAAGTAATGTCCAGGTTTGAGAATAAGGGACTGCAATTGGTAGGCGCGAAGCTCATGCAAGTCTCTCCAGACCTGGCGAAAAAACACTACGCCGAACACCAGGACAAGCCCTTTTTTAATGACCTGGTAACTTTCATTACATCCGCTCCCGTTTTTGCCATGGTATGGAAAGGTGAAAATGCCATTCCTGTTTGTCGCACTCTGATGGGTAAAACAAACCCGGCAGAAGCCGCCCCTGGCACGATTCGGGGGGATTTTGGCTTGACCATCAGTATGAACATTGTGCATGGCTCTGATTCAACAGAAAGTGCGAAACGAGAGATTGATTTGTGGTTTGGTGATGACATCGTCCAGTACGAAAAGACCATGGATGCATGGATCCGTTAATTTTGATCTACGGCAAAACGCCTGCCTTGCTCGGAGTGAAGGTAGGCGTTTTTGCAACGCTGGGATTCTGAGCAAGTGAGATCCCACCTATTCCTTCCACCGAATAAAATGTTAATCGGGACTTGACAAAAAAGAGCGTAATCGGTCCGCCTGTCCATACACCTCGACTCGGCCAGCAACGGCGTTGACCCTCATGTGATTAATAGACAGCCAGGAAATTTCTTTGATACTCGGCTGCAAAACCATCACATCTTTGCCAACCGTGTCTTGATCCACTGTCTCTTGCAATAAAATGTCCAACGAGCGTACCAACACATGAACAAAGGTTTGCGGTTGCCAATTTTGGTCTAGGCGGTATAAATTTACGGCCACAATGCGACGACAACCAGCCTGTCGCAAAACATCCACCGGAACATAGTGTCGCAATGCCCCATCCGCCAACAGGTAAGGAGAATATGTGACTGGAGTGAGAATTCCTGGCAGTGCACAGCTGCCCATCACCACAGCAGCGGGTTTCTGGATATCATTCATGTCCGGCCAGCAGGGACGTGCGGGATCGTTTGTAAAAGTAATGGGCTTTCCGGTCCACAAATCGGTGGCTATCACGTAATAAGGCATGCGAGCGGCCCTTTTCTTTAGTAAATTATCCAGGTAATGGTATAATTTTTTCCCCCGTATCAGCCCATAAGCCAATGTTAACTCGTTTTGTCCCTTCAGAGCAGGGAGACGGTAGCGCCAGTAGTTCAACAGTGAGGACAACAGTGGGAACCCGTAATCTAGCAACTGCACACCGGGAAACTTTATTATCATCTGCTGCATCTCAGCGGGCCGATAGCCGTGAGCGTAAAGAGAAGCCACAATGGCTCCGGCGCTTGTCCCTGCAATACAGTCCGGGTGAAATCCCAAGTCCTCTAGGGCAGAAAGGACTCCCACATGGGCCGCAGCTTTTAAAGTACCCCCACTGAGAGCCAGTCCAAACCTGCGAATTTTAGTGGATTGGACCATTCGTAGAGATGCCTCCTCATAAGTGACTTTAGAGTGATGAGGACGGTAAATCAGACCCACAGTGAGGACAACGAATAGCACGAACGGAGATGGTCTCTGCACAGTATGGACATTCCTTAGCCGGTTCGATGTGCCAGTGCGTTAAACGCGTGACCGCCAAATAAACCATAAAGGATTCAATGAGAAAGTCTAGGAAATATCCCACAAATGAACCGTAATTAAGAGTTGGTGCTCCCGCAGCTTTCGCTTCGCTGAAAGTCGCAAAGTGACGACCAGACAGGCTCACAAAAAAATCATGAAAGTCCACTTTATGAAATATGAGGCCCAGAGGTGGCACCATCACATCATTCACAAAAGATTCTATCACTTTACTGAAGGCTGTGCCCACCACGATGCCAGTAGCCCAATCCAATACGCCTCCACTGGCTATGAAATGACCAAACCCGCGTTTCACGGTGGCCTTCATCTCCTTACAGAACGTGTTCATTCATTGAGCAACCAAGCAGAGCACAAAGAGATTCTTACCCCAGTCAACTACTGCCGCTTTCGCCTCGCTTGAATGTCTGGCGTCAGTCGGCCTGCCCCCAACGGGTAGTTATCACAAGGGACTGTTCTATGCCTATGCGCAGAAACAAAGGGTACAGCCCTGAGGGCTGTACCCTTTGAGTCTACTAAGCAAGCGGTCAAATGTCCTGCGTTCAATCATCTTTGTGCGGTTATGAGAAATGCATCAGAAAGCAATCAAGCTCCAGGCGCCAAGGTCTCCAACCCCAGTGCGCACCGAAATCCCTCCGTGAGAGCTTCTTCAAGTCCTTGCTGTTGGTTTAACAAATTTGTATACAAAATCACTTGTGTTCCATCAGTGATGACTTTTACCGCAGCAATTCGAATAGCTTCCTGCCGAGAATATCCAGAACGCATTAAGCCATACTCCAATCCCGCTGGAGCAGTAAATAACACAACATGCAGAGGTGGAAAGGAAGGATTCTTGCCCAGACTGTATTTACGCGTCACTTTGTCCACATGTTTAACCACCGCTTTAACAGCACCAATAGTCACTCCATAATCTCCAGCAATGACCCAAATACCTTCATCGCTACGCTGTGACAGCATAGTTTTGAAAGGCACCATCTGTTGCTCCAATCGCTCACATGACCTGTCCATTTCCCCGCCTCCATAGGATTAAACAAGGTATAGACTTTAAATACCGACCCTCCCAGACAGTCACCAAAGGTATTTTACACCCTGTCCACAGGAAAATACAGGCGAGGAAACTTGGAGAGGTTGTCCGAATCATCCATGGCCTGACGGCCATTACCAAGGATGAAAATGACCAAAAAATCAGGACGAGCTATTTTCGTATCAATAGTCAGCAGTACAAGAGATGGTTGCTCAATAATCCTCAAACTGAATGGGGATTTGGTTTTTTCGCAGAGAATCATGCCCTTCCTCCTCGCGAACCATGTGTATCTCCAAAACCCCATTACGATAGGCGGCCTGAACCTTATCCTTTCGCACCCGAGCAGGCAGCGCAATTTCCCGTTCAAAAGATCCCTTATGCCGCTCGGAAAGCGCAAATTGTCCCTGAGGTGCATTGGGACGCTGTATGTCACCCTTCATCCACAAACGATTGCCCTCCACGGATAAACTGATATCCGATGGCCGAAATAATCCCGGAATGTCCACAAGGACGATGATTTGTCGCCCCTGTTCAAACACATCTACAGGCGGAAAATTTGTATTCCACAGGCCGTTAAATGAGGGGGGCATGTTTACATTTGCCATATCAGCATTCGGTACATTATTCCAAAAATTTTCACCCATCATTTTCTGTAGATTTCCCAATTGACCTAACTGTTTAAGAAAATCAAAAGGATTTTGATTGTTCATGGAACAACCTCCACCTATGAGCATCCCGTGAGGTGACACCCTTTCATCATCTCCACATGACCGTTCCCGAAGCCCATCATTCAGTCTATTGGTTCCCTTTCAGTTGATTCTATGCCCTGTTTCTTCATTTTGTGTCCCTTACACAACAAGGGATCTCATAGTGCAGAAAAAAGAAATTTTTCCAGTATGTCATCATGGAACTTACCCATACGGGAAATAATAATATTCTCATCATTCTGAAATATTGTAGACCAGCATACGAAAAATAGGGCATACATCCCCTCGGAATTTTTGTTTCCATCGCCATAGTCACACTCGTAATGGCTCTGTACAAAATATCGGGATATATACCCTCATTTGGAGCGGATGACGGGGCTCGAACCCGCAACATTCAGCTTGGGAAGCTGACGCTCTGCCAATTGAACTACATCCGCACGATTTGTTATTGTTAGTATACACAAGTAGCCTTTGGCACGCAAGTCACGGTCATCAGACCCATGTGTTGGCTCATTGCCTAGAGTAGTAAAGGAGACCGCAGACGTTGTCAAATTCCCCCTTTCGTTACACTCTCACCGTTACTACCCATCAGGCTGGTCGCACCATTCGCTCTTTGCTCCAGCATGAACTCAAGTTTTCCACACGATTGCAGCGTAACCCAGAATTTCGGGTACGGGTACAGTGCAATGATAGACCAGCTTTTTTGCACGAACGAGTCAAGGTTGGAGACGTTTTAAGCGTGCCTCTACCGATAGAAGTCGCAACCGTGACACCGGAACGGATACCCATTGACATCTGTTACGAAGATGAACAGGTGCTGGTTGTCAATAAACCAGCAGGCATGCTCACTCATCCCAGTGCGAAAGAACGGCAGGGATCCTTGTTGGCGGCAGTATCTGCCTATTTGCAACCACATCAACAGGTACCCCATTGTGTTCACAGGCTCGACCGAGAAACTTCAGGAGTGGTCATGTTTGCCCGTCATGCCCATTTTCATCATTTGTTTGACATGGGTCTACGGGAGGGAAAAATGCATCGGAGTTACTGTGCTTTGGTCCGTCCTCCAAGGCCACGGCGCGTCTCTTTGAGTGTGTATACACCGTATGAAACCACTGAGAAAGAGCCCTGGCACACTATCAATCTGCCCATTGGTCAAGACCCACAACATCCGTCCCAACGTGTTATCACGGACAAGGGACAACGGGCCGTCACTCACTTTCTTGTGTTGGCTCGTACTGATACCGCTTGGCTGGTATTGGTTCGTTTAGAAACTGGACGAACCCACCAAATTCGCTTGCACTTTTCGGCTGCGGGAATGCCCCTTTTGGGCGATCCAGTGTATGGAGATAGACAAGATACAATTCTGTGGAGTGAAAAAAATCGTATACTTAATTCCCCCTTCGACTCTAACCTGGATCCACATGAAGGGGGTTTGGTTCAGCAGGTTGGACGATATGACAAGCAATCCAACCGACGTCAAGCCCTTCACGCTCTGCGACTAAGTTGGCAAGACCCGGTGACCGAAATATTCCAGCAAGCCTATGCTCCAGTTGCCCTTGACTTGCGGAATTTGTGGGAACTCAACGGGGGAGATTCCGATATATGGGATAATTTAGAAAATTATCTAGATGACTGAAGCAGGTGTCCAAATACGAGGGATTGCCAGAACAGTGTTGCATACTCTGGTGCCATACAGAGTTTCAAGCCCTACTCCAGATATCAACTTGAATTGTTGGAGACTGTTAATCTATCTGATAAGATACGAAAGAAGTCACCGCTGTGGAGAGGAGTTTCCGCTATGATCCGCTATTTATCCGCAGGAGAGTCCCACGGTCCCGGACTGACCGTGATTGTGGAAGGCCTGCCCAGCCACTTAGCTGTGTCTAAAGACGAAATTGATCAGCAGTTGCGTAGGCGTCAGCAAGGCTATGGTCGGGGTTACCGTATGAAAATCGAGAGTGATGAGGTTGAAATAACCAGCGGCGTCCGCTTTGGTTTAACTCTCGGTTCCCCTGTGACTATGCAGATTATCAATCGGGACTTCAGTCACTGGACAGATCGCATGTCGGTTTGGGGACAACTCCCCACCGACCTGAAGGAGGTTACGCGGCCCAGGCCTGGACATGCAGACCTTGCCGGTGCAATCAAGTACGACCACGCGGATGTGCGCAATGTCCTTGAGCGGGCGAGCGCCCGCAACACGGCTACCATCGTGGCAGCAGGTGCTTTGGCACGACAGTTGTTATCTCACTTTGATATGGAAGTCTCCGCTCATGTGGTTGAAATTGGTGGAGAGAGGGTGGGGACACTCCCAGAAACTTGGGATGATTTGGTCCATCAAGCGAATGCGTCCCCGGTGCGATGTGCAGACGCAGAAGCGGAATCCAGAATGATAAGAAAGATTGACGAAGCGAAGGAGCGGGGAGACACGGTGGGGGGAGTGTTTGAAGTCGTTATCCGCGGGTGCCCAGTGGGTCTTGGAAGTTATGCTCATCCGGATCGCAAGCTGGACGGACGCTTGGCCGGGGCCTTAATGAGTATTCCTGCCATCAAAGGTGTGGAGATAGGACTGGGGTTTGTATCAGCCCATCGCTTCGGTTCTCAAGTACATGACCCCATCCTGTACCAAGATGGACGATATCTGAGACCCAGCAATGGGGCGGGAGGAGTGGAGGGAGGAGTGACCAACGGACAGCCCATCGTTTTGCGGGGAGCTATGAAACCCATCGCCACACTGTATCATCCTCTACCCAGCGTCGACATGAAAACCAAGCAGGTAGAAGAGGCCAGCGTTGAACGTTCGGATTACTGCGCCGTACCGGCAGCCTCCGTGGTGGCGGAAAATATGGCAGCGTGGGTGATTGCCGAGGCATTTTTAGAGAAGTTTGGAGGGGACTCTATGGAACAAGTGAAGGAATCATTTCGTGTCTACCAAAAACGGGTGAGTCAACGATGAGACGACTGGAGGTACACACCCATACTGCTAATTATGAGATAGTCATTGGATCCGGACTGCTGACGCAAATTCCCCACTTTTTAGCTCAACTAGGACTTCCTCAGGACGGAGGATGTCTCTTAGTCAGTGATGATAATGTGGCTGCATTAGGATATCCGGATACCCTTCAGGCATCCTTACGAAAAGCGGGATGGCCCGCGGAACTCGCGGTGGTCCCCGCAGGAGATGCAAGCAAATCTCTGTCCCTGACTGAAGCTTTGTACACACGTCTGTTGCAGGCAAAAGTCCGTCGTTCCGGCATAGTCATCGCCGTGGGTGGAGGAGTAGTGGGGGACTTGGCAGGGTTTGCAGCAGCCACATACCTGCGAGGAGTCCATCTGATTCAAGTGCCAACCACTTTGTTGGCACACGACAGCAGCATTGGCGGTAAGGTCGGAGTCAATCTGCCCGCAGGCAAAAACCTGGTGGGAGCTTTTTATCAACCACGATTAGTGGTGTATGACGTTGACACTCTACACACCCTGCCCAATCGGGAGTGGCGTGGCGGAATGGCCGAGGTCATAAAACATGCTGTCATTGGCGAACCTGAGTTGTTTGCTCATCTGCAAGATACACCCCAACCCTCCTGCGGAGATAGCGCAGAGATGGAAGCTATGATTGCCCAGGCCAGCGGAGTTAAAATTGCCATCGTTCAGGCGGACGAACGTGAGGCGGGTCTCCGAATGCACCTCAACTTAGGACATACCATAGGTCATGCCATGGAGCAGGCATCCCATTATCAACTCAATCACGGAGAAGCCGTGGCCATTGGTATGAGAATGGAAGCAGAAATTGCAGTCTCCTGGAAATGGTTGGATCCAACAGTCAGAGATCAGATCATTACTGTGTTACGTCAACATCACTTACCGGTTGTTCCCCCTCTCATGAAATGGGAACAGGTGCTCACCTACTTGGACGTGGATAAAAAGCACTCCGGAAGTGGTTGGACCTTCGTACTACCCAGAGAAATTGGCCGAGTTGAGGTGACTCGAGAGGTCACTGAAGAAGATGTGCGGGCCGCTTGGCAGGCCTCAACGTCCTGAGTGAAAAAGCAGACCCATCAGTAGTCTGCCAGAATGGTGTGACTACCCGTGATACCCTTGAATTGTGTGATGGTGACCTGTTGACGAACGAACCATCTGACCGTATGATGAGCATGAGCCATTAGTATCATGAGACTTTTTTAGCGCATGGCAGTGGAGCCGAGTTTAGGCGAGTGATTAGGGATTCAGTGGAGTTGAGCGGAGCGGAGCGAGTAGCTGATCCATGCCAGTTTTGGACGGACGGGTGCAGAATCCGCAGGTTAGGGCTTGCTCCTAGCATGTGGATTTTTTATGATCCGTTGATTGCTTCTGCTGTTCGCCTTCCCACTGGGCATATGTCCGAGGGGAGTGAATTTCATGCAAACCAGTGTCCAGGAAGTATTAAAAACTGTGGCTTCGGGAGAGAGTTTAAGCCAAGAAATTGCCGAGTCTTTTATGAATGAATTAATGTCTGGGCAAGTGACCCCGGTGCAAACGGCAGGTCTATTGGCAGCCATGGCTGTGCGCGGAGAAACGGTGGACGAAATCGTCGGATTTGCCAGGGCCATGCGAAGTCATGCCATTGCTCTGCAGGTACCGTTTGACGTGGTGGATACCTGTGGTACCGGAGGAGATGGTGCAAAAACTTTCAATATTTCTACGGGGGCCGCTTTCGTGGGCGCCGCTGCGGGAATCCCCATTGCCAAACACGGAAATCGAGCGGTATCCAGTCGCAGTGGCAGTGCGGACGTATTGGCCGCCCTGGGTGCGGAAATTGACCTAACGGCCACTGAAGCCTTGTCTTGCTTAGAGGACACTGGTTTATGCTTTTTGTTTGCGCAGGCTTATCATCCAGCAATGAAACACGCTGCAGAGGCACGCAAACAGTTAGGCTTTCGAACCATTTTCAATATTCTGGGTCCTCTCACCAATCCAGCGGGGGCAACAAAGCAAGTGTTAGGTGTATTTCAACCCCATTTGGTGGAAAGTGTGGGTAAGGCTTTGCTGCAATTAGGAACTCGACGTGCCATGGTGGTACACGGTGGGGGGGGGATTGATGAGCTATCTTTACAAGGACCCAATCTTGTGGCGGAAGTGGTAGATGGCACCATTCACCACTACACCTTATCACCAGAGGATTGTGGCCTGGAGAAATCTGACTTGGCAGCTTTGGAAGGGGGCGATGCCAATGAAAATGCGGCAATTCTTCGCTCCATATTCACTGGCGAAAAGGGACCACGCCGGGATGTCATTCTTTTGAATGCGGCGGCCGTCTTATATGTGGGAGATAAAGTTTCATCCATTCAAGAAGGGGTGACTCTTGCAGCAGAGTTGATTGACTCCGGACGGGCTCTGCAGACGATGCAGCGTTTCATCGTAGCCACACAGGAATACCCCCACGCGGAGGTGGCTCAATGAGTGCGTTTTTGGATCAAATTTTGTTGACGAAACAAGCGGAAGTGGCGCAATTGCGAGCTGGTGACTCCCAGGGTAGGGCCGCACAACAGCACAACTTACCACCCCGTCGAGGATTTTTACGTCACCTGCAGGCCACGTCAGAGTTAGCGGTGATTGCTGAAGTAAAGAAGGCCAGCCCGTCTAAGGGATGGATCCAAGTGGATTTTAACCCGGCGGAAAGGGCTCAGGTATATGCGGCAGCAGGAGCTCAGGCTGTTTCTGTATTGACAGATGCGACATATTTTCATGGAAGTTTAGAAGACTTGACAGCGGTGCGCGATACGATTAATTTACCCGTGTTGCGCAAGGATTTCATCGTGGACGAACGGCAAATTGACCAGGCCCTCTTAGCTGGTGCGGACGCGGTTTTGTTGATCTGTGCAGCTCTCACTCCTGGGCGACTATCCGAGTTATCGCATTACGCTCAATCCGTCGGTCTAGATGTATTGATAGAGGTGCATCAAGTGTCCGAAGTTGCGATGGCCTTGGCAGCGAATCCCTCCGTGTTAGGCATCAACAACCGGGACTTGCATACCTTTCATGTCTCCTTGGATGTGACACGAGAAGTACTGAAAGAAGTTCCGCAAAATGTGTTTTCCATTGCTGAAAGTGGAATCGGTTCCCGCGAGGACGCGTTGCGCATGGCGGAGTATGGCGCTCGGGGCATCTTGGTGGGAGAAGCACTCATGCGTGCTGGAACTCCTGAGCAAGTCACGGCGCTGTTGCGCTCCTTGCAAGTAGAACTTGTGTCATCACTGCACCACTCGTAAAGACGAGGAAACAGGGGGTGACAGAGAATGGGACCGAACATCAAAATTTGTGGTCTTCACCCTGAGGACGACTTTTCCTTCACAGTCCATGCGAGAGTCACTCACGCTGTTTTTGTTTTTGTTCCAAAGAGTAAGCGATTTGTTTCTCCGCAACAGGCGCGAGTTGCGGTTCAAAGCTTGCAGGAGACATGCCAAGTAATGGCGGTGGTGGCTGGGATGGACTTAATTGAAATTCGTGACAGTCTATCCCTTTCAGGTATCACCGGAGTTCAATTGCATGGAGAAGAGCCACCGACTTGGTGTGACGACCTATGTAATAGAGGATACACCGTGTGGAAAGCCGTGCGTGTCCCCACACCCGACTTGCTGGATGTTTCCAAGACTATCGCGCACGTGATGCGTGAAATCTCCGTCTATCTCCGTCACGTGGACGGAATTTTGCTAGATGCGAGTCCGCCTGTCAATGCTGCGCACGGAGTCACTGGAGGATATGGAAAAACATTTATGTGGGACATTCTTCCTACTATAGGGACTTGGCTGCAACAAGACTCAGACCGTCCGTTTTTGTGGGTGGCTGGTGGTCTTCACTCAGGGAACGTGACTGAACTTTTATCCGTGTGGCAACCCGATGGTTTGGACGTGTCTTCCGGAGTGGAGGAGAACGGTCGCAAATCTGTCACAAAAATTATGGACCTGATCGAGGCGGTGGAAAAACATGCAGGGCACTCCAACTTATCCTGATTCTGTAGGCCGATTTGGTCCCTTTGGTGGACGCTACGTACCGGAAACACTCATGTCGGCGCTCCACCAGTTGGAAAACGACTACGAACGGTTGTCCCATGATACCGCGTTTCAAGAAGAGTTAAAGTACTATTTGCAAAACTACTCAGGTCGTCCCACTCCGCTTTATTTTGCGGAACAGTTCTCCAAAGAATTGGGTGGACCCAAAATTTATCTCAAGCGAGAGGACCTGAACCATACGGGAGCACACAAAATCAACAATGCCATCGGTCAGGCATTGTTGGCGGTGCATACCGGAAAGCGGAGAGTGATTGCAGAGACGGGTGCAGGACAACATGGAGTCGCCACCGCCACCGTGGCTGCCCGGTTCGGATTAGCATGCACCGTGTTCATGGGAGAGGAAGACATGCGTCGCCAAGCTCTCAACGTCTTTCGCATGCGCATGTTGGGAGCAGACGTGGTGTCAGCCACCACCGGATCAAGAACCTTAAAAGATGCCACCAATGAGGCCATTCGTCATTGGGTAGAACACGTGGAGGACACCTATTACATCATTGGTTCTGTCGTCGGTCCTCATCCGTATCCCCGTATGGTCCGCGATTTTCAGCGGGTTATTGGCGATGAAACCAAAACGCAGATCCTTGCTGTGGAAGGCCGCCTACCCGACAAAATTTTGGCTTGTGTTGGCGGAGGGAGCAATGCAATGGGTATATTTTATCCCTTCATTCCGAATAAAGAAGTGGCCCTGGTAGGGGTGGAGGCCGCTGGTGAAGGGATAGACACGCCACACCATGCGGCGTCCATTAATCGGGGTCGGCCTGGCGTGTTGCATGGAGCTTTGACATACTTGTTACAAGACGAGTTTGGTCAAGTGCAACCCGCACACTCTATTTCAGCTGGACTGGACTATCCGGGAGTGGGGCCGGAACATGCCTGGCTACATCAGACGGGACGCGCTCGGTACGTCCCCATCAGCGATGAGGAGGCTTTGTCTGCCTTTTATTTACTTTCGAAAAGTGAGGGGATCATTCCGGCATTGGAGAGCGCACACGCCCTGGCTCAGGCGGTTAAAGAGGCACAGGCTATGAATAGGGAGGATATTCTAGTGATCTGTCTGTCCGGACGGGGAGATAAAGACGTGGAGGAAATTGCCCGGCAAAGTCGAGGTGCTGGACATGAATCGCATTGAGGCCGCCTTTCACAAACAAACTCAGCGTGCCGCCTTAATTCCGTTTTTAAACACGGGAGATCCTTCCTTGGACGCATCGCTGGAGTTATTTCGGTCCGTTCTTCAGGCCGGGGCGGATATCGTGGAAATCGGAGTGCCCTATTCGGACCCCTTGGCAGACGGCCCGGTGATTCAGGCCTCGGCTGCCCGCAGCCTGAAGTCGGGTTTTCAATTTCCTCAAGTATTTGAACTGGCGCAGGCTCTGCGGGCGGAAACGGACAAGGGGCTGGTGGCATTCACCTATATCAACCCCTTGCTGCAGTATACGCCAGAGAGATTTTTTTCAGACGCGAAAACGGCGGGGATTGACGGAGTTATCGTACCGGACTTACCGTACGAAGAGAGTGAACCTGTGTTACAGATTGCAGATAGGCACGGAATTTCCTTGATTCCGTTAGTGGCACCCACTTCTGGTGAACAGCGTGTAACAGATATCTGTGGCTCAGCCCGGGGATTTGTATACTGTGTATCCTCATTGGGTGTCACGGGAGAACGGGTTCGCATGTCGGAACGAGTGCAAGAATTGGTGCAAACCGTGCGGTCCCATACCTCCTTACCTGTAGCCGTGGGGTTTGGTGTCAGCACCCCGGAACAGGCACAGCACTTGGCTGAATTTGCCGACGGAGTCATTGTGGGCAGCGCCTTTATCCGCCGCATAGAGGGGGTTTTGCAACAAAATCTTGATTTTCCTGTGCAAACCCTGCGGACAGCGGTGCGAGACTTTACCGAGAAACTTTTGCAAGGAATGACTTAGAACTTTTTTCTCAGAGGTGAAAGTCAGAACTTATTCCAAGGATTGAGTTGCAGTACGCGAAAAGGAGTTGAACTGTGTGATTGTCGTGATGAAAGAAGGAGCTACGGCGGACCAGGTCAATCAGGTGATTGCGGTCATCGAAAGTTGCGGTCTGTCTCCTCACGTTTCACAGGGTGCCGAGAAGACCATCGTCGGCATCATCGGATCAAAGGATCGAGTTTTAGAGTTACCTATTGAAGGTTTGCCGGGGGTGGAAAAAGTGGTGCCAGTCAGCAAGCCTTTTAAACTGGCCAGTCGTGCGTTTCATCCCCAGGACACCTTAATCCAAATTGGAGGACACGTCGTCGGAGGCGCACAACCCACCATCATCGCGGGCCCATGTTCCGTAGAATCGAAAGATCAAATCCTAGATGTGGCCCGCCATGTCAAGGCTCTGGGTGCTCATATGTTGCGAGGAGGGGCGTTCAAACCGCGGACATCGCCGTATTCGTTTCAGGGATTAGGGGAAGAAGGCTTAAAGTACTTGGCTCTGGCCAGAGAGGATACAGGTCTACCCGTGGTCACCGAGATCATGGAGGTGGGCGTATTGTCCATGATGGACAATTATGTGGACGTTTTTCAAATCGGCGCCCGGAATATGCAAAATTACCCCCTGTTGAGAGCCGTGGGACACACACAAAAACCCGTGTTACTAAAACGTGGGTTGTCGGCCACCATTGAGGAATGGTTGATGGCAGCAGAGTACGTTTTGGCTGAGGGAAATCCCAACGTTATTCTGTGTGAACGGGGAATTCGCACCTTCGAAACGTACACTCGCAATACTCTGGACCTAAACGCGATTCCCGTTGTCCAACACTTGTCCCATTTGCCCGTGCTTGTAGATCCCAGTCATGGAGTTGGGCATTGGCGGTATATTCTCCCCATGGCCAGGGCAGGTATCGCTGCCGGGGCACAAGGGTTGATTGTGGAAGTGCATCCCCACCCCGAGCGCGCCCTGTCCGATGGGGAACAGTCTTTGACCTACGAAAATTTTGCTCAATTGGTGCACAATGTGGAGCAAATTACGCAGGTTCTAATCACGGTGGATGAAGCTCTTGTGGCAGGAAAACACTAATTTTTGTCGGTCAACCCCCTCCGCCGAGCTCGGGAGCGAGGGGGTTACCGGATTTTCCCGATTGCTGGTGGTGGGTTGTGGGCTTATGGGAACTTCTTTGTCCCTAGCGTGGCAACGGGCTTTGCCGGGATTGTGGGTGGACGGGGTGGAGATCAACCCAACTCACCGGCTGACCGCTCAATCCTCCGGAGCCTTCCGGCGGGTATGGGAAACACTGCCGGAGGAAAGGTACGACTGGGCCGTCCTGAGTACACCCGTGGATGAGGCACTGCACTTACTGCCAGAGGTTTCCCAATTGGCAGAGTTTATTCTGGATATCTGTAGTGTAAAAACCAAAATATGTGAACTTGCAGAAACCTTGAGTCTGCAACATCGATTCGCTCCAACCCACCCAATGGCGGGTAAGGCCAGCGCTGGTCCTCAAAGAGCCACGGCAGAATTGTTCGCGGATATGCCGTGGCTTTGTATTTCTGGTTGGCCTGCCTGTGAGAGGATTGCCCCCATACTGTCTGCTAGCGATGCCCGGGTGCAATACATACCCACAGCTCAAGACCACGATTTAGCGGTGGCGTTTGCCAGTCACGGGGTCCACTTAGCTTCATTATCCGTTATGCTGGCATTTCAGAAGGCCTGTGCCCATTCTTCGGATTGTACTTCTTGGCAACGTATGACAGGTCCTGGATTTCGCGATGTCACTCGACTGAGCGCATCCCCTCCTGGATTTTGGATCACCACTCTTAACCATAATAAGTCCTTCGTGTTACAGGCTTTGGACGGCGTGGTGGAGGAATTGCAACGATTTCGGGAAACCCTTGCTCATCGGCCCAATGAAATTGAATCCCTGTTGCAAGAGGCGCAAAATGCTTATCTTGAATGGAAGGAAGGCCATGCATGACCGTATCCAAATCAAACTCGCACCCACAGTATTTCTCTCCCAGTTCAGCCCTGCACGGTACGCTGCAAGTTCCCGGAGATAAATCTATCACGCACCGGGCCATTTTGCTCGGACTATTGGCGGAAGGCGAAACTGAGATTGACGGCTGGTTAGATGCAGCCGATTGTCGCTCGTCCTTACGCGTAGCTCGAAGCCTTGGAGCGAGGGTCAATGAACAAGGAAATGCACTGCAGATTCGAGGAGTTGGGAGCACCCTCAAGGAACCTGAAGATGTGTTGGATTGTGGTAATTCGGGTACCACCCTGCGTGTGTTTATGGGCGCATTAGCCGCACGGGTTGGCTTCGCCTGTATCACAGGTGACGACTCCTTGCGGCGACGGCCAATGGGAAGGGTCATCCAACCCTTGCGTGAGATGGGTGCTCAAATTGCCGCTCGCAGCGGGAATGTCGCACCCTTGTGTGTACAAGGAGGTAACCTGCATGGTATCGAGTACACCTTGCCAGTAGCTAGCGCCCAAGTAAAGTCCGCCATCCTCGTGGCGGGTCTTTTGGCAACGAAGGGGGCTACGACGATTGTTGAGCAAACCACCAGCAGAGACCACACTGAAAACATGATGGCAGGTTTTGGTGTTCAATTGCATCGGGATCGACTGCCTGAAGGCGGTCAGAGGGTGACCGTTTCTTCTGGACAACTCTTGCATGCAACCCGTGTTCAGGTACCTGGGGATATTTCTTCTGCTGCCTTTCATGCCGCCGCTGCCTTGATGGTTCCCGGGTCCACAGTGACCTTGCTCAACGTGGGATTGAATCCAACCCGTACGGGCTTTCTCAACGTGATTCGACGCATGGGTGGGAACATGACGGTGACAAATCGACGGGAGTCTGCAGGAGAGGCCATGGGAGACCTGACTGTGCGTGCGAGCACTCTCCGGGGTGTCGAAATTCACCCTGAGGAAATTCCTACTCTCATTGATGAGTTGCCTGTAATTGCCGTTTTAGCTGCATTCGCTCAGGGCACAACCCGCATCTATGGAGCAGACGAGCTGCGGTATAAAGAAACGGATCGGATTGCCGCCATGGTCAGTGGTCTGCGGACTGTGGGAGGAACTGCAGAGGAGACAGAGGATGGCTTTATCGTCCAAGGCCAGGGAGGTCTCCCTGGAGGGCGGGTGAGCAGTTATGGAGATCATCGAGTGGCCATGAGTTTTGCCGTGGCAGGGTTGGCCTCACAAAAAGGCGTAGAGGTGGACGATTGGAACTGTGTAGACATTTCTTATCCCCGTTTTCTTATGGACATCCACCATTTGGGATATACGGGACCATAATTCCGGTATATTTGTTCTTGACAGCGCTTCCACCGGATGATATTATTCATTTCGAAGGGTGTTATGTCTGATTTCTCTCCACTCCTAGCAAGCTTTATTTTGGGAATCTGCGATGCAGGTTCCTATTTTTTTGTGAAAGCGTTTTTCATCGCTCAACTCAATTTCTTGCCCATACATTTACTTCCAAGGGAAAACCACTGTATACCCACACTAGAACATTGGCATACTGAAAATAGCTGGAAGTTTCGCTGCACGGTCTGTCACACAGAACAAAGCGTTACGTCCAGGGGTGCACCAGATAGAAACTGCAGCGGCAAAGTCAGGGTGTCGGGGAAGGTGATGAGCAGTGGCGAGGAAAATGATTGTTCGTAAAGATGGAACTGTATGGATTCCGGGAAACACAAATGATGAAGTGATAGAATGGCTTACAGCATTTTCTACACAAATCACAGATATGGCCAACGCCAAAGTGTTTCGCATCACCCCGGTTACATTGTGGCAAGCGGCTGCCAATGGGCTGGTTGCCCATTCCATTTTAAAATTTTTGAAGACACACTGCACACCGGAAAATTTGCCCTTTCAAGTACAAGAGACTATCGTGCTAGAAATGGACAAGTGGGGTCATGTCCGACTGTCTCATGCCGATGACGAAAATCTTCTTTTGCAAGTCTCCCCTCACCTAAGTAACCAAATCACAAGTTTGAAGGAACTTCCCCAATACCACAAAACAGAAACCGGTCTAATTTTTGATAAACACCTACGGGCAGCCGTCAAACGGGCATTGGCGAGAGGGGGAATTCCTGTCCTTGACGAGACAATCCATGACCCTCCTCCTCAACTTCCTTTTTTCCTCTCGGATAAAACTCAGTTAAGAGATTATCAGGTGCAGGCCGTGGACCGCTTCTTATCTAAATCCATCGGTGGTAGCGGTGTTGCGGTCTTGCCATGTGGATCTGGAAAAACCCTGGTTGGTATCGCTGCAGCGCAAAGATTGCAGACCACTACGCTGGTATTGGTGCCCAACGAAACTTCGGCTCTGCAATGGAAACAAGAATTTTGTCGAAGAACATCATTAAATGACTCCCAAGTAGGTTTGTATCAATCCAGGGCTCCCCTGTATCCGGTGACTCTTGTCACTTATCACCGTGTGGCTTCTCATTCACTCAAAGGTCAGTTGATGAATTTTCAACACCTGCTTGAACAACCATGGGGTCTGGTCATTTACGACGAGGTGCACATGCTCCCCGCTCCATGGTTTCGCTTAGCTGCACAACTCCAGGGAGTCCACCGACTTGGCCTAACCGCTACGCTAGTACGGGAGGATGGAGCACAGGCAGATGTGTTCAGTCTAATTGGTCCAAAGTTTTATGACCAAAGCTGGCGCAGTCTCGAACGGGCAGGATATTTGTCCAAAGTACACTGTGTCGAGGTGCGAGTGCCTATGGACACTGCTTCCCTCGCCTTGTATCAAACATCCACAACGCGAGAAAGGCATAAAATTGCCGCCGAAAATCCGCAAAAGTTACCCGTCGTGCGCAATATCTTGAAAGCTCATTCGGGGCAGAGTGTCTTGCTGATGGGTCAGTACTTGGATGGGTTGCGGGCTGCAGCGCAAGTCGTTGGTTGTCCAGTAGTTGAAGGCAAAACTCTCCGTGCACAACGGGAACGTCTGTTTTCTGACTTTAGGCAGGGTAAATGTCAAAAACTTGCCTTATCCCGAATTGCGAACTCTGCAGTAGACTTGCCATCTGCTTCCGTGGCTGTTCAAGTTTCCGGGCTATTTGGGTCTAGGCAGGAAGAAGCACAAAGAATTGGAAGACTGTTGCGACCTGATACGAAGGAAGGTGTATTTTACAGCCTGGTCAGCGAAGGAACGGTGGAGGAGAATACGGCCGCGCACAGACAAACGTTTCTGGTGGAACAAGGGTATGCCTACGACATTCGCTCTGCCGCTGAGGTATCAGAGAGGCTGTCCGAAACTTCCATGGCCTGACAGCCAACACCCTTTGAGTGTCTTCTCCCTTCGAGGGAGAAGACACCATATAAAACGGACACGCACTTCAAGGAGGCTGAGTGTCGCAATGAGGTTGTCCGAGTGCTTGACCCATGCTGATATTTCCGTGTTACAGAAAGTGGCTGACTACTATCAACTGTCATGCATACGTCACTCGAAGTTGTCGTTGCTGCAAGAAATTCTAATAACATTGCGCAACCCCGACTTGACCGTATCTCAGGTGAACAAGTGGTCCGTTTTGCGACGTCAGGCCATGATGAGATTGTCTTTTGACAGCAGAGGAATTTTTTCCACCGAGGAACTAGAAGCCATGTTTCAATCGCAAGGAGACAGCATGGCCCTGTCGGAATTGACACGGCAAGGGTGGCTGTATCCCACAACTCGCTTTAACGGTCGGCTGCAGTACTGCCTCCCAGAAGAATTGCAAAAAAGCCTGGCTACCAGTCTAACGTCTGAAATGTTGACCCACTTGCGCTTGCGTCGTGAAGAGCCGCTGATTTGCCGAGATGAAGGATATGCCTTGGTCCGTGATTTTGAGGTGTTATTGGAGTATGCAAAACGCCATCGTGTTCAATTGACGGTGGAAGGAAGCCTATACAAGCGCAACCTTGAGCAATTGCTACAATTGCTGGAGGTTGCTGAATTTCCACCAGAATCCGGTTGGCGATTTGGTTATGGACGACGGTTTCACGACTATCCGGACCGCTTAGCCTTAATGTACGACTTCGCCTACCAACAACAACTACTTGTTGAAAATGAAGAGAGCATCCTAGCCGTGACCGATGAAATACCCAGGTGGCAACAGCTAGCGGAAATCGTCAAACTCAAACGTCTGTTCAATTTTTACGTATCCCTATACCGTCGTGCCATCTTCCGTCTGCCTCTGATCTTGCGATTGTTGATGCAACTTCCAAAAGACCACTGGGTGAACAGCCTAGACCTACTGAGCATCTTGGGCGATTTGGTGCAACCTTATTACTATGACGCTCGGGACAACGTATGGGAAAACCGCATCCTGAAAATGCTCGTGCATCTGGGAGTATTGCGTACAGGGATAGATGAAGACCGCCAAACCTGGTTTCAAATTACGCAAGTTGGTCAACAATTATTATCAGGAGATACCCTTCCCCAAGATATTGAAGTAACAACCACCGAGAGGCGAGTTCTGATGGTACAACCAAATTTCGAGATTGTGGCAACCGCCGACCATACCGCGATATTGACTGAACTGGCGCTGCTTTGTGATCTGAAGGAAGGAGGAACTCTGCGCATCTACCGAATGTCAGAGGCCTCCGCTCGACATGGATTGGCCTCCGGAAAGACCGCCGACGAATGGATAGACTTTCTAAGTCGTTACTCACAGACACCAGTACCAGGAAATGTAGAACGAACTCTGCGCGAATGGGAGCGATTGTACCGTGTACAGGAGAAAGCGGACTCGGAAAGTTTGAGTGGTTAAGAAGTTAGCGAAAACGGCGATGTGGGAAAAAAGTCCGTTGCAAGAATTCGATCCACGCGATACCATAAGGTAAAGCCAGAAGGTTCGAAAAACAACCGGACTTTCCGATGGCGAGCAGGAAAACATGACGAGTTCAGCGAATAAAATAAACAAATGAGAAGTGCTCATCGTCGCGGTTCACTGATGTTCAAGCCAGATCAGGCCATAGCTATCCAGGGAGGAGACGGCCATGAGTAACGCGGTCACAGTTGCTGAGAAGAAGCATTTTCTGCGCTGGTTTCTGACCACTTACCAGCTTCAGAGCCGCGAGGCAGAAATGCTGATGCGTTACTTGATGACGCGAGAGAATTTGTTGAGACGCGTACACTTTGTTGAAAATTTCCGTCAGTTGTCACGTGTCATCGTCGTATCCACCACTTGCGTCCAGGCTGCTCCTTTTCGTTACTATCGCCGCAACAAACCTGTATCAACAGACGTGGAACAGGCATTCTTGGACATGTATCAGCATCCTGATGAAGATATTTACGTAGGATTGTTTTTTAGAGACCGTGCCACTTCTGCAGCCTATGCTGCAGTGTTGGAAGAGGGGATCTCGACCGAAATGGAGCCTGCAGTTCAAGAGTATATCAGCATTCAAGCAGACTGGATGATTGAACAACTGCAGCGGACCTTCGAGCGTAACAAGTTGATGAGAGAAGTGGATGAAGCCTTAGACAGGCAGGACCGAGAAGCTTTTTTGGAGGCAAGTCGACGTCTCATTGAATTTGACGGGTCACTGGTGGATGACTCTGCCGTTTCATCCCGTTGACGAGGCGGTATCGGCCCACATATTGCCGATACCGACCCCCGCTTTATGCCGGTAGATTGGAGAGTTAAGAAGACTCTCCGGCGGAATCCATGACACTCGGAGAAGCATAGGTAAAACCCTCACCGAGGACTTCATGTGCATCGCTAACAACGACAAAAGCCCGTGGATCAATCTCCTGAACAATCTTTTGTACCCGGGTCACTTCCATGCGAGAAACCACACAGTACACCACTTGCTTTACCTCACCTGTGTATCCTCCTCTTGCCTGCAATAGGGTGGTCCCCCGCTCTAGTTTTTTATGAATTTCCGTCAAAATCTCCTCATGTTGCTCAGAGATGATGGTCACTGCTTTGGCAGACCGGACACCCTCAATAACAAAGTCAATCACTCGACTGGAAACAAATAATGCGACCAGGGAGTACATGGCCGTCTCCCTGCCAATGATGACAGCCACCAAACCAATGACACAGACGTCGATGGCAAACAAAGTTTTCCCCATGGAAAATCCAGTATAGTGGCGCACAAGTCGGGCAATAATGTCGGAACCTCCGGTGGTAGCACCCGCACGGAAAATCATGCCCAAACCCAGACCAGTCAATACACCCGCATAGAGAGCAGCCAACAGAAG
>DAHWFY010000259.1 GCA_027336365.1 Bacillota bacterium | reverse complement strand
TCAGACGGCCAACTTGGCACCAGCAGACAAGAAGCTGTACGCTCTGCGGGACGTGACGGATACGGTAGATTCCATTCCTCTGATTGCCAGTTCCATCATGAGCAAGAAACTGGCCAGCGGAGCGGACGCCATCGTCCTCGATGTCAAAGTGGGGACGGGCGCCTTGATGAAAGACCTGGTGAGTGCACGGGAATTGGCAAGGCAGATGGTAGCCATTGGGTTGGCCGCTGGTAGACAGGTGAGTGCCGTGTTGACCCACATGGATGAACCCTTGGGCCAAGCGGTGGGCAATGCCTTGGAGGTGGCGGAGGCCATCGCCATCCTGCAAGGAAGAGGCCCCGCAGATTTGCGGGAACTGTGTCTGGTATTGGGATCGGAAATGCTGATTTTGGGCAAACAAGTCAAGGATGTGGCGCAGGCTCGCTCCCGTTTGGAAGAAGCGTTGCGTGATGGGCGGGCCTTGGCTAAGTTTCGCGAGTTTGTGGAGGCACAAGGGGGCAATCCGGAGGTGGTGGACCACCCTGATTTACTTCCCACAGCTCCGGTGGTCACTCGTTTGTTGGCCACCACCGGAGGGTACGTGGTTCGCTTTGATGCGGAGCAAGTGGGCCGAATTGCTATGCGCCTGGGGGCCGGTCGAGAGCGCAAGGAAGACCTGATAGACCCGGCTGTGGGTCTGCGAGTGATGTGTAAAATTGGCGATCCGCTGGCACCCGGGGACCCCTTGGTGGAGGTTCACGCTGCCACTCCTGAAACGGCGGCAGAGGCGGTGGAAGCCTTGGCAGGGTGTGTGGAGGTGGGAGATGTTCCTGTGGAGCCACGTCCGTTGGTGCTGGACATCATTCGTGGAGAGAACCTCGGATTTGGTGCGTTCAAACACAAATGGGATGTCATAGAAAATGATGAGATCACGTTAACCGACGCAGACCGCAGGCTGTTGGAGCGTGCCCGTGAAGCGCGGGTGGGTGCCTACGTCCCTTATTCCCACTTTCCCGTTGGGGCTGCTCTGGCCTTGCACGGCGGCGAGGTATTTACGGGTGCGAATGTGGAGAATGCGTCTTTTGGGTTGACTAACTGTGCGGAGCGAACTGCTTTGTTTGCGGCTGTGACCTCGCCAGAATACTTACGAGGAGACAAAATCATTCAGTTGGCCGTGGTGGCCGACAGCGAGGGTCCCGTGTCTCCCTGCGGCGCCTGTCGACAGGTGATGGCCGAATTTTGTGAACCCGACACTCCCGTTTTATTAGCAGACTTGGCGGGCCATGTTCGCAAAGTGACGGTGGCGGAGTTGTTGCCCTTCGCTTTTTCTGCGCAACAATTGGAGTGAGCGGTCTGATGACACATAGATGACGCATAGATGACACATATCGGTTGAGAGAGGATGATGGGTTAATGAAAGAGTGGACACAACCATGGAATGCAAGTCATTCATTGGCGCAGATGTTGGCCGTGACAGATGGAACTGGGCGAATTGGCGAATCGATACGGTCTTTGTGGGAAGCGGCCGGGGAACCTGGCGGTGGAGGGGTGTTGACTCGGGGAGACATTTCGGACGCATACAAGTGGCGTTTGGAAGACATGTACAGTGACCTGGATGTATGGGAGAAAGATGCCCAGGAGGCGGGTGAGCTTACATCCAAATTGGGAGGTCTGCAGGGTCACTTGGGGGAATCTGCAGACACCCTGTTGCGGGCCTTTCGGCTACAGGATGAAATCGGTCAACGGATAGCAAAGCTGTACGCTTATGCCAAAATGCGTCGGGATGAAGACAACACCAACGCCACCTACCAAGCCTTAACGGACAGGGCTATGGTATTGGCCGTTCAGGTGGATAGCGCCCGTTCCTTTTTCGTTCCGGAACTGCTGACGGTGCCGGAAGAGACCGTGAGGAAATACCTGGATGAAAATCAGGACTTGGCGCTGTATCGATTTGCCATCGAGGATTTACTACGGCAAAAACCATATGTGTTGTCGGCACCAGAAGAACAACTCCTGGCGGGGTTTGGTGAAGTGGCCAATGCGCCCAGTCAAATATTTACCATGTTCAACGACGCGGATATGAAATTTCCCAAGCTCCAGGACGAAAACGGGCGACAGGTGGAATTGACTCACGGGCGTTACATTCAATTCATGGAGAGTCGCAACCGGGAGGTACGCAAGAGTGCCTTCACCGCCATGTATCTGACCTATGGAAAAAACCGCAATACTCTGGCGGCCATTCACGGTGCCAGCGTGAAAAAAGACGTGTTTTACGCCAAGTCCCGGCATTATCCCTCGGCGCGAGAAGCGGCGCTGAGTGAAGACAACGTGCCTGTAACCGTGTATGACAACCTGATTTCTGCGGTGCATGATTCCCTGCCTGCCCTGCACAAGTACCTGGGTTTGCGCAAACGGATATTAGGATTGGATAGTTTGCACATGTATGACTTATATACACCCATGGTAGCCGAGGTGGACGTGAAAATTCCTTACGAACAGGCGGTGGACACCGTCATCGCGGCGTTACACCCCATGGGTTCCGAGTATCAGCGAATTGCCGCGGAGGGACTGAAATCTGGTTGGGTGGACGTGTATGAAACTCAGGGAAAAACCAGTGGGGCATATTCTTGGGGTGCCTATGGAGTGCACCCGTACATGTTGCTCAATTATCACGAATCTCTGGACAACATGTTCACCTTGGCACATGAGTTGGGCCATTCCATGCATACCCACTACTCGCAGGAGACGCAACCTTATGTGTATTCGTCTTACACCATTTTTGTGGCAGAGGTGGCTTCCACTTGTAATGAAGCTCTGCTGACAGACCATCTGTTGAAAACCACCGATGATCCGAAGATGAAAGCTCATCTGCTCAATCATCAACTGGAAACTCTGCGAGGTACCCTCTACCGACAGACCCTGTTTGCGGAGTTTGAGATGCTGACCCATGCATACGTGGAAGAGGGTGGGGCACTGACTCCAGAGTGGTTGTGTTCTACCTATTATGACCTGAACCGCACCTTCTATGGGGCCCAGTGCGAAGTGGATCAAGACATTGAGATGGAGTGGTCCCGCATTCCCCACTTTTACAGTCCTTTTTATGTGTACAAATACGCCACAGGGATTTCTGCTTCCACTGCCCTGGCGGAAAAAATTCTTCGGGAGGGGGATCCAGCGGTTCAAGCCTATACCCGTTTTCTTCGGAGCGGGGGTTCAGATTATCCCATCCACTTGTTGCGAGGGGCGGGCGTCGACATGGAATCTCCAGAACCGGTGCGAGCCACGCTCACCAAGTTTGATCAGATGGTGGACCAGTTGGCTGTTTTACTGGGAGAGTAATGCAGGAGTCATGCAGTCTTGTCGTGGGAGCGGGTGCGCTGACGGTGGTCA
>DAHWFY010000258.1 GCA_027336365.1 Bacillota bacterium | reverse complement strand
ACGTGGAGAATGTGGTCTCAGAGCACCTCACCTCTCTGTTGGCCAAGCTCCAGGAGGCAGGTGTTGAGTGGGAGGACGACGTCAACGGCATTCGTGTCTGGCCGTTGCAACAAGGACGATTTAAGGCATTGGACGTCAAAACCCACTATTATCCGGCCTATCCCACGGACCTTCAGGCGCAAATTGTCGCAGGGCTTGCCACAGCGATGGGCACCAGCACGGTGACGGAGACAGTATTTGAAAATCGCTTTATGCATGTGGCCGAACTCCAACGCATGGGAGCGGACATTCGCATTGAAGGCCGAACCGCCATCATTGAAGGCATCGAGCACCTGACCGGAACTGAGGTCACAGCCACAGATCTGCGAGCCGGGGCAGCCCTGGTTTTAGCCGGTCTGATGGGTGACGGTCTCACCACCATCGGTGGTCTGCACCACATTGATCGAGGCTATGATGACCTAGTGGGCAAGTTTCAACACCTGGGTGCGAAAATCCAGCGGATTGAAGAAGAATGAATGAGATCTTCATGATGGTGGATAGCGGAAGCATGGATTGGGTGCTGAAGCGGCGGCTTCCGTAACACCATCGGGAATTACAGCAGGAAAAGGAATAATCAGCGGGATGGATTCCGTCAAAAATCGCCGGGAATAGTTGCTGCTTTCGTGACTATTTGAGTTTTGTGCCCATGTTTTTAGTTACATAAGCATAAGAGCTATCTCTTTCCGCCTGGATTGATAAGGTAATGACCCCCCTCCCTGAAACCTACGTCTCCGCCCCTCAGTGTCGCAGGTAAGGGGTCAACTGGTCAATCAGCTTCTGCAGGGCCTTGGCTTGACGGGCGTAGGCCTGTTTTGCCTGGGGATTTTCCGTCTCGAGCGCAAAAGCTTCCAAATCGGCCTGCGCCTTTTTCAATACCGCCGCCACCAGGGGCTTGTCTTGGGACGGTGGTAGCGCGGTTTCATCTCGGTACAAATCCACATACACACTACCGTCTGACGTCACCTGTGCCAAAAATACATCCTCCGGGGTGGTGGCCCCCTGTTTTTGGATCTCCCTCACCAACCACTCCTTGGAAAGTCCCATGGAACGTAGAGACCGTTCCATCACGTTGCCGTCAATAATCACCAACCTAGGCGTGTCTTGCCCAGGCACCGTCAGACCCGTGTCGCTGGGGGTGACCGGTTCAAATTCGGGCTTTTTGCGGGCACTGATTTTGCCGTTGACCTCCAGCACCGCGTATTCCACATGGTTCAGGTCAAAAATGTCTTTTCCCCGCAACATCAGCATCATTTCCTCAATGGATACCCGTACCTTGCGCAGGTTGCGCTCCAGAACCCGGCCGCCCTCCATCAACACGGTGGGCCGGCCATCCAACCAGACCCGGCCGACATAGGACCCTCGCTGAATTAAAGCCATGAGGATGGACAACACGGTCCACAGACTGAGGGACAGCAAGGCATGGGAAACTCGGACATCATCCAAGGCTAGACTGGCCGCCATGTTGCCGATGGTAATGCCCACGATGTAGTCGAAAAAAGTCAATTGGGCCATTTGCCGTTTCCCCAACACCCGGGCCAACACCAGCAAGATTCCGAAAGCAAACACGGAACGAATCATAATTTCCAGGTATTGCGGCATGTCTCATGTCCCCTCACTTCTCCAAGTACATTTGTGCCCGGGCAATAATGGACGTGAGAATTTGCGCCCCCTCCCGGTAGTCTGCCTTGGCAGCACCGTCCTCCGTCTGGAGGGCAAATGACTCTAAATCCGCCTCCAGTTTTTTCAACTGTGCCAACAACAAGGGTCGATTTTGCGATCTCGTTGGTGGAGCACTGGCCGTGTCATCGTACAGGTCCACATACAGATTACCCTGCCCATCCACCTGGGCAAAAAAAACGTCCGTCACATTTTTTGCTCCCTGTTTGCGAACCTCTTCCAACAACCAGGGTCTCTCCTTGCCAGCATCCGCCAGCCCACTGGGCATCACCTCTCCATCCACGATGACCACGTGGGGAGACGGTTCGTTGGCCATCGTCAGGTGTAGAGTGGAGGGGGTTACTGGCTGGCTATCCGTTTTGAGCAACACGCTGACCTGCCCGTCCGGTTCCAGAACCGCCGTTTCCACATCAGACAGCTTAAAAGCATCCTTCTCCCGCAACAGAGTCATCATATCCTGAACCGTCAGTTTGGCTGTGCGCAGATTGTTGTCCATGACCTTTCCTTCCTGCACAAGCACCGTGGGCGTTCCCTGCAAAAAAGTTCGCACATCCAACAGGCGTACACTCAGCCACTGCATTCCCATTGCCGCGCCAGCCCACACGGCCAATGCCAGGAGAAAATCCCAGATGGGAATGGCATGAAATACTGCCATTCCAGCCGCCAATACAGCTACGGCCACACCGGCCACCACCGTCCATTTCTGGCCCATGACCTTTCCAGCCAGTAATAAGGCAGCAAAACCCACCAGTGCTCGTAAAGCCGTTTCCACATAGTGTGCTAACACTGAGTTCGCCCCCCGAGGTTTGTGTGTCGTGATTCACGGTTTTTGGGCAATCCGGGAAGATCTGACCTTTTCATCCGGTGACTTGAGCTTTGTATTCAAGGTGCCGCTAACAGCGGCATGAGGGTCCTATCCATAAGCCGGACGCCGAACTCGCACCACTCTGCCCGCAAGCCGGACGCCGAACTCGGCCATCCTGCTTGCGGGCAAATACCGTGGCAGGCAAACTACATTTCCAAAAGCGACGCTACCATAAGCTACATTCCTTTATACTGGGGTTCCTCAGTCTCCAATTGATGAACCCGTGTCTCCAGGGTGTTGACAATAGTCTGAGTGTGATTGGCCGCATCCTGGTACAACTGTTTTGCTTGTTTGTTCTGGGTTTCCAGTGCAAACTGCTCAAAACTAGCTTGAGCGCTCTTCAGTCCGGCTAAAGTCTGTTTCACTTGGCTTGCAACGGTCATGGGAAGTCCTCCTTTGCGAGTTGGGAAGTCCGCAACCACAGCCCTGCAGGCCTGGAATGCGTCCGAACATCAGAGTGTCCAGGAGTGTTCGTCCGTATGATGACAGTTTTCGGAAAAACGGTCCGGTCCATGCCCTCATATTTTGATATTCTCAGGCATATGTGTGGTAAGGACAGGCCTGTCCTGAGTGCAACACTGAGAAAGGATGTCCGCTGTGAGACATATTCCCAAGATGTACATCATCCGCACCCAAGCCCGCGTCCAAGTCAACTCTGACATCCGCACCCAAGCCCGCACCACAACTCATCCCAATTCTCGCAAACCTGTCACTGCGGCGGCCCGTCGCCGGGGATGGGTGGACCTCTTCTTGCAGCGTATGGACTGGCGGGGTTGGACAATCCTGTCGGTGG
>DAHWFY010000257.1 GCA_027336365.1 Bacillota bacterium | reverse complement strand
ATTCTGTTAGTTAAACACGAAAACAGATCGAAAGAAATGATTGGGCATCATTGGGGTGTCCAATCATTGGATATTAATCCCCAAAGCGGAGAGAGAAGGGGCGGTTCCACATCATGAACTAGACAATTTTATAATAAACGTCTTGATTTCATATGAACTCACCGCGAATTCAAACGGTTCCTTGATATGAAGTGGACCCACCCATCTTTCCCGCAAATCACACTCCTGCCAAGACGCAAGTTCCAAGTCGCTGGTGATGGACACCCGGTCACAGCCCCCTGAATAATCATGCAATCGCAAAACAACCGCTTCCTCATCTTCCGCTTTTTTCACCGCATCCACCATCACGTGGCCCCCTGTGATGTGAAACAGCGAAAATTTTGGCAGAACAGAAGTACCGACAGCGAAGGTTAGAGGATTGTTGATCTCCCAAGCCGCAGTAACGGTCCCCCCTTCCAACCAATCCCCAACATGCGGATACAATGCGTAAGTCAATTGATGTTCACCTTGATCTGCTTCAACATCCGGATGAATGGCAGACTTTATCAGGGACATGCGCATGACGTTGTCTTTGATGTCATGTCCGTACTTGCTGTCGTTCAGCAGGCTGACTCCATACCCATATTCGGACAGATCAACCCACTGGTGGGCCACCGTTTCAAAACGAGCTTGATCCCAACTGGTGTTCCAGTGTGTTGGACGTTTCACATTGCCAAACTGGATATCATAGGTGGCTTGTGTAGCACGAATAGCCACTGGAAAAGCCACCTTCAGCAACTGTTGACGTTGCTGCCAATCAATCAGAGTGCGAAACTCGATTTCTCGAGAATGCGCGTAAAAGACAATGTCCTGTGAAATGGACGAATCGCCATATGTCCAAGTGGCTCGATACACCACCTGCAGAGGCCCATTTTCCACCACCTCAAAGCCCTGCAACTCCTGAACCTCTTCCATTTTCTCTTGATAAAATAAATCGATGTCCCATGCATCGAAACGAAGAGGCTTATCTTCGAAAACTTGCAACACATTTCCCCGTTTTCCCTCAGCAAACACCTCCCGCTGTGCTTCACGGTCATACAGATGCACAAATTGCCCTAACTCGTTCCAGTCCACGATGTAAAAGGGCGTCACCAGCCGACGGGGTTGAACCTCAAAAGGAGAAATCACCGTTTCCTGTGCTGGTGTTTCCTGTGCTGGCATAAAACGTAGTGCGGTGAACCCCAAGGTGGGAAACTGGGCCTCGACAATCCAACCATCCCGACTGTACTGCGCAGCCAACACTGTACCGTTTGAATCCACCCAGACTCCTGAAACTTTCTCGATACAGGGTAACACTACTCGGCCCATACGGCCCCAAGAAGCTGAATTAAAGACCATGTAGCTATCTTTGGATGTGCTCAGCATGTGTTGAGCCGCCGTGTACCACATGTCCTCCGCCATCTCCCAGGCCTGTTGATACTCTTCGCGACTGTCCTGATAGACTTCATGGATAGAAGACCCGGGGAGGATATCGTGAAATTGATTCCGCAAGATAATTTTCCATCCTTCATTCAGAACGTTCTGAGCATACCGGGTCCAGTCGGAGTGCAGCAGAACGTCCGTGAGTGCAAGCCACTCTGTCTCCCGATATTTGAGTTCCAACTTGCGGTTCATGCGCTTGTTGTAAGCTTGACTGGTGTAAGTCCCTCGATGATATTCAAGGTACAGTTCTCCATCCCAGGTGTGGACATAACCATCCGGGTGTTCAAAGGTTTCATGCAACTGCTCAAAAAACTCATCCGCTCTGCTCGTCCTCACTCTAGGAAGCCCGGGCATATGCTCCAAACGGCGACGCATTTCAAGCATTTCCCGGTTCACTCCACCCCCGCCGTCTCCATATCCGTAGGATAACAACAATTGGCGATTCACCGCTTTGTCACGATAGGCTGTCCAAATTCCACTCACCGTCCCAGGGGTAATGTTGCCGTTGTATGTATACCACCAACGCCCTGTATTGTTAGGCTCCGGAGTGGTAATGAAGTGCGCGAGCACCTCGCTCCCGTCCATTCCCCGCCAGATAAAAGTGTCGTGAGGCATCCGGTTGTACTGATTCCAACTGATTTTCGTGGTCATGAAGGTATGAATCCCGGATTTGACTAAGATCTGCGGCAATGCCCAACTGTAGCCAAAAACATCGGGCAACCACAGAAATTTACACTCTTGGCCAAACTCCTGCTGGAAAAAGCGCGTCCCCTGCAAAATCTGACGAACCAGAGATTCCCCAGAACTGAGGTTGCAATCCGCTTCCAACCACATAGCTCCGTCCACTTCCCAACGGCCTTCTGCAACTCTCTGACGGATTTGCTCATAGAGTTCTGGATAGTCTTGCTTAAGGTAGTCATACAATTGAGGTTGAGTTTGCAAAAAAATATATTCTGGAAATCGCTCCATCAATCGCAGCACTGTGGAAAATGAGCGAGCCGACTTCTCCCGAGTGTGTTTCAACCGCCATAACCAAGCCACATCAATATGCGTATGGCCAATGCAGTTCACCGTCACCGGATTTGATTTTCTCTCAATTTCATTCAATTTTTGGTTTAATTCGGATCGTGCCTCTTGAACCGATGCGTAAAATCGGTCCGATCCCGGCATGGACCAGTCCAACAGTCGAAAGGCCCGGTCCAGGACATTTAAAAGTTCTACACGGTCAGGACTCTCCTCGGGAAGGATTCGCACGGTGTCGAGGGTGGCCTTACCTGTAAAGTAGAGATCGTCTGTATCCTCATCCAGCCAAGTCAACTCGGCCTGATGTAACACATGTTCCTGTACTGTAGGTCGTCCTCCCCCCTCCAAACCAGACCACAAACGAAATTGCAGTTTAATGGAACGGCCCGCCATCTCAGAAGACAAAAAAATTTCCTGATGGTGACTGTCCACCCCTTGATAGGGAACACCCTCTACAAAAGCCAAAGACTCAAATCCAGAGTTATTTCCACCTCCACTCGTCCCAAAATTAAACCTGCCCACGATGGTACGGCCATCCCAAGCCGATGGCACCTGAACAGTACACTCCAGCCACAAATAAAGATCACGCCCCTGCCATCGATCCCCTATTTGCAAGGTAAATTCGTCCATTTTATCGGGAGGTCGATGTCCAGGGACTCCATCAGCATCTGTGGCACACTGAAAACCAGAAATAGGAACAGCATCGCGGTAACGATAACTGGATAATTCCGCAATACGAGCGTTTAATTTGTCCATTGTCCAAAACACTATCTGTCACCTCTTGCAAATGGAAATACTCTGGGTTCCAGAATCTCTTTAGAAAAGACATTGAGCTTCTTTCCAACCGGATTCATAGAAAGGCTGACAACAATTTTTGTACCGCTGACCACTGCCACAAGGACAAAGT
>DAHWFY010000256.1 GCA_027336365.1 Bacillota bacterium | reverse complement strand
CACTCATTTTTTCTGCCTGTGTCCCCAGTGTCCACGGAATTGGACTGGCCATTCGCTCCCCTCCTCACCACGCAATCCAAGAGGTTCCGTCCCTCTCTTGAATTCTTTCTTTGCCCTCATCTCAAAAAAAATGAAAGCAAAGGCAGGAAATCGGGTCCAAAAACCTGCCGATCCCCTGCAAAAGCCTCTACGAAAGCAGGATTCCCTCCTACTCCGTCGACGAAATGGCCATGTCCTCTTTGGCAATGACCTGCCATAAACCTTGCAAGAACACCAACAGGGTGGCAAACATGACGGCCACGCCAATGGCAGAAATGATGTAGCCTGCGGAATGGGTGGGGTTCGGATCCACAAACACGTAGGTCAGCACACCGATGAAGGTAATCAGACTGCCACTGATGGCCCCCCAGGCAATGGTTTTTTCTTTGTTGTGTAAGACGAGATTGGTCACCAGCAGAATGGCCATCAGAGCGGGCAACATGTAAAAGGCGAAGTCTTGATGGGCAAAGGTGAATACCGCATCTCCTGCCGCACCTGGTGCTTTCGGGTCTCCCACTCCGAAATACACCTCGTTGAATTCGATGTAATACCCAGCCACTACAACGGTCAGCACCAGCAGCAACCATGACCAAGCGATGGCCGCCAAAGTGTAACGGGCTCCTTGAGATGCCAAAGCTTCTTCATGCTTTGTTTTGTTCATCACCAGCCCCAGTAATAGCAACAGACCGCCAATCATGACGCCAACTCCGGTTACCAGGTCATCGCCGGCGAGTCCATTGACCCCGCCAGGGCCAAAGGTGAACAGAGCGGGGGGCTCCGCGGCCGTGATTCCCCCCACGACATAGATGACCGTCATCAGCACAGTCCCGGCGATGACCAGCCAGCCTCCAACTTGCGCCAAGGTTTTCGCGCCGGCTTTCAGGGAGGCATAACCAAAGCGTTGAGCGCTGATGGCCACCAGAAGGGCCAGTAAAGCCACTACAATTTCATGAGAGTGAGAAGTGATGAGGTTGGCCTCAAAATCGCCGACCTTTTCCCCCATCAGGTGAGCCCAAGTCCCAATCAGGGCTGGATGGGCACCAAAGCTCAAGATCCATCCGGCCAAATGTCCCATCAAAGCGGCAAACTCCAAGGAAAACCCGGCCAAGATGGCCAACCAAAAAGGTAAGCTACGGGTGGTCTCTGAGGGATGTCTTAATTCCAGGAAAAATCCCACCAGCATGGCGATGAAGACGGCATCCAGCAAGAAAAACCCAATGACGTGGAGAATCAGCCAAAACCAGTGTACCTGCAGGGTGGCATCGAAAATTCCACCCAAGCTCACGATGACGGTGGAAATGAGAGCGGCAGCCAGCGAAAAAATGCGGACTCCATTGGAATGCAACTTGAAGACCTCGCAGGAAATCAGAACGATAAGGGCAGCAATACCCACCAGTAATCCGTGGAGATAAATCACGTGGGCATAATTCGGATCGGCGGCTGCGCTTTGTTCCATCCAGAACGGATTGGAAATGAACAAACTGCCGATGGCAAATAAGGCTAGCCAGACTCCCAGAGACCAAATCGCCTGATTCCACGTCAACGGGCCTAAACGAACGGGTGGTGAAGAACCGGGTTGGGGTTGAACCTGCATGCTCATCTTTATTCCCTCCTTCATGTGTTAGGATCTCACTTTCCGAAAGTAAGAGGGAGACCTGTTTCACTCATTTCAATCTGTGTGAATTGATACCGTGAGGGGTTGTGGGAATGGACCCAAGGGGGGGTATGAAAAGACCATTTGTTGCAACATATTCCTGGACTGTTGCATAGCTTTCAAACCTGTTGAACCCGGTGCATGCCAACAGAACTGGGGAAAGTCGAGCGGGACATATGTGAACTACAGGCCAATTCCCCCACCGCTGAGGTCCATATGTGCATATATTGATTCATCGAGCACAGGGATGCAGGGACGGAGTGATGGGGATGTTGAGAAAAACGTGGTATGCCGTCTGTCGTGAAGGAGAAATCGTGGCACGAACGACTCCGCATCAAGTCATTGTTCATGGAGAACCGCTGGTGTTATGGGCAGATTCACAAGGAAATGTGTCAGTTCACCCTGCTGCCTGTCCGCATCGGGGATGTGATTTGGGACTCGGGCGGGTGGAAAGTGGTGAATTGGTTTGCCCATTTCATGGCTGGCGATTTGACATGGAGGGGCGGTGTGTCAAGGTTCCAGCCAACACTGTACGCCAACCCGTTCCGTCTGGGGCAAGGTTGAAGTTATACCCGACCGTGCGAAAATGGGGGTGGGTCTGGGTATATACGGAAAATGGATATTCTACTAAGGTTCATGGTGCGACTGTTCCTTCTCTATTAAGTTTTCCGGAATTTGAGCATAAGAATTGGAAATACGAATGGTTTGAGGCACGTTGGCATGCTCATTTTTCTCGAGTTGTCGAAAGTGTTCTTGATATCTCCCATTTGCCGTTCGTGCATCCAGAAACAACCGGCCAGTCAGTCGACCCACAAGTGAAGGGCTTGAGTTATCAGTGGGAAGAGGCCAATGGGCAGCAGAGCTTACGAATTTATCCCAGGCCATTTGCACCCAGTCATCCGTTGGAACCTCCGGTCGAGTGGGGCAGGGAGCCCAACCCAACTGAGGGCCGCACCGAGATGCAACTCATGTTTCCGAATCAATGGATCATCCGTACCCCTATGGGAGACGGTCATTGGATGTGCACCTATTTGACTTTCACGCCAGAAGATATGCAGACAACCCGGATTTACGGTGCAGTGATACGCAACTTTGACCCATCTCTTGATTGGTTGACCCAACTACATTTAGAACACACCAAGTTTGTGATGGAGCAAGATAGACGAATTGTCGAGAGTTTACGTCCCCTCATCGCACCCTTTGAGATTCAGAAGGAGTTTCATGTCCCCTCGGATGCTCCTGGTCTTCGATATCGTTCCATGCTAAAACAGGAATGGATGAAAGAACAAATTGCAACTTCAGAGGATGAGAGGTTCTCTTAAATGTCAGGTTGCGTAAAAAAGAGAAGCAGATGCAGTGTATAAGAGGTTGTCCGGAACGGGGGCCAGAACTCCCCGGAGCATTGTTGCGTCGTTGCCCAAAATGCTCTCTCACGTACAGAAAACGTACGACATTGGGTTCTCGCCCGGGCTAAACGCTCTCCGCTGGAGAGCAGACTCTATGCACATTTTGGGCTAGCCTCCTCGCGTTGCTTGGGACTGACAGGACCCTATACAGTAAATACAGTTGCGTGAATTTACATTCCTTGCTGGTGCCGCTATCAGCGGCATGAGGGTCTTTTCGGACATGCACTTGAAGAAACCCGCTTTATTCGCCGAATGATTCCAAGGAAACCGGGTCAACCCCTTCTTTTTGGACAAGAGAACTTTTTTTAGGACATA
>DAHWFY010000255.1 GCA_027336365.1 Bacillota bacterium | reverse complement strand
ATGAGAAGCTAACCCCTTTCCGGACACGCACTAAAAGATGAATCTTTACCTTTTTAAATCAACCTGCCCAGTGAGGATTGACCCATCCATGCCCAACTCCTATACGAGCATCCTCAGACGAGTTGATAAATCCAGTAGGCTTCCTTGCCAAATGCCTTTTCCAAATCCTTTTGAGCCTCCGGATGATTTGCAATTTCCTCTTCCCAGTGTTGCAACATCGCTTCTGATTGAGATCGATGAGCCCGCATGGCCGCCAATTTTACGTTCAGAACCGATGTTACATCCAGTTCAAACGATGGAGGTCCCAATTCCTGGCGTGCATTCTTTGTCACAGGTGATGCGTATATCACTGGACGCTCGTCCAAAGGCAAACGTGTCACCGCTTTGACCGCTGCAGCGGACAAAGCATCGTGATCTGGGTGTACCCCGTGTTGCGGATAATAAGTCAACAGCACTGAGGGCCGTATTTCTCGCAAGACCTCTTCAATCTTGTCTGCCAACATTTCCGAATCTTCAAACTCCAGGGTTTTATCTCTCAATCCCAGCAACCGCAAGTCGTGGATCCCAAGTGCCATGCAGGCATGGTGAAGTTCCTGTTTGCGAATGGTCGGCAAGGTTTCCCGGTTAGCAAAAAACGGTTTCCCCATATTACGCCCCATTTGTCCCAACGTCCCACAAACCAAGGTCACTGGAGTCCCTGCTTGCGTATACAGGGCAATCAACCCTGACTTGCCGAAGGTTTCGTCATCGGGGTGAGGAAACACCACCAAAACGTGACGTTCATGGAAGTCCACCCTACCTCCCACCTTTCCATCAATGCGCTGATTTCTGTGATACCGTTGAGCATACCCTTGAACTGTTCCATAACTGAACCCCGGTCACATAGGAAGTCTTGTATAAGATTCATTTTGATCAAGCAAGCGAATTAAAGCTACAGCTCAAATGGAGTTTCGCTCAGTTCCAGAGCCACCGCCAGTCTGCCCTCTGAGTCATGGCCAGCCAGCAAAAGCCTGCCCTGACTGTCAATCTCCCAGTCCGTCAGCCCTTCTCCATAAACCCATCCCTCTTCCATTTTCAGTCCCACTCGGTAGGGTCCGTTTCCGGCAAGGGTTCCCCGTTGATACCGAATTCGACCATTGCGAATGTAAGCACACACCGCCATGGCATGTTCTCCTCGGTGAGCGGCGTAGGCCCCGTTGGTGGTCTCCAAATGCAAGTAAAGATCACGATTAGCAAATTGATCTAAGACCTGCTGGACAGCCCGCGTATCCATCGATTGCACACAATCATCTCCCGCATTTTACAAGTTCCAAACGAACCCCATGGCATGCGTTTGTGCACGCATTATCAGACAGGGGCACCCTAAAACCCGGACCCTAAGGGAACCGTCTTATTGGATCAGATACATGGAATTCACAAGGGAGTAAAATACAAATGTGCCGATGAGGCACCTCTCCTGTCGAGGGGTCGTGGCGCCTGCCACAGCGCCAGCACAGACACAGCCCTCCCGCGTCTGACACCCCAAGTGCGACACGTTGCGGTCCTTGCCACAGGTCCGGACGTGTCGCCACCCATTACACCGGGTGGACAGGCAAGTTCAAGGGGCTCCAAGAATGTACCACAACTGTACGAGCACCAGAGGTCACCGCCGGGTCTTGGGATGCTAGTTCGTTCGCCTCCTGTACAGAAGCACACTCATAAATCACCAACCCACCGCTGCCATCCTCATAAGGACCAGCCATGAACACCTTGCCCTGATTATACAGTTCACTGATATAACGCAGGTGATCTGGACGAGACTGGCGATTGATTTCCGGATTCACAATCGTCAATAAAGATAAGTATTTCATGAATTTGCCGTCCTTCCATAGACCGGTGTCAACCAGTCCACGTACTTCTCTTCCATCCCCCGAACAGCCCGGAAATACAGTTCCTGCAGGCTGTGAGTCAGCACCCCAGTGACCCCATCCCCGACCTCTCGTCGGTCTACGCTCGTAATGGAAGAAATTTGAGCGCCCGTCCCGGCGAGAAACATCTCCTCGGCCACGTACAACTCCGTGCGGTCCACTGGACGGACTTCGTAAGGAATGCCCAAATCAGTTGCCACCTGTAAAATAGCCTTGCGCGTGATGCCCTCCAGAATATCTGCAGTGATAGGTGTTGTCACCAACACCCCGTCTCGCACCATAAACAGGTTGGATGAGCTAGCCTCTGAAACATGACCATCACCAGACAACATGATGGCCTCGTCATATCCATCAGCAACGGCTGCGTCGTTTGCCAAGGCCGCATTAATGTAGCCGCCAGTCACTTTGGCCCGAGACGGCAAAATGTTGTCTGACACCCTTTGCCAGTTGGACACAACTGCGGATAACCCCTCGGTTTTCACATAATCCCCCATGGGAACGGAGTATATCGCCACTTCATCTCGTAGGCCAGACAAGGTCACCTTAACCACTGTAGAAGCTTTAAAAGCCAAGGGACGGATGTACACGTTCTCCCGGTACTCGTTTTTCGCCAACATCCGGACGGTCCAATCAACCAGTTCGTCAGCAGTGTAGGGACAAGCAATTTTCAAAATGCGGCACGAGCGTAAAAATCGTTGAAAGTGCTCCTTGGCCTTCAATACGTACAACTGGCCTTGCTCCTCGTTCCAGTAAGCGCGAATCCCCTCAAAACATCCCGTCCCATAGTTTAAGGCATGGGTAGCAATACTCACATTCGCCTCACCCAGGGGCCGCAATTCCCCGTGAAAAAAACAGTACCCATTGACAATCTCGTGTGTTGGCGACGGACCGTTTCCGTGCAAATCCTCTTCTAACATGCTCCTGGCCTCCCTCAGGTGTCCTTTCCCTGCAGATTTCAAATTTCGCGACTTGCATGCCAGGTTCCTGCCCATCCCTAGAAAATCAGTTTGATAATTTACATTCGTCACCATTCAAGATGGCTGAGATACAACAGCTCCTGTGTCTCCCGTATTCTTCGCAAAGTTCCCACAGATGTTCATACACACGGACGGTTTGGACGGATTGGAAACACAATTTTTGTTCCATAATACAGAACTATATTCCATATTACACAACAGTGTGCTATCCTAAAAATAAACCGAATGGTCACCTAAACAAAGGAGTGATATCGATGTCGCAAACCTACTCCTCCCCTCAGGGCGTGGAAGTTACGGGTGCATACCGACCAGAATTTGCAGAAATTCTAACACCGGAAGCCTTACAGTTGGTGGCCGACTTACACCGCCACTTCGAGGCTACCCGCCTAGACCTGTTACAACTCCGTAAAGACCGAGAAAAGGCCATTGATGCGGGACAACTGCCGGATTTTTTACCGGAGACGCTGGAAATTCGCACGGGTGAGTGGACAGTTGGACCCATTCCGTCAGACCTGCAGGACCGTCGCGTAGAGATTACTGGGCCGAGCAGTGACCGTAAAATGGTGATTAATGCACTTAATTCTGGAGCCAAGTGTTTTAT
>DAHWFY010000254.1 GCA_027336365.1 Bacillota bacterium | reverse complement strand
GAGTAAACGATAAGGTCAGCAGACTCATATAATTCCTCCCCCTGACAATTCCCCCCGCAAAAATAGTTGGGTCTGTTCCTCCTTTGGATCTGTAAACAGGACCTCAGTAGGGGCTTGTTCCACAACCCGTCCAGCGACGAATAACCAGGTCCAGTCACCCACCCGGCGAGCCTGTTCCAGGTGATGGGTTACCCAAACCACCGTGTGATGGGTCTGCCTCTGCCAGGACAACAGCCATTCCTCCACCTCTCTGGCGGCAGACACGTCGAGGGCGGAGGTGACCTCGTCCAACAACAGAATCTCAGGCTCAGTGGCCAGCACTCTGACCAGAGCCACCCGCTGTTTTTGCCCGCCCGACAGGTCTTCCGCCTGTTGGTCCAAAATTTCTTTCGGGAGTCCCACCTGCTGCAACCAATATTCCGGATTTGCTAGGTGTTTGCCCTGCAGTTTCAGCCCAAACTCCAGATTGTCCAGCACCGTTCCGGGAAAAACCACGGGGCTTTGAAATACCAGGGCCGCATGGCGGCGCAAATCTTGCACCGACCACTGCCGCACCTCCCGGTTATCTATGAAGACCTCTCCTTCATCCGGAGTTAACAGTAGATTACACAAGGATAGCAAGGTGCTTTTCCCTGCCCCTGAAGGGCCCACCAGCGTCACAACGCTCCCCTTGTACACCACACCAGACACATCTTTGAGTACCGAAATCGGATTTTTTTGACTGCCTTGAGTAAATTCCTTGCTCACGTGTGCAAAGCGAATGGCCTCCGTGGCAGGGGCATTGATAGTCTTTCGCATGGATACGCTCCTTCCCCTTGTAACGGCTACAGCCAACACAAAATAGCTCCCGCGGATGAAGTCCTAAGCTCCGCAGGAGCTATTAGAGGTTGTCCGGAAAGGGGTCAGAACTCCCCGACGCATTGCCGCGTCGTCGCCCAAAATGCTCCTTCACGTACCGAAAAAGTACGCTCAGTGCGCATTTTGGGCTGGCCTCCTCGCACTGCTTGGGTCTGACCAGACCCCTTTCCGGACACGCACTATTATTCCAGCTACTACGCGACTTTGGTGAGCTCCAGCACCAAATTCCTGTCTATAGTATACACAGCGATTTTAGACGTGCAACCTCTTTAACCTATGGTTATTCGTTACGAGCAAGACGATCAAAAATTTCAAATTGGGTGGGATGAGGAAAAGTCATGTGTGCCACATCCTGTACTGTCAATTTTCGCTGCACAATGACATGGGATAAGGCGGACATCACTGCGGCGTCGACACCAACGGCATGAACGCCCAGCACTCGGTGAGTGTCATTCTCCACCACCATCTTGAAAAATCCCCGTTGTTCCTCGGCAATTTGTGCCCTAGCCTCAACTCCCATGGCTCTGCGCACCTCATGGGCGCGCAACCCTCGTTGCTCGGCCTGGGCAAGGGTTAAGCCCACCGAATGGGCCTCGGGTGTGGAAAACACCGTGGTTGGGATTTCCACCGGATCGAACTCATCCGCCACCTCGGGGTGAGTGAGAATATTGGCTGCAGCCACTTCACTCATGCGCACCGCGGCGTGGAACAGCATGACGAGTCCGTTGACATCCCCCGTGGCATAGATGTGAGCCTGTGAAGTGCGCATAGAAGGCGCAACGTGAATGCCGTGATTGTCATGAATAATGCCTGCGTTGTCGAGTCCCAACTCCTTACTCACGTTGGGTATCCGTCCTACAGCGGTGACCACTTGTTGTGCTCTGTAAAGCCGGGGGCCCTGATTGCTCTCCACCTGCACCCATTTTTCGCCATCCCGAGAATCAATTTGCGTCACTTTGGCATGGGTAACCACCGTGGCCACATTTTGCAAGGCAAGGGCAAGTTCTTTTTGGATTTCCGAGTCCATCTGCGGTAAAATGGTGGGCATTGCTTCCAAAATAGTGGTCTTGACACCAAAGGCGTCCAACATCATGGCCATTTCCACCCCGATGTATCCGCCGCCAATGAGGATGAGACTTTTGGGCAACTCTGGGACAGATTCTAGCCAAGCAAAAAACTGATGACTCGTCCAGGTACTCTCTCCCCCTGGAATCGGCAACATACGTGCAGAGGAACCTGTGGCAATGATGAGAAAATGGAACTCCGCCTTGAACACCTTCCCCCGAATGGTATCCGTCACCTCCACCTCGTTCGGATTCAGGAGTTTCCCTCTACCCTTCACCATGGTCAGGTTGGCAGTCTCCTCAATCTCCTCCGCATGCTGGGCATACCGCCGTGTCTGCACCCCATCCTTAAATGCCCGTACGGACTGCCAGACCGATGGAATGGCAACGTTGCGCAGGCTCAAACTCACTCCGGCCACTGCATCCCGCTGTGACATGCGGACAAGTTGAGAGGCCTCCCTTACGGTTTTAGAAGGAATGCAACCTTCAAACATGCAGTGACCACCCAAATTCCCCTTGTCGTCCACCAGAAGGACTCGGTGCCCGTTTTTAGCCAGCCGGAAGGCCGCTGGATACCCCCCACCTCCAGCACCGAGAATCACCGTATCGAACGTCCATAGTTGACTCATATTCCAACCCCCTCCGCGCAAATTTTCTAAACTCCCAAGTTTAACCATCGTCGAATGTCACAAATTAATGATAACTCACCTGACCTTATGTCGACCCATTGGCGTCACACTACCCATGTTTTGTGCCATAAATCTTTTATTTTTATACACCGGTACGGGCGGGAACACCGTCGAAAAAGGTGCGCATAAAAGAAAACAGCCTCCAACTCAGAGGCTGTTTCCCTGAACCACTCACCGCAGTACTTACCGGTTTGCAAAAAAGTCTCGATTCTTTGCAATCCATTCGTGTTCCTCTTCAGGCACAAAATCTTCCTGGAAAATTGCCGAGACCGGACAAACAGGTTCACATGCACCACAGTCAATGCAGGTATCCGGATTGATGAGAAACGTCTCACCGGCATCCTCAATGGCACTCACCGGGCACACCTCGACGCAATCTGCCGCCTTTTCGTCAATACACGGAGAAGTGATGACAAACGCCATACCCACACATCCTTTGTAAGCTTCCTGTAAAGAGGCCCTGCGGACAAATCGCAACCTCTGCACGTTCATGGTAAGCCGTAGAGAATGGATTGACAGGCTCGAAATGCACTAGTTGTTTATATGCAAATCCACATAGTCCACAAAGACTATACGGATTTCTATACGGATTTGGAGACAATCCCGTCGAATGCGAACTGGTTTCATAATAGGTCTACATTCCTTTGCCACTCGCGAAGAGGGTGAAAGCCATGTAAATCCCGAAGGACATCACCAAGGCGGATACTCCCCACGTGGACCACTTGCGTAATCCAGTCATACGCCATCGATTGGGCAAAGCCTTTGCCTCAAGAATCAGCAAGAAACCGACAACGATGGGTAGCAGCATCGCATTCATGACTTCCACATCGATGTTCAGTTGCACCAGGTTGACATTTTCCATCACCAACAGGGCGCCTCCCAC
>DAHWFY010000253.1 GCA_027336365.1 Bacillota bacterium | reverse complement strand
GTAACTCAGGTCACAGCCCCAAGCCGTGGCTTGTCCCGGACCGTCGGCCAGTTGAACATCAATGATGACCTCCGCCGGGTGCAACACCTGGCGGGCCAGGTCCTCGTCAAACCAAAGTGGTTCTCCTTCTTCCATCACCCGCACCTCCCCCGCAACGCTGAGAAAACGAATGCTAACCCCGGCGGGATGGAATTCAGCACCGCTGTAACCCAGGGCTGCCAATACTCGTCCCCAGTTGGCATCCTCCCCGAAAAGGGCGGTTTTGACCAAGCTCGACGTAATCACAGACTTCGCCAATACCCGAGCTGCCTGACCGGAAACTGCCCCCGCCACCCGCACCTCCAGAAGTTTCGTGGCCCCTTCTCCATCTCGGACAATTTGCTTAGCCAAGGACAGGTTGACTGCGTGCAGCGCGGCGGCAAAACGTTCGAAGGGCTCCCCTTCGTCGACAATCTCAGAATTTTCCGCCAGACCGCTCGCAAATACCGCCACAGTGTCATTGGTGCTGGTATCTCCATCTACAGAAATCATGTGAAAACTGTCTGCAACGCTGGACCGCAAAGCCCGCTCCAGCATTTCTTTGGAGATGGCCACATCTGTAGTTATAAACGCCAACATGGTGGCCATATTGGGATGAATCATGCCCGAACCCTTTGCCATGCCGCCCACCGTCACCCAGTGGCCGTCCACTTCCACCCGTACCGCCGCTTGCTTGGTCAATGTGTCCGTCGTTCGGATGGCCTCTGCAGCCTGTTCTCCCCCTTCTCTATTTCCGGCCAAACGCGGACACAGTTCGACAATTCCCTGACAAACTCGATCAATTTGCAGGGGTACGCCAATGACCCCCGTGGAAGCCACCAATACCTCCCGGGCGTCCACACCAATCATCTGTGCTGTGGTTTCCGCCATGGCAATGGCATGCTCAAGTCCTGTACTGCCAGTGCAGGCATTGGCATTCCCGCTGTTGACAACCAACGCCCGCACCGGTTGACCCCCCAACACAATTCTACGCGACCACATGACGGGAGCCGCCTGAACCCGATTAGTGGTAAACACCGCCGCCACCCGTGCCGGTACCTGACAGACCACCACCGCCAAGTCCTTACCCGTGGGCTTAATACCGGCCTCGCCGCCAGCTGCCAGAAACCCTTTGGCCGCCGTGATGCCCCCTTCAATTGTCTCCATGTCCCCAACTCCTTTTCCGGTCCCACTTGGACCGCAACTACAGGTAATGAAGCGTGACCTCGCTGCGCACGAACAGCCTAGCGTTGATGCCCACCTGTCCCACACCCTTGGATATGTAGTACGCTCCCTTGCCATGATGGTGCAATCCCTGGTAAATTCCCATGCGAGAAAGTGGTCCCATCGGTTTCAGGAGAAACAATCCGGGCACATTGAACTGTCTGCCGTGCAGATGACCGGCCATTAAGTAGTCAAATTTTTTGTCCATGCCGAGCACCACGTTGGGGTCATGCGTCAAGATAATCGTAGGCAATACCCCATCCACCTGAGTATACGCCAGCTTGACGTCTGCGTGACGGGTCCGTAAATCATCAATACCGACGAGTTGAAACCCTGGTAACCGCACATGGGTATTGCGCAGAATGGAAACACCGTATGCCATCAACTGGTCCAGCAAAACCCCCAAAGGTTTTACTCTGTAGTCATGATTACCCAGGACGGCAAATATAGGGATACCGCTTTCCCGCATAACTGCCAAGTAAGGCTGCAATCGCGGCACGGATTTAGCCTTGTCGCAAAAGTCTCCAGTTAAAAAGATATAATCTATCGTCTCTTGCTGTAGCACCCGTTGTAAGCGAGTTGGCGAAATACGCAGCTTTTCCACGTGCATATCACTGATTTGCAAAATCGTGAGATGAAGTCCGAGGAAATGGGTAATCCGTTCAATTTTCAGCCATTGAGTCGGCAAGATAAATAGTCCGTAAAGGATGCCGAGGACTCCAGCACCAATCAGTCCGTAACCAAGGGTGACGATGGCCCAGTCCCCTCCTCTTACGAGTTCCAACTTTGATGAGTGTCACCCTTGACAGGGCGGGGAAGCCGTCAACTGGGAGCTCCAAATTCCAGTTGAGAAAGGTGCTCAAAGTAAGGGGTATAAAAGAAGTTTTCAATCCGATGGGTGGCCAAGGGATTTAAGGCGCTGCCAAAATGGCCGCTGTATGTCATAAAAATGCGGGGAGAGCCCAACGGAGTTTCCCAGTCCCCAATCACATCCTCGGTAATCGCATAGTTGGTGATGAGACCGTCATACCTGCCCTTGAGATTGTTTTCCCACTCCTGATTGGAGACATAGTTGCCCTTTTGAAAACCAGGAGCATTAAATGTGGCGGCTCCTAAAAATGTGTAAGGTACCCGAATGGGCAAGGAATGTTCATGCAGATCCAGAGCCACCCGCTCTGCCAACCATCCTCCCAAGGAGTGACCGGTAAGCAACACTTTGGCTCCCGGATGGTCTGTAAGGACCCGAGTCACCAACGCTCGCGCCTGAGACAATTGAGAACCCCCATCCGCTGACATGTGCAGAGCAATGGTACTCAAATCGTACATATAGTCCTGAGGATTGCTCGACCCGCGAAAAGCTATCACAATCTCATGGGTCTTCACATTTTGAAAGGCAACTCCATAAAATCCAGTGGTGGATACCGCGTTCTCCCAATCAATAACCTGCCAATTCCCCTCTTGCTGCAAGTCTTGCTGGGGAGAAGGTAGATTGATGACAACCGCGTGCAAAGTGGGGCGTGTGTCTAAAGGATTGTCCTTAGCAGGTAGCGCAGCCAGTTGAGCAATCGTATCCCCATTCAGGTGATCCCAATTCCCATAGGATAAATCGGCTAAAAACAATAGGTCCAAGTCCGTGGTTTTGCGTACTGTAACCGTAGAGTCTGCTGGGTCAGTGCCAGACGTTGAAATTTCCGTCCCCGACTGAGTCGCGGTCCCAAGCAAGCCCTGGGAGGAAGTGCCCCCCGCTCCGACCTTTGCCGTACCGTTTTGGGACAACGACAGGTTTGCCAGATTAGATTGGGGGGACATAGTGTCGGCAAAAATCGTCAGCCCCGTGCCGGCGCCAGCTGCCACCAGCAAGACGGTAACCAGCAACTCGCTAATCATTCCTTTCGACATTCGCCGAAACACCATATGCGTATAACCACCTCGCCAGCCCTTTTTCCATTCTGGGAATTTAACCCACACATTCCCACTCTCTACACCTTGTCTTCCTCACTATATACCAAACCTACCCCCATGCACATAGGCACGCCCATTAGATTCCCTATTTATGCCAGAAACACCATTGGGCTCAGATCTGTGAATTTTTTTTGCAGGTTATGCGGTAAAATCCTTCTTCAACCCTTGCACTCAGAAAGACGAAGAATTTTGCAGCAAAGTTCGCACTGGCTTTTGTTAGGGAAATCTTCTCTTGATCTTGGTTACACTATAAATGCGTGTCCGAAAAGGGGTCCGGTCAGACCCAAGCAGTGCCAGGAAGCCAGCCCAAAATGCGCACCAAGCGTACG
>DAHWFY010000252.1 GCA_027336365.1 Bacillota bacterium | reverse complement strand
GAGCAACTGGACGGTCTAATCACCACCATGCCAGACCTGGTTATTTTCAAAGATGGTGAGGGGCGTTGGTTAAAGGCAAATCATTCGGCACTGTTGTTTTTTGGGTTACGAGGTATTTCATATCAGGGAATGACTTCCGAACAATTGGCCTGTGTGTCTCTGAATCACGGACATGTCTTACGCCGTTTTGCAGCTCTGGATGAGGATGCTTGGCGACGAGGAAAAACAATTCACAGGGAAGAAGAAGTTGAGTTGGAGAACGGGTCTCTTCGCGTTTTTGAAGTCACTCAGGTACCCGTATTGCACGAAAACGGGTCTCGTGGTGGATTGACAATTACAGTCAGGGACATTACGGAACGAAAGCAAACAGATGAGTTTCTGTTCCGCGCGGAGCGAATCTCGGCTGTGGGACAGATGGTTTCTGGGATTGCCCACGAAATCCGCAATCCGCTGGCGGCCATGAAGTGGACCCTGTATCTATTAAAATTGGACCATCCGCAAGGTTCTGCTCAGTTTGATGCCTTGCTGACAGAAATTGACCGGGTGGATGGGATTGTGGGAGAGCTCATGGGGCTGGGAAAGCCGCAGGAGACTCAATTTAAAGTGGTAAACATGGAGCAGGTTCTGCGCGTCGTGGTCATGTTGATGAACAGTCAGGCCAAACGCAACCAGGTGTCTCTCCATTTGGAGTGCGAGGCAAACCTGCCATCTCTCCGGGCGGACCCAAATCAAATCAAGCAACTGACCATGAACCTGATTAAGAATGCTATTGAGGCGATGCCGCAAGGTGGAAAGGTCACCGTTGACTCCTTTCTCTCTCCAAGCAAGGAGGTTGTTGTTCGCGTATCTGATCAAGGACCGGGAATTCCGGAAGAGGTCTTGGAACGAATGGGAGAACCCTTTTTTACCACGAAAGAAAAGGGAACCGGATTAGGGTTGTCGGTCTGTCATAAAATCATTCGAGATCACCATGGTCGAATGAAAATTCACAGTGGCATAAATGAAGGCACCACCATCGATGTGGTGCTTCCTACTGAAAAAGCGGCGGAGGTGGGCTAAAAGCAACAAATGATTCTGAAATTTACATACCAGAGCGTTCCTTCCTGGTGGTGGTCGTCAGGTCATCACGACTATTCGCCCGTCGCCATGGGAATTATGGGTGTGTACTGGAAGCCCGTGTAGAACGTTTCGAAAGGCGACTTCGAGTTGACTCTTACCCATGCGAAACACATCAAGAACGTTCCGGGACGAAAGACCGATGCCCACGATGCCCAGTGGGTTGCCCAACTGTTGCGTTCCGGGCTTATCATCGAAAGATGATGTGGATGCATTTGGATCATCTCCAGTACGTGAAGAAGCAGATTGAAGAACTGGAAACGGAAATCGATAAACTTCTTCATCCCCATCAAAAAGCGATAGAGCTTCTCATGACCATTCTCGGCGTAAAAGAGGGGCATGAACTCCGAACTCCCCCACATTGCAAAAAAAGCACCACGTTGAGACAGTCCATAAATAAGGGTCCACAGGTCGCTAATAGCCTCTTTCAAGCCACGGATTGCATAAATAAGCGTCCATCAAGCCCTTTTTCCGTTAATTCGGTGCAAACACGGGGGAAAGTCCATGCAAATGGACGCGAAAGTGACCGCCATGGGGGTCCACATCAAAACGATGGTTAAACCGACGAGCTAGGGGCGGACCGAGTCTAGGGCCTGAAGAAGCTGAGTTAATCGACAGTCTCACTTTCTCCTATTGGACCTGAAAAGGGGGCCCGGCAACGAAATATAGTACATGCTGAGCGACGACGAAGCAATGAACCAGGAAGTTATGACCCACCTCGGACAACCACAAATAGCGCGTTGTGCAAATTTACCGCAGGGTCAGGTTAACCGTGGATTTTCTGGCGCAGGTGCAGGTGTCCACCGTCGGCCCCGTTGCGTTTGGCCAGAAGTTCAGAAACAATGCTAATGCCCACTTCGTCGATGGTTTCACCGCCTAAATTTAGACCCACTGGGGCGTGAATGGGACCGCTGGTGAGCGTTGCGCCAATGTGTTCCAGCATTTCCTGTGTTCTTTCCAGGGGACCTAAGATGCCCACATACTTGGGATTGGCAGTCAAAGCCAGTTGCAGAGCTTGTTCATCTCTGTCCTGCTTGTGATTCATGATGACCCACCAAGCCTCTTTCACCTGCTGAGGTGCGATTGTTTGGGGTTCCGCAACCCAGTGGGTTGCCATGGGGAAACGTTCCGGAGCGTTGAATTGAGGACGAGGGTCCAGAATAGTGACAGCAAAATCCATTTTGCTTGCGGCCGTGGCCACAGGTACGGTATCGTGCCCAGCTCCACAGAGAATAAGGCGCTCCGGTTCCCGCATAGTATCCACATAAAAACGCCGACTGTCCATTGTAATCATCTCCGCGCGGGTGCGCACAGACATCCGGTTGAGAGCCTCATGTACCACGTTGTCCCATAAATTCTCTGGTGTGTCGGCAGGGAGTTTGTTTGGAGTGAGGATGTCTCCGAGTATTTCATGGACATTGGAGGTGCCAGTCGTTCCAAAGGCCAACGAATTCGTCCCAGAGTATAAGGCAAAAATACCCTTCGGAATTTCTAAAATAAGGGTTAACGGATTTGCCTGTTTGAGTCCCACTTGTAAAGCTTGAGCCAGGGGGTGTTCCTGGGTGAGCGGCAGGATGGCGATTTCTAAGTGGCCCTTGCAACCAATGCCAAGACTCCACATGTCATTTTCGCTCAGGTCGTACTGAATCAGTCTTGGTTCATGAATTTCCATGGCTTGGCGTGTCCATTCAAACAAGTCTGCCTCCAAGCACCCTCCGCTGAGAGTACCGTACATTTTTCCTGTTGCGGTCATCATCATTTTTGCACCCGGTTGACGGTAAGCAGACCCCCGTACTTGGGTGATGGTGAGCAGAGCCGCCATTTCTCCTCGTTCCCAGGCTAGTTCCAATTGGGAAAAGACTTCTCGGATCTCGTACATTTTTGACATAAGTTCGACATCTCCTCCGAATTGAGGTTGTCCTTTGTTCATGGGTGTCAAATCTGCAAGGGTCCAATCATACCTAGATGTCAAATCTGTCATGGCTTTATCATATCATGCCGAAAACAAGAAAGTTCATGATGCGTTCAAAAATTGGTGAATTCATGGGAAAACGGAGAATTCATAAGAAATACTGATGGTGCATACGGAAATTTTTTCTGGTTTTCATTCTGTACTTGGCTCAGGCTTGCAGTATAATTATAGTGCGTGGCCAGTGGACAGGTTGTCTGTGTCATGGTTGTTGCAGCCAAAGGTTGCTGTACACATTCAAAAGTTTTAGAAAAGGAGGACCCTGAATGGCAAATTTAAAGGGCACAAAAACGGCAGAAAATCTCAAAACTGGGTTTGCTGGAGAGTCCCAGGCCAATCGTCGTTACTTGTATTTTGCAGAAAAGGCAGACTTGGAGGGTGCGGTCGAGGTCGCCAATCTGTTCCGGAGCATTTCGAATGGTGAAACTAAACATGCTTTTGGCCATTTTGACCGATTGCGGGAAAATGGTGAGGGAGATCCGGTCACCAATTATCCCGTGGGCAACTCCAAGGAAATGCTGCA
>DAHWFY010000251.1 GCA_027336365.1 Bacillota bacterium | reverse complement strand
GGGAGAGCCGATCTACTCGAGAAGAGATATCTGTATCTAGCGGTGCGCAGAAATGTAGAAGAACGGAGAACGCAAAGTACTCAGGGTAGCCATGTGCCACAAGTACCAGTATCATCTGGCTAGCATATGTACAGAGATTCACAGACATCACTCAGTGGAAACTCCGCTCAGCCTAGCTCTGGCACCGATAAAATTGCTTCACTCAACAAAATTGCGGGAGAGCCACGACTTTCTGGATTCAGTGTCCAAAAGCCCCGGAATATGCAGCGGAGAGACATTTATCCGTGGAGACCATTGCAGATTGGTTTTCAAACCAAACCAAAAGCCGGAACTATAACGATTAGAACTGTATGCAATGCGCAACCAATTCAGACAGTGCGTAGAATTCTCTTGTTCGTTGCTCACCCTCTCAGAACGTTAATCCGACGCTCTTATCATATCGAACACTTCCGTTCTCAAACAGAGTTGCTATGAAACTATTCTGACCAAGTTTGCAATAAGACAAGAGCACTCACGCTGAATATTCATACAATACAAGCTGAACGAATGTCCCCAGTTCTTGCAGCGCAATAGTTCAAAAACGAAATAACGCATTGGGGGGATTCAATCCATTTTAAACGAGGAATATCAGAATTCAATTCCCCGAACCTTAGCAAATACCATCGTATTTCTCAATGTTCCACCTACTCCACACTTTTCATTGCGTAGAACACCTTCCAAGGTGTAGCCCAAACGTTCAGCTATTCGAGAGCTCCGAGCATTGGTTGAATCACAACGGATTTCAATACGATTGGCTGATAATGTATCTATTGCAAAATTAATAATCCCCTCAACCGCTTCTGTCATAAACCCTTTACCACTCTGCAATGCTCGAATCCAGTATCCTATTTCGAACTTTCTGGACTCCCAATCGATACGATGCAGACCACTGCCATCTATGAATTGACTTGTTTCCTTGTGATAAACGTGAAGTCTCAAATCAGACCGTTCCAGAAATCTAAGCCGTGCTGCGCGCACATTCTCTTCAGATTCATCAATAGTTGTTACATGTTAAGCCCAAGGCATCCATGGGCGAAGTTCTTTAATGCTTTCTTGAATTGCAGCATTCAATTCCGCACCATCACCCCAAAACGGAGAGCGAATCATCAGCCGTTCCGTTTCAAACTCCTCTGGAAATTCCAGCAGGATTAAACCATTGGTCATCTTTTCATCATCCCTCAATTAGACACTGTTTATATCGAAGATACCACCTAAAACAACAGAATCACAATTGCAGATAGCTGCCCGATTGTTTAAGATTTACGCGTTTCCGTCGGCGTATGATTATGCAGACTCCACCATGTTTTGGACCTAACACATGAGTCCTGAATCCAAATCGTTGATACTCTGATCCTCACCTTTGGTCTTCGCCATTTTAGATGTGTTGGATTTGCAGCTGATGAGTAGTTTGGCGATAAGGTGTTCAGTCATTGATTGAGTTTCTGGTAAATCTCCATGGAATCCAGATCGATAACAAAGCTTCCAGCTACGAGGATATCCAGTCCGATGAGGCCGTTAATATCCCAATCAATTTGTCCGAAGTCTATGACCATACGAGATATTCTGAATCCGCAGAATTAAGCATGCTCAACTGTCTTTTCAAATGCGTAGTCAGCACCACCAATCCCTTGTGAACGGTTAATACGGTCTCCGTTTTTATAAGCAATCCCAAGGTCATCAACCGCATCGGAAACGATGATGGTGTGTTCTGCTCCCGTATCAATTGTCATACGATCAATCGTTTTAGTTCGGCCGTTATAAGTGATATTTAGGGAGGCCAAAAGGAGTCCTTCCGAATCGTCAATGTGCGCGTAGCCTACCCCGCAGTCCTGGTCTCCGGCGTAATTCAATGACAACGGAGTCATCAGATGTATGATACACAAACATCGTGTCTTTACATTGCATCAGAGTTTTTGTTGCTTCTTCGTCAGGAACGGCACGGACGACAGCCATATCATCGATCAACACCAGGTCACCTTCAATATGAGACGACAACTCCTCGACCAACACAAACTGATTTGGGAATCGTTTACGGACTTCTGACCATTGCATGTTCATGCCTCCTCGTATACTCGGTTCCAACGTTCCAATCGAGCTGATTTTGTTAACAACCATTGCACTATTTTAACGTGCAGCGGTCCTGTATCATCAGTATACATCACATTCGGTGATCATTATTTCGATGACGGTCAATTTGGGCAATCACACTTGAAATGGAATGAACAATACACTCCTGGCGGGGGCGAAATTGTATAATGAACATTGTGCATGGGGCCAAACCATTACGACTGCCATGGAAAAGACGTGCATAAAATGGGAAACCATGTGATTCGATTCATGGTATACTGCAAGAGGCATGCAATTAGACATATTCCACATACATAGAGGGGTAAAACAGCGATGAGCGAATGGATGAGTGCGGGTCCGTTGCTGAGCGCACGTGGACTGCGACGCGACTTTGGCGACTTCGCGGCCGTCACGAGAATGGATATCGATCTGTCGGCAGGTGAAATTGTCGCACTGTTGGGTCCGAATGGTGCAGGAAAAAGCACCACAATGCGGATGCTCACCGGCTTACTTGAGCCGAGTCATGGATCTATTTTCTATCAAGACTGTGATTTATCGAAAGAGGTCTTAGAAGCCAAACGGCAGTTTGGGTACGTCGCGGATGAACCGATGATTCTCGGCGTTCTCAGCGGTTGGGAGTACATTCAATTTGTTGCCGGACTTTATGGGGCATCCAGCGAGGAGATCCGGCAGCGCGCAGAGCCGCTGGTTCGACGGTTTCAGTTGGAGGACGCCATCCACAAACGCGCCACCAGCTATTCGCACGGAATGAAGCAAAAGCTGGCGCTCATCGCACAACTCGCCCATCGCCCCAAGGTCTTGCTGGCGGACGAACCGACGGTCGGCCTTGATCCTGGCAGTGCCGCCGAAATCCAAGACATCTTTCGCGAATACGCTGCACAAGGAAACGCGATCTTACTCTCAACCCACCTGCTTGACATGGCACAAAACCTGGCTACACGCATTGTCATGATGGCGCACGGCAGGGTCGTTGCAGAAGGTACGCCGAAGGAACTGACCCAAGGCAGGGCGTCCTTGCACGAGGTGTTTATGCGGTTGACGAGCGAGGTGGGGACGTCGTGACCCGATTTCTTCTTCGCTGGCAAGTCCTGTTTTTGAAAAGACACCTGTTGTCACGGCAAGGACTAATCCCCTTGATTGTCAACCTCATCTTTCAAGCCATTATCCTGACCAACGTGCTGGCTTCTCCGAAAGACTTCACCAACACGGTGACGATGTTTGTCGTCTACACCGGGGCTTTCGGCATTTCCCAGACCTCGACGGTCTACAACCAAGCCCTGGATGTGACCACCTCGGGGCTGTTGGGGATCGCACCAATTCCTGCACGCCCAAGAGTTATCATGGCCATGTTTGAAATGCTCGTCACCGCTGTGCTCCAGGGATTCGTCGTATCGCTCGGTCTTGGCATCGGAATGATGATCCGCATCAGCATTCTCGGGGGACTGCTGGTCTGGGTCTTGGCCTTTCTTTCGTCCGTTTTCGTTTTTTGCGGTGTGGCTGCGGGACT
>DAHWFY010000250.1 GCA_027336365.1 Bacillota bacterium | reverse complement strand
GAGCAACTGGACGGTCTAATCACCACCATGCCAGACCTGGTCATTTTCAAAGATGGTGAGGGGCGTTGGTTAAAGGCGAATCATTCGGCGCTGTTATTTTTTGGATTACGAGGTGTTTCATATCAGGGAATGACTTCCGAACAACTGGCTTGTGTATCTCTGAATCACGGAAATATCTTACGCCGTTTTGCAGCTCTGGATGAGGATGCTTGGCGACGAGGAAAAACAATTCACAAGGAAGAAGAAGTTGAGTTGGAGAACGGGTCTCTTCGCGTTTTTGAAGTCACTCAGGTACCCGTGTTGCACGAAAATGGTTCTCGTGGTGGATTGACAATTACAGTCAGGGACATTACGGAACGAAAGCAAACGGATGAGTTTCTGTTCCGCGCAGAACGAATCTCGGCTGTGGGACAGATGGTTTCTGGGATTGCTCACGAAATCCGCAATCCGCTGGCGGCCATGAAGTGGACCCTGTATTTATTAAAACTGGATCATCCGCAAGGTTCTGCTCAGTTTGATGCCTTGCTGACAGAAATTGACCGGGTGGATGGGATTGTTGGAGAGCTCATGGGGCTGGGGAAACCACAGGAGACTCAATTTAAAACGGTACACATGGAGCAGGTTCTGCGTGTTGTGGTCATGTTGATGAACAGTCAGGCCAAACGCAGCCATGTGTCTCTCCATTTGGAGTGCGAGGCAAATCTGCCATCTCTTCGAGCGGACCCCAATCAAATTAAACAATTGATCATGAACCTGATTAAGAATGCTATTGAGGCGATGCCGCAGGGCGGAAAGGTCATCGTTGACTCCTTTCTCTCTCCAAACAAAGAGGTTGTTGTTCGCGTATCAGATCAGGGACCGGGAATTCCGAAAGAAGTCTTGGAACGAATGGGAGAACCCTTCTTCACCACGAAGGAAAAGGGAACCGGATTAGGATTGTCGGTCTGTCATAAAATCATTCGAGATCACCATGGTCGAATGAAAATTCACAGTGGCACAAATGAGGGTACGACCATTGATGTGGTGCTACCTACTGAAAATGCCGAGGAGGTGGGTTAAAAACGGCAAATCAATTGCACCTTTGAGCATCGCCGATTGCTGTCGTGACCACCAAAGGTCTCCTGGCATTACACGACTGACTCAGCCATCACGGCTATTCGCCCGTCGCCGTGGGAATTACGGGTGTGTACTGGGAGCCTGTGTAGAACATTTCGAAAGGCGACCTCGAGTTGACTTTTACTCATGCGAAACACATCAGAACGTTCCAGGACGAGAGACCGATGTCCACGATGCCCTGCGGGGCGTCCAACTGTTGCGTCCCGGGCTTATCATCGAAAGATGATGCGGATGCATTGGGATCACCTCCAGTACGTGAAATAGCAGATTGAAGAACTGGAAACGGAAATCGATAAACTCCTTCATCCCCATCAAGAAGCGATAGAGCTTCTCATAACAATTCTCGGCGTAAAAGCGGGTCTCGGCGTAAAAGCGGGGCCGAAACTCCGGACTTCCCCATAGCGCGAAAAATAAGCACCACTTTGAGACAGTCCATTCACAAGGTTTCGTAGGACATGAACAAGATATAGAGGGTTTCTTCTGCAAGTCATACACCAAGTCATAAATAATTGAGCCCTCTCCGCTGAAGAGGGTCTTCCCACAGTCATTCCTTTATATAGGGTATTTTCCTTTCGTTCCCATTGGACCTGAAAAGGGGTGTGGCAACAAAATAGGGTACATGTTGAGCGACAACGAAGCAATGCACCAGAAAGTTCTGACCCTTTCCGGACAACCTTTTATCGCACGTTGCGCAAGTTTATTGTAAGGTCAGGTTAACCATGAATTTTCTGGCGCAGGTGCAGGTGTCCACCGTCGGCCCCGTTGCGTTCGGCCAGAAGTTCAGAAACAATGCTTATACTCACCTCGTCGATGGTTTCACCACCTAAATTTAGACCCACAGGGGCGTGAATGGGACCGCTGGTGAGCGTTGCGCCAATGTGTTCCAGCATTTCCAGTGTTCTTTCCAGGGGACCTAAGATACCCACATATTTGGGATTGGCAGTCAAAGCCAGTTGCAGAGCTTGTTCATCTCTGTCCTGCTTGTGATTCATGATGACCCACCAAGCCTCTTTCACCTGCTGGGGTGCGATTGTTTGGGGCTCTGCAATCCAGTGATTTGCCATGGGGAAACGTTCCGGAGCATTGAATTGAGGACGAGGGTCTAGAATAGTGACAGCAAAATCCATTTTGCTTGCGGCCGTTGCCACAGGTACGGTATCGTGCCCAGCTCCACAGAGAATAAGGCGCTCCGGCTCTCGCATAGTATCCACATAAAAACGCCGACTGTCTATTGTAATCATCTCCGCGCGGGTGCGTACAGACATCCGGTTGAGAGCCTCATGTACCACGTTGTCCCATAAATCCTCTGGTGTGTCGACAGGGAGTTTGTTTGGAGTGAGGATTTCTCCGAGTATCTCAGGGACATTGGAGGCGCCAGTCGTCCCAAAGGCCAACGAATTCGCCCCAGAGTATAAGGCAAAAACACCTTGAGGAATTTCCAAAATAAGAGTTAGCGGATTAGTCTGCTTGAGTCCCGCTTGTAAAGCTTGAGCCAGGGGGTGTTCCTGGGTGAGCGGCAGGATGGCGATTTCTAAATGGCCTTTGCAACCCAGGCCAAGACTCCACATGTCATTTTCGCTCAGGTCGTACTGAACCAGTCTTGGCTCATGAATTTCCATGGCTTGGCGTGCCCATTCAAACAGGTCTGCCTCCAAGCATCCGCCGCTGAGAGTACCGTACATTTTTCCTGTTGCGGTCATCATCATTTTTGCACCTGGTTGACGGTAAGCAGACCCCCGTACTTGGGTGATGGTGAGCAGAGCCGCCATCTCTCCTCGTTCCCAGGCCAGTTCCAATTGGGAAAAGACTTCTCGGATCTCGTACATTTTTGACATAAGTTTGACATCTCCTCCGAATTGAAGTTGCCTTCGCATGCGAGTTTTCCAGCTTGGGTCGACGAGGCTCCTTGAGTTCTGCAGACAAACGCTCAAGGGTTCAAGTCAATGACGGTTTCCGGATACTTACTGCTCCAATGCGGGTTGAATGTCCATCAAATTTATATCTGCCATGGCCCAATCATACCTAGATGTCCAATCTGTCATGGCTTTATCATATCATGCCGAAAATCATGCCGAAAACAGGAAAGTTCATGATACGTTCAAAAATTGGGCAATTCATGGAAAAGCGGAAAGTTCATAAGAAATACGATGGTGCATACGGAAATTTTTTCTGGTTTTCATTCTGTATTTGACTCAGGCTTGCAGTATAATTATAGTGCGTGGCCAGTGGACAGGTTGTCTGAGTCATGGTTGTTGCATCCAAAGGCTGCTGTACACATTCAAAAGCTTTAGAAAAGGAGGACCCTGAATGGCAAATTTAAAGGGCACGAAAACGGCAGAAAATCTCAAGACCGGGTTTGCTGGAGAGTCCCAAGCCAATCGTCGTTACTTGTATTTTGCAGAAAAGGCAGACTTGGAGGGTGCAGTCGAGGTCGCCAATCTGTTCCGTAGCATTTCGAATGGTGAAACTAAACATGCTTTTGGCCACTTTGACCGATTGCGGGAAAATGGTGAGGGAGATCCGGTCACCAATTATCCCGTGGGCAACTCCAAGGAAATGCTGCA
>DAHWFY010000024.1 GCA_027336365.1 Bacillota bacterium | reverse complement strand
TACGCTCTGTGCGCATTTTGGGCTGGCCTCCTGGCACTGCTTGGGTCTGACCAGACCCCTTTCCGGACACGCACTTGTAACCTGGCACAAAGGAGAAATTTCATACGGGAAAGTGGAGCAAAAAAGGGCAAGTGCCACACCACACACTCCAGGGTGTAAGAGCACTGCCAGACCGTCGTTAGCGCGCTTGCTCAATGCGAGTGAGTTCCTGCAAGACCTGCTGCGGCTGTGTTAAGGGTGTTTTACCGTAAATTTCATGAGCAGCCGCAGCCATCTCCGGGTCTGGCACATACCAGAGGGCATCGAGACCAAAGGCCTGAGCCCCTTCCACATCCGCATGCAGATTGTCACCCACCATCACAGCCTGCGTAGCACGAATATCCATGGCTGCACAAGCTGCGGCATAGACACTGGGATGAGGTTTAGCCTGCCCCACTTGCTCGGAAACAATCAGAGTGCCTTTCGGAAAATAGGGAGACAATCCGGCTGCTCGTAGTTTTGTCTCTTGAAGGTCCGGTGCCCCATTGGTAACGATGGCCAAACGGTGATGTTCTGCCAAGGACCTCACCATCTCCAGAGTCCCCGGATAGGCAAAAAGAGTTTCCTGAAATCCTGCCAAGTACACCTCTTGAAAATGATCCGCCTCCGCCACGCTACATTCCTTGCCAAAATCTCGCCAGGTCCGAATGAAGCGCTCTCGACGCAACTGCTGCATGGTCAGTTCACGACGGTCATAGAACGCCCACAGTTGTTCATGGTGATGCATGAAACGTTCCTGCCAATTTCCAGGAACCCCTTCGGGGTAAAGAATTTTGTTCGTCCGGGCCAATCCCAGATCGTACTGTTTACGAGTGTCCACTAAGGTATGGTCTAAGTCAAAAAATACCACTTCATAAGCAAGAATCGTCATTTCCCCCTGTCCATCCTGCGCTCCATCCCTCTCATGCCAATCCTCGTTAGTTCGGCAACAGACCGGGACTTCATACAGTAAATACAATAACGTGGATTTACCGTTCTTGCTGGTGCCGCTAACAGCGGCATGCAGGTTTATCCCATTGATTTATTGTACTATATCATTAGACCTAGCGTTTGATATTCTCCCCACGGATAAATCCGGTGGATTCCAACTATAGCTAGTGGGCTTTCCTGCTTCGTTGAAACTTGTCATAAAGAAAGAAGGATTTTATTGCTTTCTCGTCTATTTTTTGAGAGTCCGCACAAGAACCAGTCTCTACACACGGGGTCAGTCACTTTGCTGGCAGGATTACAGTGGCTGGGTTTTATGTTTGCTAACACCATCGTGATCCCTCTGTCAGTGGGAACCTCCTTTCACAACACCCCAGGCGAAATCAGCGGCGCCATGGCTCGATCCTTTTGGTTAACTGGGCTGGCATGCCTACTACAGGCAATCTTTGGTCACCGGTTGCCTCTCATGGAAGGCCAGTCGGGCCTGTGGTGGGGAGTCATTTTGGGTCTCGTGTCCATGGGCACCTCGGCTGGTATTCCCTTGTCAACAGTGGGAGGGAGCTTGGCTGTCGGAGTGATGGCTGGTGGGCTGCTGGTGTCCGTGTTTGGCAGCCTCGGTTGGCACCGAGGGTTGAATCGCCTGTTTACCCCCATCGTCATGGCCGTGCTGCTGTTTTTGTTGTCCGCCCAACTCATTGATTTGTTCTTCCAAGGCATGACGGGGATTTCGCAGACGGGCAAGGTGAACTTGCCCATGGCAGGTCTGGCCTTGGCCGTGGTCCTGCTGGTGTCCGCGCTGACCATCGGTCCTAAAGGCTTGGTGAGCAACTTTGCCATCCTGATTGGCCTAGCAGTCGGGTGGGCGATTTATGAACTGGGAATAGGTCCCACGGTTGCTCATGTCACCCCAACGGTAAGCGAAATTTTTCGCACCTTCACTTGGGGGCGTCCTTCTCTCAATTGGGGAATTATCCTCGCAGCAGTCCTGACAGCCCTTATCAATACCACCAATACCGTCGCAACACTGCGAGCCGCCCAAGACGTTTTCGGCCGCTCAGTGGCAGACGGCCAGTACCGCCGATCCTTGATTTTGACCGGTTTATATACCTTTATCAGTGGCCCTTTCAACCTAGTACCCTATGCTCCCTATACCTCCTCCATTGGGTTTTTACGCACCACACGTCTACTGGCGAGAGCTCCCTTCATGGTCGGCGCACTGCTGTTCACCGTGCTAGGGGCTGTTCCTTGGCTAGCTGGCTTCTTTGCTACCATGCCCATTTCCGTAGGAGATGCGGTCTTGTTTGTGGCTTACCTTCAGTTATTTGGATCTGCCCTGGGAACCCTGAAAGGCATGGAATTTTCCTTCCGCGGCATCTTTCGCCTAGCCCTGCCTGTGCTAAGTGGACTGGCCATACTGGCCACCCCGAAAGCCGCTTTTTCTTCCCTGCCCGGCTTCAGCCAAGCTATTCTCAGCAACGGCATGCTTGTGGGCATTCTGGTAAGCGTCCTGTTGGAGGTGGCAGTTCCCTGGCAGGCACTTGATGGGCGTTCATAGGCCCATCCAGACATGCACCATGATTGCCGTGTTCTATTTTTCAAAGCTTGGATCAAAAGCATCTCGCAGCCCATCACCGATAAAGTTGATACACAAAATTGTGATGGTAATCAGCAGCGCAGGCGGCAACCATGCCCAAGGTTCAGTGCGCAGGGTAAAGTAATCCAAAGCGCCGCTGAGCACATTCCCCCAGGTAGGCGTGGGGGGTTGCACACCAAACCCAATCACGGATAAGGCTGCTTCTGCTGAAATCATGTAAGCCATTTGAAAGGTGGCGTTCACCACAAGAGTACCCATGACAGTTGGAATCATGTGTTTGAAGATAATACGCCAGGGCCCCGCACCAGCTATCTTGGCAGAAAGTACAAACTCGGATTCTCTCAGATTTAAAAACAAACCGCGGATAAGACGAGTTACCCCCGGCCATCCGGTGAGACCAATGACCGTTATCAGCAACCATACTCCCGTGGTGTTGAAAATCGACGACAAGATGATGATTAACAACAGAAAGGGAAAATTGAACATGAAATCACAGATACGCATCACGAGAGAGTCCACCCACCCGCCGTAATAGCCAGCAATGCCACCGAGAACCATGCCGATGAACATGATAAACACCGTGTCTGAGAAGCCAATCAACAGGTCTCGCTGGCCCCCGTATAAATCACGGGCCAAGTAGTCCATGCCCTGAGAGTTGGTTCCCAGCAGGTGCAATGCACTGGGAGGTGCATCCGTGTTGGCCAAGTCCTGCATGTTGGGATTATAATGAGTCAATAAAGGTGCAGCCAAGCTGAGAATGACAATCAACAGCAGAACAATGACGCTAATGATGGCCATTTTGTTTACCATGAAACGTTCCATTGCCAAACGCGTCGGGCTCTTACTCACCCGCACCTGGGTTGAAACCGAAACCCTCGCAGTGGTTCCTTGTGTAGCCACAACCTCACCCCTTCATCAATTGTACCGAATGCGGGGGTCAACCACCGCGTACAGAATATCGGCTACCAAATTGCCGATTAACACTCCGACGGCAAACAGCAGGGATGTGGCCATGATAACCGGGTAGTCCCGACCATTCACGGCATTGATGGTGAGCAGCCCCATGCCTTGATAACTGAACAGGCCCTCGAGGATAACTGCTCCACCCACCAATCCCCCAATATCATAACCAAACTGGGTGACAATGGGAATCATAGCATTGCGCAACACGTGTTTGCGAAACACTAAACTGCCAGACAGCCCCTTAGCATATGCGGTGCGAACGTAGTCCTTACGACTAACGTCCAGCATCGAGCCTCGGGTATAGCGGCTGTACACTGTGGTACTGACCAAGGCAATGGCCAACGCAGGTAGAAAGGCATGGTCTACGTGATCTACAAACGAACCGGCACCAGGTCCGGTGCCCACCGCCCCCTGAGCCGGAAAGATTCCTAGATCAATGGCAAAAAAGTAAATCAAGAAAATTGCCAAGATAAAATATGGGACAGAAAACAGCACAAAACTGAATGTGGATATCACATAATCAAATCTTCCATAAGGGTTGCGAGCTTGTAAAATTCCCACTGGAATGCCGATGGCCAGAATCATGATTTCGGCCATCACCGCAAGCAACAGAGTATTTCTCAGTGCCGGACCAATCAGGGTAATGACTGGTTGGTGTTGTGTGAAACTGTACCCCCAGTTGCCTTGCACGAATTGGGTAATCCAATGTCCATACTGCCACCACAGGGGTTTATTCAAGCCTGCGGACTCAATCAACCGTTGTTTCAGAGCTGCCATGTCCTTAATGCCAGGATTTAAAATGGCGTCAAATGCGTTTCCCGGCGCCGCGTGCATCATGAGAAACACGGCCACCGTAATCAAGAAGAGCATTGGAATCATACCCAGCAAGCGGCGTACAATATAGGTTCCCATACAAACCCTCCTCACCCCAGTGAAGAAGGGCGGGAAATCCCCGCCACTCTTCACTGGCCAGCCTTGCAAGTTTCCTCACATGGCAAGCAACGGGCTAAACTACTGTTGCAGCCACCACTGCTGGGGATTCAACACGCCCGCAGAACTCCAGTCATTGGCTGGAATGTGCAACTTATTGCTGTAGGCGTAAATGTCATCCCTGGCCCACAAGAAGTTGAGAGGCATTTGCTGATTTACATACAACTGCCAGTTGATGAAAGCTTGCTTCCGATAACTTTGATCAAACGCCTTGGCTCCCCAAGTGTCTGCAATCAACTGATCATTGTGTGGGTCCTTCCAGCGTTCAAAGTTCATGGCATCGGTGGAGTCCCACAAGCCTCGCGGGTCTGGATCCACTGATAGGCTCCAGGCCATCAACCACATCTGAATGCTCTTGTCATTCGTCTCCACCTTTTGGGCCAAGGTGTTGAAGTCCATGGGTGAGTCGAGCGTCACCTTCAAGCCAACCGCTTGCAGGTACTGCTGAATGGCTACGGCCTCGGCCTGTGTGGTGGGGTTCCCACTGGAGTAAGACAGGTGCAAGTTGGCTTCCTGCCCTGTAGAGGGGTCAATCCGCATGCCATTGGCACCCTTCTTCCAACCCGCTTCATCCAGCAATTGATTTGCTTGAGTGGGGTTATAGTTGTACAAGTTCATCCCGTCCTGCGGAGTGGCATAAGCCCAACTGACGGGAGGCAGAGGTCCACTGACAGGAGTGGCATACCCTTTCATAATTCCTTGAATCATCTGTGGTCGGTTAAGGGCATACTCAATAGCCTGGCGTACCTTAACGTTTTGAAACTCTGGCTTATACAGCTTTAACCCCAAGTAACTAAACCCGTTATCCACGATGGGTTTGACGGTCAAGCCGGGAATTTGCTTAAGTTTAGACACATCTTGGGGCTTAATGGCTCCACTATCAATGTTCATTTGTACATCCCCATTGGCCAATTCACCAGGCAAAACATCGGGAGTGACCGTCTTGATGACCAAATTGGTGATGTGAGGGTTGCCCCGGAAATAATTCGCATTGGCGGTCATCTGAACATTGTCTTGGCCGTTGACTTGCGTGAATTTGTAAGCACCGTCCGTCACCGTCGGCATTTTGTTGAAACTGGAAGTTTGCCATTGGGCAATCGGGATATCCTTAAGAATGTGGGACGGCACGGGCTGAATGGAGGCGATATCAGCATACAACACTGCGGCATCGGGTTTGTCAAAGTGCAATTCAAAAGTCTTGTCGTTCACCTGAGTGAAGCCGCCAGTCTGAGCAAAAGATGTGGCAGTACCATTCATGATCTTGCTCGAACCCTTCACAGGCCCCACCAGATACCCGTACTGACCCTGCAGTGTGGTATTGTACACTTTGGAGGCAAGGTAGTTCATGGTGAACAACACATCCGCCGAAGTCACGGGTTGACCATCTGTCCAGTTGGCTTTTGGATCCAAAGTCATGGTCAGAGTTTTCTTATCGTTAGACCACGAGTAAGACTGCACCAAGTCGGGCACGAAATTCATCTTGTTGTCGATGTTCAACAACGGGTCAAACGCCATCTGAGTGATGTTCATCGTATACAAACTGGCGTCCATATCAGGAATAAATTGATCATCATATTTAGTACCCTGAGCAAGAGTCAACGTCCCCCCATTCACCGGTGTGCCTGCCGAAGAGGTCGTATTGTTCCCCGCGCTGCTGGTGCTACCACTCGTACCACAACCGGCCAGTAAGATGGAGAGCGAACCTGCCAGGGCAACGGTTGTCGCCGCCACTTTTGTCAAGTGCTTCATCAATGAACCCCCTTTAGTTTAGTTCGAGGTGGAAACGTGCGGTGAAACTATATCTTCAGCGCCTCACCACAAGGACTGAATGGGGGAATTACGAGTACAGGTGACAAGCCACGAAGTGCCCCCCAACATGCTCTTGCAGTTCAGGACGTTGAATTCGACAGATATCCATGACCTTTGCACAGCGGGTATGAAAGGGACACCCTTGCGGAGGATTGGCCGGATTGGGCACGTCTCCTTGCAAGATGATGCGTTCCCTTCTGCCAACCCGCTTTGGCTCAGGAGCCGCCGAAAGCAAAGCCTCGGTGTATGGGTGCAAGGGATGACGGTAAAGCTCCCCTTTTGGGCCCATTTCCACCAGATGGCCTAAGTACATCACACCCACCCGGTCACTGATATGGCGAACCACGGCCAAGTTATGCGAAATGAAAATGTACGAAAGGTTAAATTCTTTCCGCAAAGCCACCATTAAGTTTAAAATCTGAGACTGAATCGAAACGTCCAGCGCCGATACAGCCTCGTCTGCCACAATCAGCTTTGGATTGGCGGACAGAGCTCGTGCGATACCAATGCGTTGCCGCTGCCCACCAGAAAACTCGTGTGGATATCGATTGCGATCTTCTGCCCTTAGCCCCACGGTCTCCAGCAAGTCCACCACCCGTTGCTCCACCTGTTGCCGGGAACCCATGTGGTTCACGGCGAGGGGCTCACCGATAATTTCTCCTACGGCCATTTTGGGATTCAATGAGGCATAGGGGTCTTGAAAAACCATTTGGAACTTCGGTCGAATCTCTCGCAGTGCCCGGCCACGCAGGTCTGTAATGTCCTGTCCATCAAACACAATTTGTCCAGATGTGGGCTCCAGCACCCGCATAATCATGCGTCCAGTGGTTGATTTACCACACCCAGACTCGCCCACAATTCCGAGAGTCTCCCCAGGGCGTAGATGAAAAGAGACATCGTCCACCGCCTTCACATATCCCGTGGTGTGGCGCAGCAGTCCTGCAGTAATGGGAAAATACTTCTTGAGGTTGCGCACTTCCAGCAGGTATTCACCGACTTGTTCGGATGTTTCCGCCCTAGTGTTCGTCCATGTTTGTCCGTTCACATCGGTACCCCCTCTCCCTCTCGACCGACTTTATCACATCTCACCAAATGACCTGGTCCCATCTGCTGCAATTCGGGCGCCGTTTCAAAACAACTGGGCTGAGCCAAGGGACACCGTTGCGCAAATCGACATCCGGTCGGAAATGAGGCCGCATCGGGTACCGTGCCCGGAATGGAGTATAAGGTGTCTTTTTCTTCAATCAAGGAAGGAATGGATTCCATCAGTGCCTTGGTGTACGGGTGCAACGGCCGCGCAAACAAATCATCCGCATTGACGGACTCCACAATCTGTCCTCCGTACATCACCATGACGTGGTCCGCCATGTCAGCGACCACCCCCAAATCATGGGTGATGAGAATGATTGCAGTGTGAAAATCACGTCTCATTTTTTTCATCAATTCTAGAACCTGGGCTTGAATGGTAACATCCAACGCCGTTGTCGGTTCGTCCGCAATCAACAGTTTAGGTTCACACACCATGGCCATGGCTATCATTACCCGTTGACGAAGACCTCCAGAAAGCTGATGGGGGTACTCATGAACAATCTCAGCAGCCCGGGGAACTCCTACAAACTGGAGCATCTCTACAGCTTTTGATATTGCTTGACGTCGATTCAGTTTTCGGTGTCGCAAGAGTACCTCGGTGATTTGATCCCCAATCGTAAGCACCGGGTTGAGTGCCGTCATGGGCTCTTGAAAAATCATGGAGATTTCATTGCCTCGCACGTCTGTCATCTGGTCCTCGGTCAACTTCAGCAAGTCCTGACCGCCAAAGGTGATTTGACCACTGACAATTTTACCGCGAGGTTGGGGCAGCAACCGCATAATGGATAGCGACGTAATACTCTTTCCGGAACCAGACTCGCCCACGATGCAAACAATTTGCCGCGGATATACGGTGAGATCAATGCCGTCGACGGCCCGCACTTCCACATCTTTGCCAATAAAATACGTACGTAAATCACGAATCTCTAAAAGAGGTTCGACCACCGCCAGCCCTCCTCGATGAAAGGGTGTCAATTCAAGTATCCGGCATCTCCGCGATAGAACTCGAGATTTCCTAGACGTGGAAGGTTCAGCACCATGCAATGGCTTTCGCTATTAGGGGCTATCCAAAAACATCCATGACCTGACGGCCACCACCAGGCTATGGATGTTTCGGACTCGCACTATTAAAATTTCTAACATTTAAGTAAATATTACAATCTATATCATTGATTTACTATGAATAAATTGTTTGGTAATACACCCTTCATTGTAAACACCCAGGAAAGGCTTGTAAAGGCACTCCGGAACAATTCTTGTTACAAAATCTTGGCAAGATGGATAGGATAACGAGAATTTTGAGTAAATTCAATCCATCTGTAGTGACTTTCATCAAACACATAATAGAAGTAAAGCGATAATGACTTTCAGAAGTTACTTTCAGAAAAAATTATATGTATCCGTTTTCACACAGGCACAGAGACCCAATGCTTCCCTTGTGTACCCGTCTTATTATACGAAAAGGGTACCAAATTGGCAAGGACTCTCACCCGGTTCCCGCGTTGCAGTTGTGGCTATTGTAGGAATTCTCATGTGTTTTAACGGTTCCATGGTCACAATCCCCGCTGTGCTCATCGGGTTCAGCGTCTCTCATGCAATAGACCCTCGTGCCGCTATCAGCAGCATGAGGGTCTATTGTACAATAGAGGGGAAAGGAAGGAAGCTCATGCGGGTTCTATACGTAGAAGACGAGAAACGATTGGCCGCAGCCGTGGTGCAACTGCTCAAAGAGGACCACTACATGATTGATACCGCCTATGATGGTGAAACCGGGTTGGACTTAGCCCTCACCAATTCTTACGACGTGCTGGTGCTGGACATCATGCTCCCTGAACTGAGCGGCCTGGAAATTCTGCGTTCGGTCAGGGAGGCGGGTTTAGATGTGCCCATTTTACTCTTGACGGCGAAAGACACCGTGGATGACCGGGTCCAGGGACTTGACGCTGGTGCTGACGACTACCTGGTTAAGCCCTTTGCCAACAAGGAACTCCTTGCTCGCGTTCGCGCCCTCACTCGTCGCAGCGGCAACTTAATCCCTAATGAAAACTTCACCGTGGGTCCTTTCGCAGTCAACTTTGCAGAGCATACCATTGCCCGCAATGGCGTCGTCTTGAACCTGACCACCAAGGAATTTCAGTTATTAGAACTGTTGTTGCGTAACCATAACAAAGTGATGTCTAAAGAGTTAATTTTGGACCGCATCTGGGGCCCGGATGCCGAGGTCATTGGCAATGCTGTGGAAAACTACGTTCACTTCTTACGCAAGAAAATTGATTTGCCCACACAGCCGTCCTTCATTGAAACAGTGCGGGGAGTTGGCTATGTATTACGAATACCAAAAAGTCAAGAGGACAGCGGGGACGCCCACTTCCCGCAAAAGGAAAGGTGAAAACTCAGAGTGTTTCGACGCGTCCGCTTTCGCATCACGGTTCTTACCCTGTCCGTCGTTGTCCTATTATACGCCATTTCGTCTCTTGCCATTTTCACCATTGTTCGTCATGTGGTGTTCTACGGCATTGATAGTAATCTGGTGACCACGGTGCAGGCATGGACAGCAAGTCCCACACTGCACACTCTGGAAAATCTCCCTCAGGGGACGTACATTGTCTTGCAGACCTCCAGTCGATTTCTGTCCAATGCGCCGCCTCCCTTGCAGGACAAGCTTCTGCGACGGTTTGTCAGCGCTCCTTACACGCAACGTCCCATTCAATGGAAAGTCCCCGGTGGACCCACTCTGCGGGTGCTGTACTTGCCGGTCAGCAGTGGTGGCAACACCACCGGCTACCTATTGGCAGCTCGGGACATCAATCCGGAGTTGAACGTCTTGTTGCGACTACAATACGTGCTGTGGGAAGTGGGAGTGGGGGGATTGGCAGCAGCCGCTCTGTTGGGATTTGTCCTGGCTGAGCGGGCCTTGCGTCCGGTCCGTCGGGCATGGCAGCGACAACTGGAATTTGTTGCCGACGCCTCCCATGAAATGCGCACCCCCTTGGCAGTCATCCAGTCCAATTTGGGCGTAGTTTTAGAGCACACCGATCAAAGCGTGATGGACAACCTAGAGTGGATTCACAACGCCCATAGTGAGTCTCGTCGTTTATCAAAATTGGTTCAGGACCTGCTCACACTCGCTCGCAGCGATGCCGAGGCCTTGCCGGTGGTCCAACAACCAGTCAACCTCAGTGAGGTGGCGGCTCATGTGGCCGAGTTGTTCAGCCCTGTGATGGACGCCGAACAATTGCGTTTAAGCACACAAATTGAAGAATCCGTGATGGTCTTGGGCGACGAAGATCGGTTGCATCAGCTCCTGGTCATCCTCATGGACAACGCAGCAAAATACACCCCTCAGGGGGGACGAATTCACTTGCAGGTACAATCTGGTCGCACCTTGGTCACTCTGTCCGTGGCCGATACTGGGCAGGGCATTGCCGCAGGAGACCAAAAACGGGTGTTTGACCGCTTCTACCAAGCGGATCGCGCCCGAGCTCGTGAAGGGTCCCACGGTGCTGGCCTAGGACTGTCCATTGCCAAGTGGATTACGGAAGCACACCACGGTAAAATTTCCTTGATCAGCGAATTGGATCATGGAACTCAAGTGGTAATTCAACTACCAGTGTTGACCCAGGCGCGAAAAAACTGAAGCCATTGCTCCGCCACCCAGTCTGCACACTGGCGAGGAGATTTGTCCGCAAAAGGCTCGGGTAGCAATTGCCGCAGGGTCACGCTGGCAAGTGGATCTACGCGATAGGATTGTCCCGATTGTTCATAAAACCAATTGATCTTCTGGTTTGCCCATGTCAGGTCAACATCCACTGTCATGCAGGCATGTGCCAAAATGTATCCTGGTCGAGTGCTGTGCATTCCCGCCAGTCCCCCCCGCCAAGCCTGTGCTGTACCCACCAGCTTTTGTTGTTGCACCAGTACATTGTAAGTTCCATCACAGTAACTGCCCGGCAAAGACCCGGTCACCGCCGACACACCCAAATCCTGCAACCAAACCAACAAAGGAAGGGTCAGCAGTCGATAATAATCGTCCGTGGTACCCCTGGTGCGAGTCCGTGGAAACAGGTAGGACAGGTGGATGACTCCCGGTCCTTGGGGCACTGCTGTGCCCCCCGTATGACGAACCACCACGTCACACCCCTGTGCGCGCAGAGAGGCAGCCGCCTGCTCTCCTGCCCCAGTAGCCAAATCCCGACGACTGAGGCCAATGCCGGGCAGGTCACCGGATCGCCAAATTCGCACTAAGGGGGGACGGTCCACCCGCCCCACCTGTTCCCCTAATATTTGTTCTAAATTTTGATTTTCTTGTGAATTTGCTGTATCATCCAGCCATTGCACTGTCGTGCCTGCTGGCCACAAGGATTGTTCCCCCGTCATCGCTTGACCTCATCCCCAAAGGCAAGCCCTGTCAACAGGCTCGCCAGCCACCCCGGATCTGTGTTTCCACCCGACAACAAGCAAACCACACTTCCCGTGCCAACCTTTTGTGGACTCAGTTTTGCCAGTGCAGCCACCGGGACGGCTCCCGATGGTTCCACCAAAAGTTTACTGTTGAACAAAAGATCTCTGGCAGCCTGCAGAATATCTTGCTCACTGACCAAAATCACCTCATCCACATAACGCTGCACAATTGGAAAGGTATAGTGGCCCGGATGACTGGTACGCAACCCGTCCGCAATGGTGTGGTTGGCCCCAATGTCCACCACTTTGCCTGCCTGCAAGGACAGGTAGGTGTCGTTGGCCAATTCCGGCTCCACTCCAATCACCCGTACGCCTGGATTTGTCTCTTTCATGGCAGTGGCGATCCCGGAGATTAACCCACCCCCGCCAATGGGAACCAAGACCGCAGAAACGTCCGACCTTTGCTGCATGACCTCCAATCCTGCGGTGCCTTGACCAGCCGCCGTCCAAGGGTGGTCATAAGGTGGCACAAACACCCATCCCCGTTGTGCAGCCAACTGCTCTGCCCGTTCAATCCGGGCCGATGAGGTCCTGCCCGCGGACTCAACTTTCGCTCCATAGTGACGAATGGCTTGTTCTTTGACGGCAATCACATCCTCCGGGACCACCACAGTGCAGGGAAGGCCCAAGACAGCGGCAGCATAGGCGACTGCCTGACCGTGATTTCCGCTGGAAGCCGTGATAACTCCGGACGCTCCACCCTGGGATTGCAGAGACAAAATAAAGTTAAAGGCCCCCCGTGCCTTGAAAGCTCCCGTGACCTGCAGGTTCTCACACTTGAAGTATACCGGACGGTCATTCCCTGCGGTGAACCCACTGGCAAGCAATGGCGTCTCTCGTATGTACGGTCGTATACGCTCTTTTGCAAGGACCACATCTTCTTTGGTAAAAGGGAACTCGTGGTTATCCACAAAAATGCACTCCTTTAAGAGGTTGTCCGGTAAGAGGTCAGAACTCCTCGACGCATTTCGTCGTCTAAAATGTACCTTCACGGTCCAAAACGTCCATTTCCCGGACACACACTGAACAGTTCAGACCCCTTTACTCCATCGGTTCCGAGACATGGCTAATCAGGTTGGGTAGTTCCGCACAGAATGCGGCAGCACAAGCTGGCAAAGAGGCTGCGGAGCGATGAACAAGAGAGATGGTCCGAGCGGTTAGGTTCACTCGTTCTCCCATGTCCACCACCGCGAGACTCCCCTTGGCCAAATCTTCGCGAACACTGGAACGGGGCAAGAAGGCCAGCCCCACTCCCTGTTGCACCAAACGATTGAGGGCCTCCAGGCTGTCCGTCTCCATCACCACCTGCCAGACAATCCCGTGTTGCTGGGCCCATTGGTCCAACAAGCGACGCAATCCGGAATCTCTGTGGAGCATGACAAACGGCTGCAAAGACAGTTCATCCAGAGACACCTGGGCAAAATTTCCCGCCACTCCTCCCGGAGCAGTGACCAAGATAAGGTCATCTCGCCACAGAGGAACGGTGACCCAGTTTTCTGCCAGAGTCTCCACCGTGGTCACCACCGCCAAGTCGATCTCCCGATCCGCCAAGGCCGCCAACAGGTCCTGAGAGGACCCATTGCGCACTTGAAAATACACCTGTGGATGCCGTCTCCGGTAAGTCCCCCAAACTGCGGGTAACAGGTACAGAGATGGAGTCAGGCCAGCTCCCATGTAAATTGTCCCCACTTCCGGATTGGCCAGGCTGCTCAGTTCATCATGCATTTTTTCCTCCAGAGCGAGGAAACTCTTAGCATATCCGTAGGCTAGTTCTCCTGTTCGGTTGAGTTCAAGACGATGTCCCATGCGGTCAAACAGACGCACCCCCAATTGCTGCTCCAGTTGCTGCAACTGCCGGGTGACCGTCGGTTGCGTCAAGTGCAAACGCTGGGCTGCCCGCACCAAAGTCTGCTCTTCCACCACCTGAACAAAGGTCTGGTACAAGGATTGCATAAGATACTCCTTTTCCGGCTCGGACGACACACATTCATGCAATGTGCGTATGAATGCCATGCGATAACTCAATTTTACACATCTTCGTCCTAGGATTACAGTAAAATTCGGAGATGATGAGTGCGTAGCCGAAATGGCGCGCCTGCGAAAAGGAGATAAGAATGGAATGACAAATGTACACGCCGTGGTGGGCGCTCAGTATGGCGACGAGGGTAAGGGCAAAATGGTGGATTTCTTTGCTGCGAAAGCACGCATGGTCATCCGTTATCAAGGAGGCGGCAATGCGGGACACACCATTGTAAACGAATTTGGAAAATTCGCCCTACATTTGGTGCCATCGGGCATTTTTCATCCCGAGACGCTGTGCATCCTCGGCACGGGTGTGGTGATTCATCCCATGAATCTGGTCACAGAATTAAAGTCGTTGCAAGCCGCGGGCATCTCCACCCAAAATTTGCTCATTTCTGAGCGAGCTCACTTGGTCATGCCCTACCATTTGTGGCAAGACATTTACGAAGAGCAATCTCGTTTTGCCAAGGTGGGTACCACCAAACAGGGCATTGGGCCGGCCTATCAAGACAAGTCGGGTCGATTTGGCATTCAAATTGGAGAAATGCGAGATTTAGACCGCTTCCGGGAACGGGTACACAGCACCTACGAGCAGAAGATCCAACGTATGCCCGGTCTCGCCGACGTAGCCGGGTCCTTCGCAGAGATGTGGGAAGAATTAGAAACTGCTCGGGAGGTCCTGCTACCCTACATCACGAATACCCTGCCCTTGGTTCAAGAAGCGGTACAAGGCAACCAACCCGTGCTGTTGGAAGGCCAACTGGGCATCATGCGCGACATCGACTGGGGAGTGTATCCCTTTGTCACTTCCTCTTCACCCATCTCTGGTGGCGTGGCGGCCGGAGCTGGAATTCCGCCCACCGTCCTCAGCCGCGTTACAGGAATTGCCAAGGCTTACACCACCGCCGTTGGCGCAGGCCCATTTCCAACTCAGGTGGATGGAGAAGCGGGAGCGTGGTTACGCGATAAAGGACAGGAGTACGGAGCCACAACGGGACGTCCGCGTACCTGTGGCTGGCTCGACCTGCCCACCCTGCGCTATGGCGCTTGGCTCAATGGATACACGGATTTAGCCTTGATGAAGCTTGATGTGCTCAGTGGACTCCCCGAAATCCCCGTGTGTGTCGGCTATGAGTTGAAGGGTACCCGTCACGACATGCCTCTGCCTGCCTACCAATTGGAACATGTCACCCCGGTTTACGAGTCCTTGCCAGGGTGGCAAGAAGACCTCACCGAATGTCGCACCTTTGCTGACCTGCCGACCACCGCTCAGGCGTACGTGGAACGGATTGAACAAGCCATTGGAGTGCCCGTGAGCCACATCTCCGTGGGTCCCGCACGACAGCAAACCCTTGTCCATTGACTCCAGGTTGCTGTGAGTGATGTGCGCCGTAGGACCAGGTCCTCACCTGGACAGGGTTGAGAAGGCAACTCTGTGGTAGGATGAAAGCAACCAACGCCAAAGGAGTTTTTTAGCCATGTCTGCTCGCTTTACGCAATATTTGCGTCACGAGGCCAATCACCTCTGGCAAGCCAGCTTTGAGCACCCGTTTGTGTGCGAACTGGCGGCCGGCAGCCTGCCAGAAAATAAATTCCGTCACTACGTGCGCAACGACTCTTACTACTTGAAGGAATTCGCGAAGGTACAGTCCTTGGCGGCAGCCAAGGCCACGGACCTGAACACCATCGCTCGATTGGCCGCTCATGCAAAGGCCACGGTAGAAGCAGAGCACGCCTTGCACGAAACATTTTTCAAACTACTGCATGTGTCTCCCGAGGAACCGTTTACACCCGCCCCAACAACTTATCGCTACACCAGTCACTTACACACGGTGGCCCACACGGGCACCTTTGCTGAGATAATTGGGGTGATGTTGCCCTGCTATTGGCTGTACTGGGAAATTGGCGAACGATACAAACAAGCGAAGCCTAATCACCCCATTTATAATCAGTGGATTGCTACCTACGGTCAGGAGTGGTATGGACAACTGGTGCAAGAACAATTGGATCGCCTGGATGGCCTAGCGGACACGGCATCTGACGAAGAACGACGGCGGATTCGGCTGCATTTCATGATTTCCAGTCAGTACGAGTACGAGTTTTGGGATATGGCGTATCGCCTGGAACGTTGGCGATTTTAAAAGAACCCAGGTATCCCAAACCCGTGTCCGCCACTACTTCTCCATTCCGTTTTGCTCAGCGAATCACCACTGGCAGGGTGTTGGGATATGCCATGGTCCTGACCGGTGCAACCCTGTGGGGTCTTTCCGGAACTGCCGCCCAACAGTTGTTTCAATGGGACGGTTTTACCCCCACCTGGTTGGTGACGGTACGTATGGGTATATCCGGTATTCTCTTACTGGCCATCACCTGGTCCCGCTTAGGCGGACACGCAATCAGCGGACCTTGGCGTGAACCCACCCAGTTATTGCGCTTGTGGATTTTTGCCCTGCTGGGCCTGCTGGGAGTGCAGTATTCTTACATGGCATCCATTCGCTTGGGCAACGCTGCAACAGCCACCTTCTTGCAGTATCTGGGACCCGCCCTAATTGTGTTATACGTCGCTGTCCATTCCCGACGCTGGCCGTCCCGACGCGAACTGCTGGCCCTTTCTCTGGCCGTGGCCGGCACCTTTCTGCTCGTCACCAACGGATCCATACACGCGGTGGTAGTGCCGGCCAGCGCCGTCGTTTGGGGTCTGGTGTCCGCCGTTACCCTGGCTTTTTATACTCTTTTCCCCGCCAACATGATGAGACGATATGGCACTCTGCCCATCATTGGCTGGGCCATGTTCTTAGGCGGTCTGGTTTGTAGCCTTGCCGCTCCCCCCTGGCGTGTGCAGGGGCAACACTGGACTATGGGGGTTTTGCTGTTGGTGGGGTTCGTGGTGATATTTGGTACCTTGTTGGCTTTTTACCTGTACTTAGCAAGCACCCGTTACATTTCAGCCACAGAGGCCGGACTGGCCGCCTGCGTAGAACCCTTGTCGGCCGCCGGAGCCTCAGTACTGTGGCTGCACACTCATTTGGGAATTGCAACCCTGTTAGGCGGACTATCCATTTTGGGTACCGTGGTGGTCCTCAATCTCAGGAATTGGACGTCCAAAAACCAGCCCATCCGCATGTCGGAGGTTCATTCCCCACGAGGCGGGCCTTGATATATACGGACAAAGGGTGCCGCGCGAGTCTCACTGTCCACCCGCCATCTTTAAGAGGTCGTCCGGAAAGGGGTCAGACCTGCCCGCACATTGTTTCGTCGTCGCCAAAAATGCTCCTTCACATATCAAAATCGTGTCGGACTGGACGCTGACGACTCACCCGAGCTGTGATTTCCCAGGCACGCACCAAAGCTGCCCAACTATGACCGGGCAATACCAAGTCTGCCGCGCGTTGCAGAGCCTGGGCCCCGACAGCTTGAGGGCTGTATTCCGGGTCTCCCAGTGCAGGGTTCAGCCAGACGAGCCAATGCGCCTGTCTCTGCAACAAGTTTAGAATTTTAGCCAAGTCCTCCTTCCTACTGGTATCAAAACCATCACTTGCCAGCCATACCACCGGTGCATGATGCAACACCTCCGCGCCGTATTCCCGCTGCAACTGCCACAAGGCGTTTACTAACCGCGTACCCCCGGAAAAATCAGGCGCTCTTGTCACCGCTTCGGCCAACGCCCGGTCTGGATCTTGGAATTGCAAGGCCCGAGTGACCGAAGTTAAACGAGTACTAAACAAAAACACCTGTATGGCCAGTCCCCGGCGTACTAAAGAATGAGCAAAACGCATCAACAGACGGCTATATGGATCCATGGAACCACTGACATCACAGACCAAAAGCAGGGACCGCTGAACGACCTTGGATTTACGGTAGGACACCTCCACCCAGTCTCTTCCGGGACCATTTTTGCGCAGCGTCTCGGATAAATCCCACTCTCCCCGAGTTGCCCTCACCCTGCGGCGACTGGATTTGCGCAGAGGAATAAATTTTTCAGACAAAAAGTTCATCTCCTGCTGCTCCCCAGGGGTCAACTTGGCGTAATCAGCCTGTCGTAAGACTTCCTTTGCACTGGCTCCGGAACGCAACTGAACAGGGGGGTCCGCCCCCTGCTCCAGTCCGTCCGTTTCACGCGTGGCCCCCAGCCAAATCACCTGAGGGTGACGATGTCGTTGTTGGCGCAACCGGGCCACGTGAGTCATCAAGGTTTGGTCGCTAAGTCCCCGAACATCCCGTCGCCGCAAGCCAAGCAAAAACTGCTCCCAGGCCATCGCAAAAACCCGGTCCTGCTGCTGAGAACGCACCATCACCGCAGCCAAAGCATCGCGGCACTGCTTGCCATCGGACACACCCACCGCAGCCAAGGACCGCAGGGCGAGAACCTGTTCCTCTGCCCCGATGGCAAATCCAAGTTTCCGTAGCCCGTTGAAAAAGGCCGCCAAATTGGCCACCAGAACCTGGCCGTCCCATGGGTCTGACAAAACAAGTCCCCCTCTATATAGCCCCAATTATATAGCCCCAATTTCCGCCAACAAAGTGCGAATAGAGCGGTCTGATGAAGAGTGCAGGACCAAGTCCAGGTCATCCCGATACTTCAATAAGCATCCCAGAGTGGTGGTCACAGCAGCAGGATCCAGGGATGAGGTGTGCAATGCCTGTAATGCTTGTGCCCAGTGAATGGTTTCCGCAATCCCCGGCCGTTTAAATAGGGGCTCTTGCCGCAGTCGCTGGACAAAACCGCAGGCCAGCACCGCCAGACGATCCGGCAGATCAGAAACTTTCGCGCGGACAATCTGCAGTTCCTTCTCCAGGTCCGGATAGTCAATCCAGTGGTACATGCAACGCCGTTTGAGAGCGTCATGTACCTCCCGGGTGCGATTGGAAGTAAGAAAAATAAATGGAGCTTCTTTCGCCTTGAGAGTCCCAAATTCCGGAATGGTAACCTGGTATTCCGCCAACACCTCCAAAAGAAAGGCCTCGAACGCCTCATCGGCTCGGTCCACCTCATCAATCAGCAACACTGGAGCAGGCCCATCGGGATGAATGGCAGCCAGCAGAGGGCGCCGCAGGAGAAATTCCTCACTGAACAACTGGTGCTCCACCTCCCGTCGCCACGCCGACCGCTGTTCCGCCATTTCAGGAATTTCCTGCATTCCAGCTGGCCATGCCTCCTGTACTCGGATGTGTAACAGTTGGCGGGCGTAGTTCCACTCATACAAGGCTGTTTGCCGATCTATGCCCTCATAACACTGCAGGCGCAACAAGGGACGACCCAGAGCCGTAGCCATGACCTTGGCAACCTCTGTTTTACCCACCCCTGGCTCACCCTCTAAAAACAAAGGTCGTTCCAGTTGTAAAGATAAGTATACGGCAACGGCTAAGGCGGATTCGGCCACATAACCGCAATCCGCCAAAGCTTGCTGCACCGCCTGTGGATTGACAAAAGGGTTTATCAGCGCTGCAACTCCCTTTCTCTCTGTTCCATCGTTTCCCCGCCTAACCCAAACGCTCTAACGCTCGTCGAGTGTAGACTTGACACAAGTGGCGTCTGTACGCCTCAGAAGCAAACAAGTCTTCCCCTATTCCACCGTTTTCGTCCGCGTGACGGGAAGCGGCCTGTACCCTTTCCCGAGACCAGACCTGGTCCAGCAGAGCTTCTTCCACGGCAGTTGCGCGATAAGCCGCATCCCCAGCTCCAGTGATTCCCACCCGAATGTGGCTTACCCGTCCACTTGTTAGGGCTACCACGGCCGCCACTCCCACCACGGCATACCCAGAGGCAGGATGAGAGTATTTTTCGTACACACTATGTGCTCCCTCAGGTGGAATAACAAATGACACCTGGGTCAAGATTCCCCCCTCCGGCATGGCGGTGGTCAGAGGAGCCAAGAAAAACCCGTCCACGGGTAAAAGTTCACTCCCCTCAGCCGTCACGACGGTCAGTTCGGCATCATACGCCAGAGCCACCGCTGGTAAATCGGAAGACGGGTCTGCATGAGCCAAGTTGCCTCCCAGCGTGCCCCGGTTGCGCACCTGCAGATCTCCAATCTGAGCAGCCGCCTGGGCCAAAGCAGGCAAATGAGCCTGTACCAGTGGATGAACGGCCACCTCCCGGTGAGGCGTCAAGGCGCCGATGATGATGCGCCCCTCCTCCCGGCGTACTCCCCGCAACGCATCAATACCACTGATATCAATCAACTTGCTCGGGCTACTCAGGCGCATTTTCATCAAGGGCAACAGGCTGTGACCACCGGCCAACAATTTGGCTTCCCCGTCTGCCCCCAGACGGTCCAAAGCCGCCTCCACAGTGTTCACGCGTTCAAACGCAAAGGCATTTGGAATCACCCGTTTTCCCTCCCATTCTGCATGGCCCGCCACACCCGCTCTGGGAGCAGGGGCATCTCAATCTCCTTCACCCCGAAGGGTTGCAATGCATCCAGCACGGCGTTGACCACCGTGGGCGTGGATGCGATAGTCCCGGTTTCCCCAATCCCCTTCACCCCCAGGGGGTTGTGCGGAGAAGGGGTTTCCGTAAAGCGAGTCTCAATTTCGGGGAAAAAATGAGCCTTAGGCATCGCATAGTCCATAAAGGTCCCTGTCACCAGTTGACCCTGGTTGTCGTACACCGCTCCCTCCCACAGCGCCTGACCCACCCCCTGGACAATACCCCCATGCACTTGGCCCTCAGCAATCATTGGGTTGAGCACCCTGCCTGGGTCATCCACCGCAATGTAGCGATCCAGCTTCACCTCTCCGGTATCCGCATCCACCTCCACCATTGCAACGTGCGTGCCAAAGGAATAGACAAAATTGGCCGGATCGTAAAAGGCGGTGCCTTCCAGGGCAGGCTCCACACCCTGAGGCAGATTCCAAGCCAGATAGGCCTGCAGAGTCACCTCCTGGAAACTGGCCCTGCGCTTTGGATCCCCCTTGGCCTGAAAACTGCCCTCGTTAAATTCCACATCCTCCTCCCCAACTTCCAAAATATGGGCCGCAATCTTTTTTGCCTTTTCAATCACACGGTCTGTAGCGATGGTCAAAGCACCACCGCCCACCGGGGTCGACCGCGATCCGTAGGTTCCCCATCCCATGGCGATGCGCGCGGTATCTCCGTGCACCACCTCAATATCCTCCACAGGAATACCCAACTTATCGGCCACAATTTGTGCAAAGGTGGTCTCTTCTCCCTGTCCGTGGGGAGATGTGCCCGTAAACACCGTCACCTTGCCCGTGGGATGCACTCGAACCATGGCACTCTCCCACAGGCCCCCTTGAAAGCCCACCGCCCCAGCAATCTGTGAGGGCCCCAAACCACAGATCTCCACATAGGTGGTTACTCCTATCCCCACGTATCGTCCATGGGCTCGCAACTCTTGCTGCCGTGTGCGAAATGCCGCGTAATCAGCCTTATCCAGAGCCAGATCCAACGCACGGGTGTAATTCCCGCTGTCATACTCCAAGCCCATGGGATTGTGATAGGGGAATTGGTCTTGCGAGATGAGGTTTTTCCGCCTCAACTCCACCGGGTCCATGCCAATTTCACGAGCAAACAAGTCCACCATTCGTTCCAGTAAGTAAGTTGCTTCTGGGCGGCCCGCCCCCCGATAGGCGTCCGTCGGAGTGGTGTTGGTGAACACCCCATACACATCCACCCCCGCATAGGGAATGGTGTAAGGTCCGCTGACAATCAAGCCAAACAGAATCGTCGGCACCCCCGGAGCAGCCGTGGACAAGTATGCCCCCATATTGGCCACTGCCCTCACCCGAATGGCCTCCAAGGTGCCGTCCCGTTTGCCGGCCAACTCTATAAACTGATAGTGATCTCGCCCGTGGGTGGTAGCCAAAAAGTTTTCCCGCCTGTCCTCCGACCACTTAACAGGTCGCTTGAGGTCTCGCGCGGCATAGGCCACCAACGCCTCGTCCGCGTATACGGCAATTTTCGATCCAAATCCTCCCCCTACATCCGTCGCCACGACGCGCAATTTGTGTTCTGGCATCCCCAACAACCCAGACAGAATAAAACGATGAATATGCGGGTTTTGTGACGTGCACCAGAGGGTCAAATCTCCGTTGCTGGGATGAAACTGAGCCACTGCGGCTCGCGGTTCCATGGGATTGGGAATGAGCCGTTGCTGGTGAATGTGATGACGAACCACCACCTCGGCACGAGCAAATACTTCATCTGTAGCATTGCCCACCTGCCAATGAAAGGCCACATTATCGGGGGCATCCTCATGGAGCAAGGGGGCCCCTGGCTCCATGGCCCTTTCCTGGTTCACCACGGCTGGCAAAACCTCATAAGTCACATGAATTAAATCCAAGGCATCGCGGGCGATATAACGGTCCTTAGCTACCACCAAAGCCACACCGTCTCCAACATAGCGCACCCTATCCACGGCCAAAGCTGGATGAGCCGTGGTCTTGATGTCTGAGTTCGGGGGCAACCAAGCGGTGGGTAGTAACCCCAATTTCCCCTCCAGGTCCTTTCCTGTGTAGACAGCGACTACCCCTGGGTGACTACGAGCCTCCTCCACATTGATGTGAGCAACCCTGGCGTGAGCGTGAGGGCTGCGCAAGATAGCGGCATAAACCATACCTGGCAGTTGAATGTCATCCGTAAACTGGCCCTGACCCGTAATCAGGCGCGGGTCCTCACGGCGTTTGATCGCCTGTCCAATCACCCCAACCACCTCACACCCCCCCTTTCGGTGCCTTGACGGCGGCCGCCACCTCTGCCTCAGTGCCACTTACTGCCATCTTCTCGGCCGCATACTGTACTGCCCGCACAATGTTCTGGTAACCCGTGCACCGACAGAGCACACCCTCCAAACCGTGACGAATTTCCGTTTGTGTGGGATGAGGATTTTGCATTAGCAGTTCCGTGGCGGTCATCATCACTCCTG
>DAHWFY010000249.1 GCA_027336365.1 Bacillota bacterium | reverse complement strand
CCTCATCATCCAGTGGATGGACAGAAATTTTGACCCCCAAAGCCGTTAAAGCACTGCGAATCTCCGTCAATTGCGACTCAATTCGATGTAAATGTCCTTGCATGTCATCCACCTCTTGCTCCGCTTTGTAATTGATCGCGAAGTCAATCACAGATTCGTGTTTATCTCGTGCTGCCTGACGATTTTGGCTCATTAAAATCACCGGTGCCTGAAAAGCGGCGACAAAGGACAAAATTAGGTTGAGTAAGATAAATGGTGGCCTGTCAAAATGGGGAGTAAACGAAAGTACATTCCACGTCATCCAAATAAATAAAAAAATAGTAAAAATTATAATAAAAGTCCAACTGCCCCCAAATGAAGCAATTCGATCCGCCAAGCGGTCAGACCAGCGCGTTTCCCGTACATAGGTATCATTCAGACGGTCCACGATTTTTGCCTCATAGTTGTCCACAAGGGCGTCAACCCTACGAATATCATCTTTTTGCATTTCAATATCAAAACCTTGGAATAATGACGCACCGTCTCCACTTGGCTGAGAAAGAGAATCGGATGCCATCATAAACCCTCCCATTCTGATTTCGATCGTCGTTAAGCAACGAGTAAATCTCTTTATCCATCTTTCCGTATGGCGGTCAGAAACGCTGCTCCATATCTTTTTAATTTCATCTCTCCCACACCCTTGATGGACAACATTTCGTCCAGATTGGTGGGGCGAACCATGGCCAGTTCTCGCAAAGTGCTGTCCGGAAAGATGACATAAGGAGGAACTCCATCTCGGTCCGAAATTTGTTTGCGTAAGGCACGTAGCCGTTCAAATAGTGCACCATCCACTGGTGTCGCCGCCTGAGTGTGAACCGTCTTCTGAAACACCCTGGTCTGCCCCTTCAATACTCCGACGGCTGACGACTGTAAGCGCAGAACTGGGTATTGACCTTCACTCAACTGCATGTATCCATCCGCAATCAAAGTTTGAATACAACGCATGATTTCCTTTTGTGATTGATCTTTCATCAAGCCGTACGTGGGTAGGTGCTGTAACCCGGACGCCTGGATACGTCTTTCCTTAGATCCCTTGAGAATTGCTGTAATCATGGTCACTCCATACCGTTCTTTCACACGATACACACAGGAAAGGATTTGCTGAGCCATCACCGTGACATCAGTGAGTTTGAAATTCATTTTGCAGTTGCTGCAAGTCCCGCAGGGAGTTGCAAGTTCCTCACCAAAGTAGTTCAGAATGTAGCTCTTTAGGCACCGCGTCGTGCGACAATAATCCACCATCGCCTGCAGTTTTTGATACTCGTGTGCTTGCCAGTCTGATGAGGCGTGGGATTGGTCAATAAGAAATTTTTGAATTCGGATGTCTTGACCATCAAACAGCAGGATGCATTCCGCAGGATCTCCATCTCGTCCCGCACGCCCAGCTTCTTGATAATAAGATTCCAAGTTCTTTGGCATATTGAAATGAATTACAAAACGGACATTCGATTTATCAATCCCCATTCCAAAAGCGTTGGTGGCCACCATCACGTGCAAGTCATCATACTGAAACCGTTCTTGGGTATCACTTCTGGCATCATCCGACATGCCGGCATGATAGCGACCTACAAAGTACCCCTGTTGACTCAATAGTTCATATAGTCGGTCCACCTCTTTGCGAGTAGCTGCAAAAATGATTCCCGACTGACCAGCATGGTTTTTAAGATATCGGAGCAAAAAAGCAGTCTTGTCTTGTTCTGGGATGACTGAAAAATTCAAATTTTCCCGGTTGAACCCGGTGATAACCGTCAACGGTGTCCGCAGAGACAACTGCTCCGTTATGTCCTGTACTACTTCCGAGGTGGCAGTGGCCGTAAATGCTGCAACCACAGGCCTATCTTCCAACCGACTCAAAAACGGGAAAATGGATCGATAACTGGGCCGAAAGTCGTGCCCCCACTGAGAAACACAGTGAGCCTCGTCTACTGCGACCAATGCCAAACGAACGGATTGCATGGCTGCGACGAAGGGTTCAGATTCCAAGCGCTCCGGGGCAACATAGAGCAACCGATACTGGCCCCGAATAGCATCCTGCAGGCGTTGACGCACCTGCGCTTCAGTCAGTGTACTGTTAATAAACGTTGCTTGAATTCCTACGCTATCCAGCAACGCGACTTGGTCCTTCATGAGAGAAATCAGGGGTGACACCACGATACTCAAGGCATCCTCCATCAAAGCCGGAATTTGATAGCAAATTGATTTGCCACCCCCCGTCGGCATGATACCAACCGTGTCCTGACCAGCTAAAATGTTACGAATAATTCGCTCCTGGCCGGGTCGAAACTGCTCATAACCGTAATAGTGTTTTAACAACGCAAGTGCCTGCTGCAACTTCGCATCCTCGTGTGTCACTGTAGTTTCACGCTCCGCTTTGCAGTCAACAACATCGGACACCAGTTTACATCGCACATGAAAAGTCAGCCATCATCCCGATGTCAATACGCCTTTGCAAACCACACCGTATACTGAGCAGGCTGACCACACACCACACAAGTGTCGAGATGCTCTGGAGAATGAAAAGGAATGTTGCGACTGGTAGCACCGCACTCACGTTTGACGGTCGCCTCACAGGCGTCGTCGCCGCACCAGCCAGCCAACACAAATCCCCGTAAGGTGTTAAGAGTTTCTACCAACTCGGATAGGCTGTGGACCACACGAGAATTATCCTCCTGAAATTGTTTGGCCTGCTCATACATGTTCCTTTGAATCTCCTCGAGAAGTTCCGGTAACCGCGACTGCAGTTCTATTTCTGGCACAAATTCCTTGCTGCCGGTGTCTCGCCGAACCAAAACCACCTGACTCTTGTCCATGTCCCGGGGCCCCACTTCCAACCGTACCGGTACCCCCCGCATTTCGTACTCGTTGAATTTCCAACCCGGACTGAAGTCTTCTCTTGCGTCCATATTCACGCGCACTCCCTGCTGGCGCAAACGAGACAGGAGATTTGTCGCTTGAGTCACCACGCGCTCCCGGTCTTTTTGCGGCCCAATAGGGACAATGACCACTTGAGTTGGTGCAATTCGAGGCGGCAAAGCTAATCCTCGGTCATCCCCGTGGACCATAATCAACGCGCCGAGAATGCGAGTGCTCAATCCCCACGAGGTAGTGTACACATATTTTAAAGTGTTGTCTCGATCCAAAAAGGTAATATCAAACGCTTTTGCAAAATTCTGTCCCATGTAGTGAGACGTGGCCGCCTGAAGGGCCTTGCCGTCTTTCATCATGGCCTCTAAAGAAAAAGTGCGGGCGGCCCCAGCAAATTTTTCCGATGGGGTCTTCTCTCCTTGATACACGGGGATGGCCAGTACAGACTCCACAAAATCTATGTAGACATCCAACATACGCCGCTGTTCTTCTTCTGCCTCTTTTGCCGTTGCATGAGCGGTGTGCCCCTCTTGCCACAGAAACTCACTGGTCCGTAAAAATGGCAGGGTTCGCTTTTCCCAGCGAACCACATTCGCCCACTGATTAATCAGTACCGGTAAATCTCGGTAAGATTGGATCCACTGGGCATACATGTATCCAATCATAGTCTCACTGGTGGGCCGGATGGCCAAGCGTTCCTCCAGCTTTTCGCCACCCGCTTCCGTCACCCACGGAAGTTCTGGATTAAACCCCTCCACATGCTCCTTTTCTTTCTGGAAAAAGTTTTCCG
>DAHWFY010000248.1 GCA_027336365.1 Bacillota bacterium | reverse complement strand
TGGATGAACGTTGCTCAGTATCGGGCAAGCAAGTAGTCTTTGAGGTCACCCTGTCTCCCTGTGTAGCAGGGGTCTGGGGAAATTCCATGATAAACGGGACTGTCGTGGACTGAGTCCGTTTGACAGAAGTGGGATGGTCTTATAAAATAATGCATCATGACAAAGCGATGCAGGAGCCAAGTAGTCGGGATAAGACGGGCTGAAGAGAGGATACCCTTGGTTGGAAGGTATTCGCCGTCCCCTGAGTGAAGCCACTCCCAAGTGCGTTCAACACGCCGGGTTCGCCCGTTAGCGCGAAATGAGGGACAGCAACAGGCTGAAGTCACGGGGAATTCGGCGTGTGCTGTAATCAGGGTGGTACCGCGAGAGATCTCGTCCCTGTTAGGGGAGGGGTCTTTTTCTTATTTTCTTGGCTTTGTTTCAGTTCATGCGGGCGGGTAAGCAGGCGCAGTGGAGCGTCACATTTCGAAGGGAGGCACCGGCGAGGAACAAACGGATTGTGGTCCGTTTGACTGGCCGAAAAATCGTGAAATATTTGACTGGACAAGAGATTCGTCACGAGTTTTTGAACTTTTTTGCGCGCCATGGTCATCAGATTCTGCCAAGTGCCAGTTTGGTTCCTCACGATGACCCAACTTTGTTGTGGATTAATGCGGGGATGGCTCCGTTAAAGCCGTATTTTGATGGACGGGAAATTCCTGAAAACCCACGCATCACGACGGTTCAAAAGTGTATTCGGACCAATGACATTGAGAATGTGGGGTACACGGCTAGACATCAGACAATGTTTGAAATGCTAGGCAACTTTTCCTTTGGTGACTATTTCAAAGAAGAAGCTATTCGTTGGGCATGGGAATTTTTGACGGAGATCCTTGAGTTGGACCCGGATTGCTTGTGGGCGACCGTTCATCACGCAGACGATGAGGCGTTCACCATTTGGCATGAACAAATTGGTTTACCGGAATTGAGAATTATCCGTGGTGACGAAGATAATTTTTGGGAAATCGGCGAAGGTCCTTCGGGACCCTGCTCAGAGGTTTACTTTGACCGGGGTAAGGACCACGGCTGTGGTCGACCCACATGTCAACCCGGTTGTGACTGCGACCGTTACCTGGAGGTTTGGAATTTAGTATTCACTCAATACAATAAGGGTGCCGATGGTCAATACACCCCCTTGCCCAAGAAAAATATCGACACCGGCATGGGGTTGGAGAGAATTGCTTCAATTTTACAGACGGTAGCGAACAACTTCGAGACGGACTTATTTTTCCCCATCATTCAGGAGACAGCCCGCTTAGCCGGGGTGCAATATGGTGTAAAGCCAGGGCAGGATACGCAATTAAAAATTATTGCGGATCACTTGCGTACGGTGGTATTTGCCGTAGGGGATGGAGTTCTTCCAGGGAACGAGGGGCGCAATTACATCATCCGTCGCTTGTTGCGCCGGGCGGTTCGCAGTGGTAGAAAGATTGGCTTAAATCGCCCTTTCTTACACCAAGTGGCTCCCATGGTTGCGCATCTGATGGGTGATGACTATCCTGAGGTGGCTGAGAAGCTGGCGTTTATCCAACGGGTTATTCATTCTGAGGAAGAGAGATTTCAGGAAACTTTGGCAGAGGGAGAGGCCCTTTTGCTGGTCAAACTGGCAGAGGTGCGGCAGTCTGGAGGCACGCAACTGGCGGGTGAGGATGCCTTTCGCTTATACGATACCTTTGGCTTTCCTATCGACTTGACGGAAGAAATTGCGGCTGAATCAGAAATGGGTGTGGACCGTGCCGGTTTTGCTGCCCAACTGGAGGCGCAGCGGGAGCGAGCCCGAACCGCTCGCCAACAAAATGAGGGGATGAACAGCGACCGTGGCATATTGGAAAATATCACCGTTCCTAGCCGTTTTGTGGGATATGAGCGGCTGCATAGTCACAGCCGGATTGAACTAATGGTCAAGGACCAGGTCGTTTGTGAACGGCTATTACAGGGAGATGAGGCAGAAGTCATCCTTGATGTGACCCCTTTTTACGCCGCAAGCGGAGGGCAGGTAGGGGACCGGGGTGAGTTGGTGGGACCTCATGGCCGGGCACTTGTGTCCGACGTGCGCAAGGCTCCCCATGGGCAACCGATGCATCAACTCCGAGTGGTTGAGGGCTACCTGAAGGTGGGGGATGCTGTGGACGCCGAGGTTGCGGAAAGTTGGCGCAGGGACATTATCAAAAACCACACGGCGACGCACCTTTTGCACAAGGCTCTGCGGGATGTGTTAGGAAATCATGTGGCTCAAGCCGGTTCCTTGGTGGAGGATGGACGTCTGCGTTTTGATTTCTCTCACCTGGGTCCATTGTCCCCAAAGGAATTGATGGAGGTGGAACGTCAAGTCAACGATGCAGTGTGGAGAGATTATCCGGTAGTCATTGAGGAAATGGCGTTGGACGAGGCGAAAGCTTTGGGTGCCATGGCTCTGTTTGGCGAAAAATATGGGACTCGAGTGCGGGTGGTGCAGGCTGGGGACTATAGCATTGAGCTATGTGGTGGATGCCACGTGGAGCGTACTGGCGTCATTGGCTTGTTTCAAATTGTTTCAGAATCGGGTATCGGCGCTGGGGTGCGCCGCATTGAGGCCGTCACGGGTCGCCATGCCTACGCTTACGTGTTGGCACAAAAACAACGACTGGCAGAAACGGCCACTAAACTTCATACCAGTCTGGAGGAACTCCCAGCCCGTACAGAGCGCCTGTTGGTGGAGATGCGGGAGTTGGAGAGGGAACTCGACAAGGCAAGGACCCGATTGGCAGCCGGTAAGGTAGAAAACTTACTGCAAGCAGTGCGGTGGGTGTCGGGCATCCCGGTGTTGTCCGCGGTGGTAACGGGAGTGGATATGGAGGGTCTGAGGCAAACCGTCGACTTGTTACGGGATCGTCTCGATAGTTTTGTAATTGTGTTGGGTAGCTCGGTTCAGGGTAGGGCTCAATTTGTGGCTGCGGTATCACAGGACCTACAATCTCGGGGTCTCAAGGCGGGCGACATCGTGAAACAGGTGGCTCAGGTGGCTGGAGGTGGGGGGGGTGGACGCCCGGACCTCGCTCAGGCAGGGGGGAAGGATCCGGGAAAAGTTGCGGAAGCCGTGGCGATAACCAGCGAAATTGTCCGGGAGCAAGCAGGAAAAGGGACAGTTGAAACGAAGTAATTAAAGATATTAAAGATAATGGTGGCCTGTGGGGTGAGAAGTGTGGAATTTGAACAAACCATGCGCTTTGAGGCGAAACCTGAAAACAAGTCGGCGCGGGAGGCCTTTGGTTTAGCGTACAAGGCCTTGTCTGAAAAAGGGTATAACCCGGTTTATCAGATTGCAGGATACTTAATTTCTGGAGACCCGGCTTACATCACGAATCACCTGGATGCTCGCAACACCATACGACGCATTGAACGGGACGAATTGATTGAAGAATTGGTACGGGCGTACGCTGAATTGACAGAGTTGGCGAAAGGCGAAGAATGAGAATTCTCGGAGTGGATTATGGGACGGTACGCATTGGCCTGTCTTTGAGTGACCCCGGGGGTATCCTTGCCCACAGCATGAAAGTGATACAACGTCAGGGTGACTCTCAGGCTGCGCAAGAAATTGCTGCTGTGGTGCGGGATGAGAAAGTGGGGAAAATTATTGTCGGATTACCCTTGCATATGAATGGCGATGAAGGGGAGCGGGCCCGGCAGTGCCGGGCTTTTGCCCGT
>DAHWFY010000247.1 GCA_027336365.1 Bacillota bacterium | reverse complement strand
GCAGCTACGCCAGCGAATTTCGCATCATGCGGCGAATCCCATACATCCCCGTTAGAGCCAGGAAAACACAGATCGCCCCAATCACAATCAGCGTGGTTGTGCCGGTCAGTGCCCAGAGCATAAACATGCCATGCACAAGGTGCCACGTCAGGCGGGCAAACCGCCATACCACTCGTCCCCACGGGGACAACACCAGTCCGACTTCCAGTGCACCAACAATTGCCACAGCCACTAAAAACACTCCCAATAGGCGGGTGATTTGCTGGCGCTGCCGTAAAGCCAATACTTGAGCCCGTACCCGTTCCTCAATATTGCCGGGAATCGGCCACTGATACGCGGCCATTCGAAACCTCGTGGACACTTGTGACATCGCCACAACTTGCCGGCGACAACGAGGACATTCCTGAAGATGAGCCTGTACCTGAGCCGCCAGTCCAGGTTCCAACTCGCCATCCTCATAGACAGGCAACCACGCGTCTACGTCTTGGCAATTCATTCTGGATCCCTCCGTTCACCATCCCAAACGGAACGCAACTGCAGTCGGGCCGCATGCAACCGAGAACGCACCGTCCCTAGTGGAATGTCCAGCACATCGGCAATTTCCTTGTAATCCAAGCCATCCAATTCTCGCAAAACCAGAATCACGCGGTGTTCGGGAGATAAGCGAGACAACGCCGCAGCCAGATCCAGAGAAGTGTCCACTCTGCCTGTGGGGTCCGGCACCGCCGCAGTGTACACCTTGTCTTCGTCCCTCACAGCGGCTTCAAATCGTTTCCGCTTTTGGAGTAAATTCAAAGAGGTACGAACGGCGATGGTGGCTAGCCAGGTGGGAAATGTGCGTTCCTCCTTCAGATTGCGTAGTGACGTGAAGGCCTTTACAAAAGTTTCCTGCACCGCATCCTCTGCGTCCGGTCCCGGCCGCAACACTCCAGCGGCCGTTCGATAAACATAATGCTTATAATTTCGAACCAAGGTGGTGAATGCCTCGGTATCTCCACGCTTAGCGGCGCGGATTAACCTTAGGTCCTGTTCATCCAATAAGCACTCACCCCTGAGATTGGGAAGGGTCATTTCATAACCCCTCCACAAAGCATAGTGTAGTTCTGAGCGTGTTTGGTTCATTCAGAAAAGACGGAGCCCTTGCGGCATGTCATCCGAGGACTCCGCTCGTTCTATGATTGTATCGACTTAAAGATGAGCGACTTCATCCCTACAGTCAAGTCAAACTCTAACATTTGCTGTAGCCACATGCCTCACACTCGTAACATCCGCCGGTGCGCACCAGGGTATTTTGATGGCAATTGGGGCAAAGGTCTTTGCCAATTCCATAGGAACGCAGGGACATCTTTTCAGATCTCTTGGTGGCAAGAAGGGTATCTACCTCATCCGACAAACCCTCGTTTATGATGTCCCCTGCCGATTTAACAACCCCGTCTCCTTGTTCGATAGTGTCACTTTTCCCGTCTGGAGTAAAGATAATATCTGCCTTGCGTAGCGGAAAAGTCTCCGAATGCTCAATCAAGGCCTTGGCAATGGCGTCCGGCACGGATGTGATGCGCCGTTCTCCGAAGCCAACGGCCGATTGACCACCAATACCACTGAAGTGTTTGACTAGTTCTGCCTCTTTGTTAGGATTGCGAGAATCCCTCAGATACAAAGTGATGGCGCGACCCAACGCTTCGTTGGAAGCATACACATCACTCCCTGCCTTCCCAATATTCACAAACATTTCCAAAGCCACGTGTTCCTCTGGGTCATCGTTAATCGTAATGTAAGCCTTCCCCAAGGGAGTTTCTTTGCGGTAGGTTGCACCATACAACACCTCCGGACGCTTTCTTGGAACATAGCGCACAACAGACGTGTGTGTTGACAGACCTTCTGATTCGATAGATCCCGCCAAGGCGGCAAGAATTTGCTCTTGCTCTTTTGCACTGCTCGTTTCTCGCAGAAGCATGGATGGGTTCTCGGAACTCTCAAATCCTGCGTTTGTCATTTCCTGCTCTTCGCCGTCATCTTTCAAGGATAACACCTGTTCAGACCGAGACCCGTCCCGGTAAATGGTAATCCCCTTGCACCCCAGATCATATGCCATATCATACAAACGCTTGGTATCTTCCACAGTGTAAGAGTTGGGCGCATTACAAGTTTTAGAAATTGAGCTGTCAATCCAACGCTGGAGAGCCCCTTGAACGCGCACATGGGCTTCCGGCGTCAGTTCCATCGCCGTGACAAACCAATCAGGTAAAGAAGTCTCGTTTCTGTGAGAGTCATAGTATTCGGTGACTATGCTGGCATGCTCTTCAAACATTCCCAATCGAGAGTTGCGAAAATAGGTCCAGGCGTAATAAGGCTCACAACCCGTGGAACAACCCACCATGGTGCCGGTGGTCCCCGTCGGTGCAATGGTCATGGTGGTAACATTGCGCACTCCGTAGCGGCGAATGGCTTCAGTAACATGAGGACGCTTCTGAGCCATCTGTATCATGTAACCGGACTGCAAAAATTTTTCGACGTCAAAGGCTGGGAAAGACCCGTTTGTCTTAGCCAGTTCCACAGACTCCAAGTAACTCCACTCCGCCATCATGCCCATCAGCACATCAATAAAGTGGACGGACTCCTCAGAGCCATAAGAAATGCCCAGATACAGAAGCATATCGTGCAGGCCCATGATGCCTAGGCCTATCCGTCGCTCACTCATCTGGGTTTGCCGGTTGGCCGAAAAAGGATAGTACGTGGCGTCGATGACTGCATCCTGAAAGCGTATCCCAGTCCGAGTGATTTCCTCTAGTTCTTCCCATTTAACGTGATTAAGGAAGAATTTTGTGCGTTCTTCGTCAAAATACTGGGATAACCAACCACGAATCGCTTGTTCTTTGTCCTTATCCACAAACTCCACGGTTTCACCGCTATCGGCAAATCCTGTGGTGAACTGTTTCAATACCACCGCACCCAGATTGCAGATTCCATTGGCAGGCAAGGGTTGTTCACCGCACGGATTTGTGGCCACCAAGGGATTATAGTAATAAGAGTTAGACATGCGGTTAGCCCGGCCTAAAAACACCACACCAGGTTCTGCCGACTTCCAGGCGGAATCTACCAAATTGTCCCACAACTCCTGAGCCGCCATGGTGGCAAACGTCTTAAAGGGCTTGTTCTCCGCAAGCCAACCGTCAAAATCGCCGTCAAATTCATCCCACTGTTCTTGAGGTGCAAACCCGACTTGCCAAGGCGCACCCTTCGCCTTGGACGCCATAAAGGTTTCGGACACACCAACAGAAATATTGGCGCCAGTGATCACTCCATCCACCTGCTTGGCACGAATAAATTTCAAAATGTCGGCATGTCGGTCATTCAAAATAAGCATTAATGCTCCCCTGCGCGAACCGCCCTGCAGGGTCAACTGACATCCCACGCTCATGATTTCACCTACGCCCACCGGTCCAAAACCCGCACCAAATACCTGGTTTCCCTTGTCGTATAACAGCCCCCAAGAGAAAGCGCCGCTAGACCGCCCATTAACACCTCGCACGTAACTGTAACGAGGCCGCAAAGAAGACAGAATTACGGATACCCGTTTACCTTCTGCCATGAGTTCCCACATGTCACCCAGAGTAGATGCGATAGTGCTGCGTTGATCTCCCGGGTAAAGTGTGGCACCAAGGACCTCATTAAGCACCAGAGCGCCACTCTGAATAATTTTGTCATACAGTTCACGAGCAGAGACAC
>DAHWFY010000246.1 GCA_027336365.1 Bacillota bacterium | reverse complement strand
CTATAGAAGTGTTCCGCCGGACTCATGTGCTCTTAGAACAATGGGCGCGGGGCATTGTCTATGGTCGCAACATCGTGCAAGCCCCTGATCCACGAGCGATGACGCAGGCACTGATGGCTTTGGTCCACCACGGAGCCACCCCTGAGCAAGCCATGGCTGTGTTTGAGGACCCAGGCAACAGGAGGGTGCAATGATGCGTAAACCGGTTCGGCTGGGGATTATCGGTTGTGGGCTGATGGGTCGCGAGATTGCGAGTGCGGTCTTGCGTTATCCACATGTACTCGGCACCACCGCACATCCGGTGGTGGTGGCCGTGTGCGACACCGTTCGCGAAAAGATGGACTGGTTCACGGATCACATCCCCACCATTGTGCAGGCGACGGAAGACTACCGCGAACTCGTGGCCAACTCCGACATTGATGTGGTGTACGCAGCCGTTCCCCATCATTTGCACCATATCGTTTACACAGACATCATTCGGTCCGGGAAGGCATTGTTGGGAGAAAAACCGTTCGGGATAGATCAGTCGGCCAACGAAGCCATTTTAACTGCCTGTCGGGAATCCCCAAACACTTTGGTGCGAGTCGCTTCCGAATTCCCGTATTTTCCGGGTGCGGTGACCTTGGCAGAGTGGGTTCGATCCGGTGCAGCTGGCAAGATCATTGAGGCAGAAGCAGGATTCTGGCACGCCAGTGACTTGGATCCCGAAAAACCGATTAATTGGAAACGTCAGGTGGTCACCAACGGGGAATACGGCTGCATGGGAGATTTGGGACTTCATGTCGTGCATCTGCCTCTCCGCTTGGGATGGCAACTGGAATCGGTCTCCGCTCACCTAACCCAAATCATCACACAACGTCCGGATGGGAGCGGCGGGTATGCGGCTTGCGACACGTGGGACAACGCCTATTTGAACGTACGCGCCCGCGTGAATGACGATGTCTTTCCACTCCAACTCAGTACCAAGCGAATTGCTCCTGGACACGGGAACACTTGGTTTATTCGCGTGGTGGGTACCGAGGGCGCAGCGAGTTTCAGCACCGAGAATCCTAAGGTGTTTCGTCAATTTGAATTTCGTCGCGGTCTTCCCCAATCCTGGCAACAGTACGACTTACCCTATCGCAGTGTCTTTCCAACGGTGACTGGAGGAATTTTTGAGTTTGGCTTTTCTGATGCCAACTTGCAGATGTTGGCGGCTTTTCTGGAGGAATGGGCTGGCAATGACCCAGGACCGTGGCAATGTGTTCGTCCTGAGGAAGCCCAGAGGAGCCATGCGTTATTCACGGCTGCTCTCCAATCCGAACGAGAACGGCGAGAGGTACTTTTGCCCTTGACGGGAAAGGAGGAGACGAAATGAGTGATCGCACAGAAGTTGTCCGAGTTCAACAGCGAACTGCGACCTTACTGAGGGAGCAGGGAATTGTGCTAAGCCCTGAGGAGGAAGCGGCCATTGAAGTGGCGGACTTTGGATTGGGACGAAGGGAGACTATCGGGTTGCAATTGGTGGTGTATATCAACACGGACCGCTATTGTGCGAAAGAACTCGTATTGTTTCCAGGCCAAATTTGTCCGGAACACCGCCACCCTCCCCAAGGGGAGAACCCTGGAAAAGAGGAGACCTTTCGTTGTCGGTGGGGCGAGGTCTATCTCTACGTTCCCGGAGCGGCAACCCCCACGCCACGCGCTTTTGTGCCAGAAGATAAACGCGAAACCTTTACGGTGTGGCATGAGCATGTTTTGCGCCCGGGAGACCAGTATACGATTCCTCCCAATACGCTCCACTGGTTTCAAGGAGGACCGAAGGGAGCAATTGTGTCGGAGTTTTCCTCGGCGAGCGACGATGCCAGTGACATTTTCTCTGATTTGAACATTGTGCGGTCGCAAAGGACTAAATCAGAATTGTAAAGAGGTTGATATTATTCAATCAATGTGATTTAATAATACATGAAGATAAATAACGCTTTTTGTATTTTAGCTTAGTTTACATTTAATAGTTATAGGCAGAATATACTTTTAATTTCGTACTTTGTTGCTGAGGTGGTCTCTTTATGCGTACAAAATTTGCGCAACTTTCTTTTGATTCCATACGGACTTCTAGTGTTTATTCTCGAAAGAACTTAGTTAGTATTGAGAACATGGCTTATCCAAGTATGGAATTGGATTTGGAATGGACTCAGAACGGATTTAACGACCTTATTGATTCAATAATGACGGCTCGAAAAAATAATAGGCCTGTGATTTGGTCCATGGGAGCCCATGTCATCAAAAATGGGATGTCGCGATATATCATCGATCTCGTTCGAGCTGGCATCGTGACTCATGTAGCAGGCAACGGTGCATCAAGCATTCATGATTTTGAGTTAGCATTCTTAGGTGCGACTTCAGAGGATGTCGCAGGGTCCATTGAAGACGGAACATTTGGAATGTGGGAAGAAACGGGACGATACATGAACGAGGCCATTCAACAGGGTGTTGCTCGAGGACTTGGATATGGTGCTGGATTAGCTTTGTATATTTCCGAAAATAAATCAAAATTTCCATATCGAAATGATTGTGTCTTTTATCAAACAATGCGGTTGAATGTACCGTACACTTGCCACATTTCTATTGGTACTGATATCATTCACCAACATCCTAGCGTGAATTTTGAAACATTAGGAGCGGCAAGTGGAAAAGATTTCGAGATATTTTGTGAAAGCGTTTCAAATCTTGAGGGTGGAGTATTGCTCAATTTCGGATCTTCAGTATCTGGACCTCTATTGTTCATCCGCGCACTTGCGGTGGCTCATAACCTTGGACACTTTATTCGAGATTTTGTAGTTGCTAATTTTGACATTCGTCCTTTATCCTCTACTGCGATGTTTTCAACCAGAGAGGTACCGTCATGGCTGGAATTGGCGTTTGCCCGGTTGCCCTCCTCGTTAAACGCCCAGGGATATTCATTCAGCGGTTTGCATCAAGATACAATCCCTGCTTTGTATTCTCAATTAATGAGGAAGATTTGAAAGGGTGTCCATAGATGAAAAGTGATTTTTTTGCGAAAGTTCGGGTGTATCCGGTTACTGGGCGTCCTCATTACACCCAAGTGTCTACAGAACCCGTACCCCCGTCTGTGGAATGGCAACCAGAGGGGTTTGGAGATTTCATTGATCGTATCATCCAAGCGAGAAAATCGAATGCACCCGTTGTTGTGTTTCTCGGTTCTCGAGTTTTGCAAGACGGATTGCAATCTTATCTTATTGATCTGGTTGAACAAGGTTGGTTTACACATGTCGCAGTAACCGGTGCGGCGAGTGAGTATGACATCGACGTTGCGATGCGTGGTGAGACTGATTTGATTGAGTCTTTTTCTACTGACCTATCTCATTTTGGAATGTGGAAAGAGACGGGGGACGTTGTTCATAATGCACTTGCGCTGGGCTTTCATGAAGGAAAAGGGTACGGCGAGAGTATTGGTGAATATATCGTTCACCATTCGGAACAATTTCCACATCGAGAAAAATGTTTACTTTATCATACATATTTAAAAAATATTCCATACACATGCCATGTGACAATTGGCCTTGATGAGATTCACACTCATCCAGATGTCGACTTTGCCGTGTTAGGAGGGAGCAGCGGCATTGATTTTAAAATATTTTGTGAGAGCGTCACCCGGCTGGAAGAAGGGGTATTTTTAAACTTTGGTTCATCTGTAACGGGCGTAGAAGTGTTTCTAAAAGCGTTGTCTATTGCGAGAAATTTGGGGTACACGG
>DAHWFY010000245.1 GCA_027336365.1 Bacillota bacterium | reverse complement strand
GAGACGCGGCTGTTTCCTCCCCATAATCTGCGGGGCACAAAGGGGCGTGAACTGTATGGCCGGGTGGGGGAGTATTACCGCGGTTTGCAGCAGCAAGGGGTGCCGAGCCATGTGCTGTGGCTGGACAAGACCCGGTACAGTGCCTTTGCGGGGACGGACTTGGAATTGAAGCTCCGCACGCGGGAAGTACACACCTTGCACCTTGCCGGGGTGTGTACCGATATTTGCGTTTTGCACACAGCGGTGGACGCCTACAATCGGGGTTTTTCCATTGTGGTCCATGCAGGGTCCGTGGCCAGTTTTAATCCGATAGGGCACACTTGGGCGTTGGACCACTTCCAGACTTGCCTGGGGGCGCAGGTGGTGGAGTAGCCCCAACAAAATTTCATCAGGGGAAGCAGAACCAGTGCGCATTTTGGGCTGGACTCCTGGCACTGCTTGGGGCTGACCTAACCAGTCAATACAGTTGCGTGGATTTATATTCCATGCTGGTGCCATTAACAGCGGCATAAGGGTCTAATCCCTCTCAGGACACGCTCTTAAAGTCGCGTGACCTCATCGGTTTCTTCTCTCGTACTCTCCGACAGGGGAAAGCGGCCCGTTGCGTTTGGGGCGTGTCCTTGGCGGGCTTGGTTAGCGATAAATTCTTTTTCTCGCTGTTTTTCTCTGTGGCGAGACCGCACTTTCCACCAAATGAAAGCTGCCACCAAAACTCCCAACACTCCGAGAGATAGACCCAAGTCGTGGCGGATGAGTCCGTGGTATCGGGTCCACAGGACATCCAGGGTGCTGCCCAATAAGATGAACAAGGTGGCCCAGGCTACGGTGGCCACTGCGTTGTACACGCTGAATAACCAAAATGGCATGCGATTGATGCCTGCCAAGTAAGGGATGATAATACGAATTCCGGCGATGAATTTGCCAAATACTACTACCGGAATCCGAAAACGGGAGAACTTGTGGTCTGCGGCGTCCAAGCGGGCTTCGGTAATTCCCACATAGCGTCCAAAGCGGAGAATCACGGGTCTGCCCAAAAAGTAGCCAATTCCATAGGCCGCTGTGGAGCCGAGAATGTTGGCCAGACTAGCGGTTAACAACAAGGGGGTGAGGGCAAATAACCCCCTTGTCCAGGCAATCCCGGACAGGGTGAGGGTGGTTTCCGCCGGAAAAGGGATTCCCACCATCTCCATGAAAATAATGAAAAACACCCCTAGATAGCCGAAGTGTTGAATCCAGAGTTGGATATCAATATGCATGAGTGGACTCCTTTAGGCAGAGGACATGGCGTAACGATAGGTGGATTTACAGAAATTTCAGAGCTAACAACTCCATCCTATCTCTTCTATCATAACAGAGAATGAGGAAAAGAATTCGGTTCACAAGGGGAAGTTTCACCATGGAGGGAAAAATGGAGGGAAAAATTTTTGTCATCTCAATCACAATTTAAATTTAGACTCTCATGCCGCTGATAGCGGCACCAACAGGGGATGTAAATCCACGTACCTGAATTTACTGGGAAGAGTCATCGATTACCCATGTCGTGGATGCGGCGAATGAATCCAACCAGTAAGGGGACACCCAATGTTAAGGCAAAACCTGGCCATAGGTATGGCCATAACAAGAAGTTGTGCAGGTCACTGCGGGAGGCGGATACCATGGTCATCTCCAAGGCAAGAGCCAAGAGGGTCACAGGCAGGGCGTACAGATTCATGGCGGTAGACTCAAATATGTTTCCGGCCGTCCGCATGGCGGCGTAAAGAATGACGCTAATGCGAAAAAAACTGCCAAAAATCCATAGAAACATGCCTAAGAGGTCTAATCTTTCCACTACAGGCGAGATATGTATGTACTGAATTTCGGTAAACGTAGGGTAAGCGAGACTTTGCCCCAGTGCCTCACCAAATATCATCACAGGCCCGATGATGGGTCCGATTAAGGCTAACAGCATGGTCAGCATGAACCACAGCCCTTGTTTTACCACTGCAGTGGCCTGCTGGGTGTGGGGGGCGATGGCACGAAAGACAAACAACTCCGAAAACATCATGGCCACCAACATCGCCCCGTGGCCGATGGCTCCATAGGAGTGTTGCCACAAGGGCAATAATTGGCCTGGGTCCTTGACCGGGAGGGTGGCGAGGCTGGCAAAGAGGCCAATGAGCACCAGCATGGGAGCGAAGAGAAATATGGAACGAGCCAGGACCTCCACACCGGCTCGTAGCACCCAAGCTAGGACCGTGCCCAGAATGAATAGGAAGACTGGAGCAGGGGTGCGTGGATACATGAGGCCGAGAAAATCGACCAATTCCTTCAGGGTGACGGATCCGATGAAAAGGAAGAATAGCAGATATACTCCCGCCAGACCCTTGCCGATGTGCTTGCCGACGGCCATCATTAGGGCATGGGTCAAGCTCTGGCCTGGACACATGGGAAACCAAACAAACTGGACCCAGAGAATGCCTATGCCCAATAACCAACCCAGCACTAGTGAGGCCCAACCGTCTCGACCAGCGCACAACAAGACCAGATGAATGTAGGTGAAATGGCCATACGCCAATAGGGTGACCATGGCCATGGCAAATAACTGCAGATTGCCGATGAGAACCGTCGCGGTGGCGGTGTTTCCTTGAGTGAGTTGTTGCACTGACTGATTCGTCACGGGTTGCCGCCCAGCGCGGATGGATAGGGCAGGACGCGCATCAGCAAGGCTATCAAGTTGGTGGTTTCAAAGTTCAGTGAATACCAGCCTATCATTCCCAGGGCCAAGAGCCACAGGCCGAGATAAACACCTCGCTCGACCCAGGTGCTGTGAAACCACAGGTGGCGTCCATCCACAAAGGCCACCCCAAACACACTGACCAGTAGGCTGAATACAAGAATTCCCATTGCCCTTTGTCTCCTTTAGACCGTCATGCCGCTGATAGCGGCACCCGTAAGGAATGTAAATCCGCGTTATTGTATTTACTGTATAGGATAAATATTTCTCCCCACCAACCCTGCCCTGTGTAGGATGACTCGCACCTGAATGTGCACTGGCAGGTGGGCGAACTCCTCTCGCCAGTGGGGTTGCAATTGTTGCCACACCGCTGGGTAGTGGCGGTAGATAAGTTCACCGAAGCCAGTCGCGTCGGAGTGTGTATCCCGTTGCAGGCCGGTGAGAGCGGATTGCATTTCGTCTGTAATGTCCTTGCTCATACTCTTCAGCAGTAGGGCTTCATCGGCTGGGTAACGCATGTTTAGATTGGTGGTGTTTTGTGCAATATCGTTCTCTGCCAGGACTTTCAGCCACACTTCGGGATGACCGTGGTTGAGGACAACATGGCGATGGGTCTGAGTACGTAATAGGCGGGTGCCCACATATCCAGGATGACCCGGCACGGTGACACTGATGTAACGGTTTTTCATACGGTTTGTCAGCCACATGAATCCTTCCACCTGTTTTCCCTCCAACCACCCTACTAACTGATTTTTTTGAAACAAGGCAATGTGTTGTAGATTGAAGGTGACGGGCTCCTCCGCACAGCGAGTTTGTTGGGGTTCAATACCCACGGCGTACGGGTCGCTTTTTCCCGTTAAATCGCGCAAAAACTCATTAGCATCCACGCGCGGAACGGGGTTTTCCTTTTCCAGCCCATGAACGGCATTGCTGGGTAATCGGGTGAGCACATAGGGCCGACGCAAAATCTCCGTCGCTTGAGTGTGATAGGCCACCAAGACGTCGGTGCTCAAGCGGGAGAAGGGGTTGCGCACCACCTCGTCCAAAATGGCCATGGCTCCATCTTGGCGAGCAAACTTCTCCCCCAGTACCACCACCTGCCGCTGTGCCAGG
>DAHWFY010000244.1 GCA_027336365.1 Bacillota bacterium | reverse complement strand
GGCGACGGTTCCTCTTCGTTCAGCAGGAACGGTGTCTGACCAAAGGGCCTGGTGAGTGACGGAGGCTGTAGACTGTCCCAGAACGGACAATAGGTAGAGAATAGACAACCAATGCGGTGTGGTGGCGAACACCATGGCCACGAGGGCCAGAGCATTGAACAGAGAGCCCGCCAGCAGGAACTGACGGCGACTTCCTCCACGAATTCTCAGCCGGTCTGACCAAAAACCAATCACGGGGGGAATCAGCATGGACACGGCGGCGCTCAGGCTGGAAACGAGCGCTAATTCTCGGTTGTGATGGGGGGTGTGCAGAGCAAGGAAAGCGACGGGTAAACTGATGGCAGATAAGACGGAAGTCTGGAAGTTGCTTCCAAACGTAAATATATTGATGTTCAATCCGGAGTTATTCACAAATGATTTCACGCCATCTCACCGATTCTGTCCTACACTGGGTCTTGGTTCTCGAGTGACCCCTTTCCGGACATATACCCCTACTCCCTTGTTGAGTATATCACTCTCATGCAATTCTTGCTGACTTCCGTAGACGTGTCTGGGTAGGGCCTGGATTGACAATACGGACGTTCAACGTATTGCCCCTAAAAACACCAGCCCCCAACCTAAGAGGAACAAGACTCCGCCAATGGGAGTGATGATTCCCACAGTCTTGCTTTTGAGAAACGTTAGCAGGTACAAGCTTCCAGAAAACAGCAAGATGCCGAGAATGAAGGAAATTCCTGCAAGGGAAAGCAGGAGGATGGCTGGGTTAAGGGGGTTGAGCCGTACCTGCAACAATCCCACCCCAATCAGGGCTAAGGCGTGGTACATCTGGTACTGCACGCCAGTTTGAAAGACGGCCAACTTCTCTGGAGCCACACGTTGTCTGAGTGCGTGGGCGGCGAAAGCGCCAAGAGCTACTGCCAGAAAAGCGAAGATTGCACCCATGGCAGAGTACACAGGGATGAAAGTTTCAAAGGTCATGGACGGTTCTCTCCTTTCATTTTCGTCAGTTGCATCCGCTCTTCATTCGATCCCGTCGTCTGACTCGTCCTCTTTAATGCGGTGAATAATGGAGTGGAGCCAAGTGACGTCTGCCCTAAGGTGTACCAAGTGGTGTTCTATGGCAAAATCCACTCCCAAGCCGTATCTGTGTTTGGGAGCGGACGCGTATGCGTCCACTTGTGTCTGGAGCTGATGCAACCGGGACTCCAGCAACTTCAGAACTTCTTTGCGAGAAAGGTGATCCAGAAACATCATGCCGATGTCACTGGCAAAGTTCATCTGGTCGGCGTGGCTCAGATTTTCGCGCAGCATGTCGTAAAAGTGTTGTTTGCCCGCTGAGGTCATCGCGTAAACTTTGCGAGGGGGGCGGTTGCCTTCCTGTTCCATATGCTTGTCGACAAACCCTGCGTCGCACAGTCGGTCCAGGGTGGCGTAAGCAGTGGACTTTTTCATGTCCGTCACGCGACTGAGGTTGCGCTCAATGAACTCGTTTAACTGGTAGCCGTGCTGGCTCTGCACCAGCAACAGACCTAACAGAAGCAGTGACCGCTCATCCACGGTTTCACCCCCTGGGCCAGAATATTTTATGAGTAAATTCATTATAGTCATTATTGACTATTGGGGTCAAAGGGGATGGCCATTCAAAACAGAATCAAACAGCGATTCAGGAACTCCATTGCGAGGGAGAGATGATGGCGCAAGACGGAACAATTTACACACAAACCTGATTAAAAATATTTGCATACATCTTGGCCACTTTTGGCCAATGCATGCCTTCGCCAAGGCGGGTCATTTTCTGCGCCCAGTTTTCTAGTGAACTTGGATCTGTCAACATTTTGCTGATTTGTATGGACCAAGCTTCAATATTTCCATATGGAATGAGTAGCTCGTTAAAATCTTGCAGCAGGTCCCGTGCATATACGTACGGCGTACTGAGCACAGGCTTGCCCAAGCCGACCGCATAGGCCAGAGTGCCGCTGGTAATTTGACTCATTCCTGAATAAGGTGTCACGTACAGGTCACACGCCGCAATCAAGCGGACCAAGTCGTCGTCCTCGAGGTAGCGATTAAGCATGACCACATGGTGGGATAATCCATACTGTTCAATCAACTGTTGCAGTTCTTGTCGGTAAGTCTCTCCTTCCCATTTAAGAACCTCAGGGTGAGTTTGACCAGCAATCACGTACAAGACTTTTGGGACTTGAATGATTACCCTTCTCAGGGCAGCCAGCACAGACTCAATTCCCTTGCCTCGACTTAATAATCCAAAAGTCATGATGACCGGATGTCCTTCCCAACCGAGTTGTCGGCGTAAACTTTCTCGAGGTTCTGAAGGGGGAAGTGGGGTCCCATGGGGAATGTAGAAAATTTTTTTGGTGGGAACCCCAAAGGACTCCTGCAGGTACTTGACTCCTATGTGGCTCATGACGACTAAGCCATTACTTCGATGGGTCAAGGATTGCTGAATGGACCGATAAGGTTCCTGTGGGGACTCGAAGACCGTATGAAAAGTGGTGACCAATGGCTTGGTCAATCGCTCAATTAAATCGAGTATATATCTCCCTGCGTCACCGCCAAAAATGCCAAACTCATGCTGCAAGGACACCACATCCACGTCGCTTCGATTCAATTGGTCCGCCATTAAAGGGTAAGAATTTCGCACATGGGTGGCCAATGGCCAATGAAGATTTGAATGAGGAACAAAATCGTCTGTTTGCATCATGGTTATCACAGGATGTCCATTTTGATGAGGAAGGTTTTGGTAAAGATATTGTCGTAGGTGATAAGTATATGTTCCAATTCCGCATCGGCGGGGAGGGTAGGTGCTGATGAATGCGACCCTTATCATGACTGTATCCCTCCCATGAGAAACTCACATTTTTGTTGGGCAGTGACTCTTAAACAGACTATCCGATATCGGATTGAAACAACAATCTTATGAGCGTGTCCAGCGGTGTTCAAAGGGTAGAAAAGGCATCATTTCGAATCAAACTCGGGTTCGTCTAGAGATAAAATTTGGGTGAAGGCCGCATGGATTTCAACCCAAGATGCGTAGGCGAGCCCAATCACCGTGTCTGCTGCACCATAGTACACGTACAGGCCGTCCTCGGCAGCCAATGCACCACAGGAAAACACCACATTCGGGATGAGACCCTTGACTTCCCAATTGAGTTTGGGTTCAAGGATGGGATAAGGCAACCGGGCCAGTACATGATACGGATTGGTTTTATCCAGTAAAGCCGCACCCAAACGATATACATTGGCCGAGTCCACTGCGTGATAGATCAATAGCCAACCGTTGGTCATCTCCACTGGCGGACCTGCAATGCCAACTTTGACCGATTGCCAGTTCTGACCGATGGGAGACAAGATAGCCCGATGGTCATGGAAGTGTTCAAGGTCTTGTGTGTGGCAAAGCCAAACATCCGGTTCCCGACGGTGAAACAAGAAGAATTCGTCACCCACTCGTGTGGGGAGTAATGCGCCATCCTTGTCTGTACCTCGCATCAAAATTCTGTGGCTATCCCAATGAATCAAGTCCTCGGACTCTGACAAAGCGATGTGCCAATCTCCGGCATGATGTCCCCCAAAAGCGGTATAGGTCATGAAATAGCGGCCATCTATCTGTACAATACGTGGGTCTTCAACACCACGACTTTCGTAACGCTCCTGTCCTCGAAAGATTGGCTCCGGGAAACGGGAAAACTCCCGCTTATCCGTTGATTCAGCATATCCCAAAGACGAGGTATACTTGGCTGTTTTTCCGTGAACGTCTTTGAAAGGCAAATCACTGGCGCGGTACAAGAGGACAACTTTATCCCCTTTGACTGCCAC
>DAHWFY010000243.1 GCA_027336365.1 Bacillota bacterium | reverse complement strand
AACACCGTTTCTAACGGCATCAGACGTGTTTGCATCACTAAATCTTGCAATTGTCGAGACAATCTGGATAATTGTTCCGCAGTCTCCAACAAGGCACGGCTTGCTTGCTGCTGGGCCACTGACTCCAAGCGGGTCTTGGTTTCCACCAATTCTGTGACCAGGTTGAACAGCAAGTCCAATTTATCCGTGCTCACCCGCACATTCGTCGCTGGCCGATGGGTTACTCCGGTTCCTGGACCCCCGGATTTTTCTTCTTTCCCCACTTCCATCTTCGCATGTTTCACTCCACCTGTCGCCAAAGTTTTTTCTTTCTCCGTCTGTGCTCCGACCATCTTAGGAACCGACTGTACCTCCACACGGGCAATCTCGGAAATACCCATGCCAATGGCCGCCAGGTTCTCCTCCGCCAAATCACAAACAACGACCAGTTCCACTTCCTTTGCGGTCACCCCTTGGGCCAGTTCCGCCGCGCTAGGGCGAGCGGCTATCACCTGGCAACTCGCACCGTATGCCTTCACGGCCATAAACAACCGCGCGCCTGGTAGCGCGCAGGTCCCTGTCGGCACAATGCGCAGTCTGTACAGACGCTGACCTTCAGGTATAGAGGTGTCTGTCAACCACTGATCTGCTAAATGGGACCCATCCGAATTCCCCAGACTTACCAAACTCTCCGACGAGTCGACGGAGTGAGACTTCCCGCTGAGAAAAGAGGTCAGCTGCAGCACCAGGGGGTTGACATCCACATCCGCGTCTTGACCTCCTCCGTCGATCTCATCCACCATCTGTCGCAATACTCCACTACAAGCAAACAGCAAATCCGCCACGTCTTCGGACCATACCAACCGCTCACCGCGCAGAGCGTCCAACAAGTCTTCCATATGGTGGGTCAATTCCGCCATGTGGGAGAACTCCATGGTGGCCGCCATTCCTTTCAAAGTATGGGCGGACCGAAAGAGACTTTGTAGAGATTCTTGGTTTGCAGAGTTTTGCTCCAACTGCATCAGTTCATCGTCCAAGGCCTGAATGTGCTCTCTAGATTCCTCCAGAAACATGCTCAGGTAAGAGGTTTTCTTATCCATGACCGTCTCCCCAGGTTACAGCTTGAATTGCCCCACCAAACTGTTGAGATGCTCGGCCAGTTCACTCAACGCACCAGCCGATGCAGAAACTTCTTCCATTGCCGACATTTGCTGCTCTGCCGCAGCAGCCACATTTTGCACTTGCTCCGCCGAATGAGTAGCTATATTAGAAATTTCCGACACGGTGGCGGACACCTGTTCACTGGTTGCCGACATCTGCTCCATGGCGACAGACACCCCCTGGATCTCCGTGGCAATCTGATGGCTAGTGCTGACAATCCCTGAGAAATCCGCAGCAGACTCATGGATAGTCTGCACCGTTGCAGACACCCCCTGCTGCACACTTTGTGCAGAAAGGACTAAGTGTTCCACGTCTGCGGTGATCTCGGTGACCACTTGAGTGATACTCTTAGCAGAATCCGCGGATTGCTGTGCCAACTTGCGCACCTCACTGGCCACCACGGCAAACCCGCGCCCCTCCGCACCCGCCCGCGCTGCCTCAATGGCCGCATTGAGAGCAAGTAGATTAGTCTGGGCAGCAATCTCCGTAATGACCATGGACATCTCCTCAATGCGCTGGGAGCGCTGTGCCAAGGTATCCACCTGCTGAGCCGAGGCATTCACGGATACACTCATGGCTTCCATGGAACGCACGGCGGTAACCATTCGGTCATTTCCTCTCTGTGCCTGTTCGGTCATGCCAGTGGCGTTCTCTGCGACGGTAGTTGCTGAGTCAGCCACCGACTGAATTCCTGCCGCCATCTGCTGCATGGCCAGCGATGCCTGCTCCGACCCTTGCTGCTGTGTAGCGCTGCCGCTGGACAATTCCTGCATCAAATCGGCCACGTGTTGCACAGACTGCACGGTCTGTTCAGACCCGGCGGCCAATTCTTGCGAAGCTGCCGCTACTTGTTGAGCCGTACTATTTACGTTTTGCGCCAGGTTACGAAGAGATGCGCTCATTTCATTTAAAGCTTGAGCCAATAGACCCACTTCGTCATGTGAAGAAACTTTCGCCTGAACGTTCAAATCTCCCTGACCGATGCTGCGAGCAGTGGCTACCAGAATACCCAAGGGCTTAGTGATGGAACGAATTATCAAATAAATCAAAACAACCCCCAACAATGTGGAGATGGCCAACGTCCAAAGAGTGGTATTCCGAATGGGCACAGCAGCCACTGTATAGCCCCGCTGAGGTATCACGGCAGCCAAACGCCACCCTGTGAGAGGATTGGTCTGATATAAAACATCCCGGGATTGCCCGGCCACATTTTCCACGAATGCTCCTTGACTGCCATTCATCACGGATTTTAACCCAGATTGCGCCATGTTCAAGTGAGCACCTGAAGTCAATTCCGAATCTGCAATGACACTCCCCGTAGACGTGAAGAGAGTCAGAAACCCCCCTCCCGGCAACTGCACTTGCTTGACCATTTGCATCAAATCAGACAAGGTAATGTCTGCACCAACCACCCCCTGATTTCCCGGCAAAGACTTGGCGAGCGTCACCACCATGTGGCCCGTGCTGGCATCCCGGTATGGATCTGTAACCACCACCTGACCCGCTTTGGCCATGGCCTGCTGATACCATGGGCGTTGTTTGGGGTTATACCCAGAAGGCATGGTGACATAGGGCCGTTGAATAAAATATCCATTATTCGTTCCCACGTACACATGCAAGAACCCCGGATGGGTGGAGGCAAAATTGGCAAGCAGCGCCGTAACAGAATTGGTTTCAAGACCATTCCCCGCTGAAATTCTCTGGCTCCCCAAAGACAGCACCAGATTATTCACATCCTGCTGACGAGACTCAAAAAAGTCCGTCAACGTCTGATTGAACAAATACAGGCTGGAGTTTGCCGCAGACCGTAAGTCTGACTTAACCTGTTTTTGCGCCGCATGATAAGAGACAACACCGATAACCAGAGAAGGAATTAAGAGGATTGCAAGGAAAGAAATATAAAGCCTGTCGATGATTCGGACGCCAAAACGCACAGGGAAGGCCTCCCGGTTGAATGAGTGGGTACAAATGAATCACAAAAGAAACCGATAAAAATTAAAAAAACTATGAAAAATATCATTTGCGTGGGTCATTTCGCACCGCATCTCCCATGAGTTGCAAAGAACGCAAACGATTGAGAGCCGCCCCAGTCTCCAAAAGCCTCGGCAGGGCAAAATCCCCCACCGGATACCCTGGAGACAGAACATCCAAACCCTCCTCGGCCAACTGTCCATAGGCCAACTGCAGGGCTTCCCACAACGAGCGGTGTCCATCCAGGAAACGGTGTGCTACCCAGTGCAACAGAACCCCGATGGTTCGAGTTTGAGATAAAGACACGATTTGCGACAGTCCAGACAAGTCAATTTCTTCTTTACCAAAGGAAATTTCGTCCGTATCCCGTGCTCTCACCTTGGCTCGCCCATTGCGGGTTGGATCGATACTCTCAGGATTTAGAACCCGTGGGAGCACCGTGGGAAAATCACTCAGTACTTCCACTTCCCTGCCTGTGGGAAATGCATCGGCCACCTGACGTGCCATGGAAGTCACATCCCGGCAGTGGTACTCTTCCATGGCCAACACCGTGTCTGCCACATCAAGATAGTCCCCTGAGCCTCCCAATACGAGAATACTGGAAACTCCATGTCGTTCGTAAATTTCTCGCACCCGGTCAATAAAGGGAGTAATAGGTTCATGTTTTTTAGCCACCAAGGCCTGCATTCTTTTATCCCGAATCATAAAATTGGTGGCAGAAGTATCCTCGTCTATTAACAGTAGATTG
>DAHWFY010000242.1 GCA_027336365.1 Bacillota bacterium | reverse complement strand
GTTGGATTTTTCTGCTCTGCTGCTGGCAATGCTTCCAGAGCTTTGTCGAACTCCCTTCGAGCATGAGACCAACAACCAACCAGCTTGGCATTCTCCACGTCATGGTATCCAGCGTATCCATCCACGTGAAGGTAACCCTCGAATCCCTTGAGGAAGTTTTTCGGGTGTTCCTTACTCCGCGTCTCTTCGTAGTCGTAGAGCACGATTGCGGGCCCATCGCGGCTTGTTCGGTACAACCACATGTACGATTTAGAATCCGCGGGCCGTCCCGCTTCGTGCAGTACTTGGAGGGTTGTCTCATCGGCATGCAAGTACTGTCGTGTGAGCAATTCCTCATGCAATCGGTCATACAGGATACTCAGCCAACGAGTCGCCCCAAGGATGACCCAGTTCGCCAGTGTCTGTCGTGACAAAGCTAATCCTTGCCGCTGGAACTGTTGTTCCTGCCTGTACAAGGGCAGGCCCTCTATAAATTTCTTGAACATGATGTATGCCACCATGGAGGCTGACGCCAAGCTACCCGGAAACGCTGGATGTGGCATGGGAGCCTTCACCACGGGCGGTTCGATCTCATTCTTCTCACAGGGGCGGCATCCGTAAATATATTGCACGTGCTCCACAACCACCGTTTTCGAGGGAATGTGTTTGAGCTCACGGCGAATTTCTTGACTCATCTCATGCATGAGATTGCCACAGCACCCACAAAGACGCTCCTCATCTGCGAGGCGGTACTCAACTCGCTCGACCGGTAGATGCTCAAGCATGGCTTCTCGCTGACCCGGTTGCTTTTTCTTGCGTTCATAGGTAACGGTTTCTACTGACGCTTCCTCTGCAGTCTGTTCATCCGATTCTGCTTCGGCTTCATTAAACAAATGCAGCTGAAGTTCGTCAGACCGTTCGCTGGAAGAGCCAAACTGCTTTTGTCGCGCCAACCGACGCTCCTCCAAAAGCAGGTCCACTTGCTGCTTCAAAGAAGCGTTCTCTTCTTCCAGAGACACGCAACGTTGTTGTAGAACTTCGACTTGTTCGATGACTTCGGGTGATGTTTTTTCCATACCTATTGTTTCGACAGTGGGGGTAGAAATTCCTTGTCACTACAGGCATTTTCAGCAGTTTTTACATTCGTTTTCGGAACCTGGAGACTGGCCTAGATGACCTTATTTGCCACTACCTTCGGATGTGCTTTCCGTTGACTGAGTGACAGTCCGTCAAGCAGCCAGTTCAACTCTCTGCGCGTGATGCTAATGGTTTTGCTTGAACCTGAATCCGGCCACTCAAACCGGCCTCGTTCCAAACGACGATAATAAAGCCAGAACCCGCTGTGCTGCCAATGCAGGATTTTGAGCTTGTTCCGCTCGCGATTACAAAACACAAACAGGCAAGGAGAGAACGGGTTAAGCTGAAAGCTTTCCTGGACAAGGGCTGCTAAACCGTCGATAGATTTTCGCATGTCCGTGATACCTGCCGCCAAGTACACCGGCTGGTCTAGGTTTTCTGCGCTTAGCATTATTCTGCCAACGCCTGCACCACTTGTCTCAACAAAGTCGCACTAAATCCGTCGCGCACTTCGATGTGAACTTCCCCAATATTTACAGTGATTGTCGGCACATGAATCGCGGCGTCAACCGTCTGAGCAGACAGCCACCGAATGGTAGACGGATTGTTCTCCGAGGCGTATTGCGCAGGGAATCTATGGATCCAGCGCCGAAACTGGGTTACATTCAGACTGTGGACTCGGCACCACTCAGCTGCCGTCTGGCCACTCTCCCGAAACTCTTCAATACGGGATTTCCACTGCATTCGAACTTCTTCTCTAGACACAAGGACACACCCCTCCGAATTCAATTGAGGTCATTATGCCTCTTGAAAAATCTCAGAAGAAGGTGTGCGCTATTTGACGCTGATATGAACGACGCCTGTCAAGTAGCTCTGGCTCCCGTTATGCCACAACGCTCTAAGGGTGTGGTAGAGGCAACACGTTGCTTGATATGGAGTGGCGGCCCTGATAGGCTAAGCTGCCATGCGGACCCTAGTCCGCTTGTCCGTCATCACATCGGGGCCGCAGAGGCTCCATGTCAAGCAACATCTCAAAGACTCGGCACGAAGGCAAAAACTTCTCGACGGTGAGCAGTCTGATATACGTGGGTTGGTTACCACAGAGTATCTCTCCGTCTCGAGGAGCTATCACGAACTTACATCGTGCGTTCAGCCGATTCTATTGGCCTAGCACCAGCGTCAAACGTGAATTCTCCTCTACGGTTTTACACTTTTGCCTTCGAGCCCAGCCTTTGGGTAAAATCTAAATACCACATTAAAACACTAAAAGCTTGAAATGCCTGTCTATGCAGCCTTGTTATTACTTGTTGTCGTTTCAACACTTGTTGCAATTGCCCAAATGAAGCCTGCAAGTTCTCGAGTAACAGCCGCAATGATTTTTCCATGTGGTTTTCCCTTAGCGGACATACGTGCATACTTCAGATGAAGCCGAGTTTGCGCTTTCCAAGCGATGCTTTGTACCGCCGCATCCTGTCCTTGTTGACGTTTCTTGAGGTCTCCGGAAATGTTGGGTTTATGACGATAGCTCCAAGCTGATTCGACCAATACGCGCCGAATATGGGTGTTCCCAGTTTTGGTGATTTTGCCTTGGTATCGAGTGCCTCCGCTTGAATATTCAGATGGGATTAGTCCTGTATATCCCATTAAGTCACGCGGAGATGAAAAGCGTTTAAACGAGCCGACTTCAGCAACGAGAGTTACAGCCGTAATTTCCTTGACACCTCTAAGTGTTTTCAGTGCTTCGATGACCGGGGCGTGATCAGAACTCACAGCTTCTGTATGAATGGCTTTCTCAAGACGCTCTAATCGCTGTTCAATCTCATACAGTGTATGACGATATTCTTGAAAAACAATCTCCAGAGCCGGATTGTCAAACTTAACAGTATTCAGCCATTTATGGTATATCCCGGTCCACTTCCTCTTCAAGTGAGGTGGTGCTTTGACTTCGTGGCGCAGCAAGAACTTTGCCAAATGGTGCCGTGCCCTAAGTTGCTCTTCTTTGACTACTTCTCTCGCTCGAACCAGGTCGCGTAGAGCTTCATCTTCATCTGTTGGAATGTAAATTGGTGTAAGTTCGCCAGCCCTGTATAATTGAGCAAGCCGGATTGCATCTCGACGGTCTGTCTTAATCCTGTCTCCCGCGCGTGTTGGAATAAGAGATGGAGCGATGACGCAACATTCGATCCCTAAAGTAGTAAGAAATCTATACAATCCGTACCCTGTTGGGCCAGCTTCGTAACAGACATTGAGCCTACATCCTTCGTCACCCAATGTCTTGAACAGCTTACGAATTGACTCTTCGTTGTTGGGAATTTGACCAAAATATCTAGGGTAATCCCGTCCCTCATCCGCGATGGCCACTGCGATAAAGTCCTTTGAAACGTCTAAACCAACATACTTTGCGCTATCCTTCATAGTATCGGCTCCCTCACAATGTAGCTCTGATTGGCATTGGTGTTTCCACAAATACCAGTATTGCCAACTAACCTACGGATTGTGACGTGGAGCCGAGCCTCGTTCATGATAACTTACCTTTGAGAGTTTCACTCTTCTACCGGCTTCTACAAATATTCTGCTGTGTAATTGTCAGGATAGACTCACTTAATAAAATGGGTGTAGATTATACAAAAAGAGTGGCCGCGAAGGGGATGTAACGACTGTATATATCCAATGTTCGGATTTTGAATTTCCGTTGTTTTCTCGATTCATCCATCGATTTACATGAGAAAATCAACGTAATTATAGGGGAAAACAATGCTGGAAAATCCACGCTGTTATACGCGTTGTCACTCGTGTTTGGTAAA
>DAHWFY010000241.1 GCA_027336365.1 Bacillota bacterium | reverse complement strand
TGTGGCAATTGTCGGTGCACTGGAAGTCGGACTTGTGCTGTCCCCGTGGGGACGAGTGGTGTGGCGGTTTGCTCGCCTGACGTGGCACCTTGTGCATGGCATGTTTATGCTCTGGGCACTGACTGGCACAACCACTCTGATTGTGATTGGGACGGTCTGCGTTTTATTAGCTCTAATGGGAATGTATGGGATTCGCCGCATGATGCGAAATTCGCTGGCGTAGCTGCGGGAAATGAGTGAGTAGACGATGTCGACCCTTGTTTTGGACCTTGTTGGAGATGGTGTGGAATTGCACAGACGGAGGAAAACGGACAAATGGTGGCTTCTGGGCGGCAGTGGGGTGGCTAAAATCATTATGGGAGTTGGCGTACTGCTGGGGTTGCTGATGTTTTCCTTCGGAACCAGCACACCAACGGCCTTTGCTGCTGCAAACTCACCGAGTACGACTGCCGTGAAGCCAGCTACCACGGTCATTCCACTCGGTAAAGTGGTGGATCACGTGGTGGTGGTCGGTCACGATGTGGTAGTTGAGGGGCGAGTCACAGATACCGTGTTGGCGATTGATGGGAACATCCTCTTGGGACCTCACTCTCAAACCGACTTGGTCATTGATTTGGGAGGGGCTATTCGTACCGTGCCAAGTGCCCAGACCCATGCCATGTATGCCGTTTCCATGACGTCTCCTTTCCGTAACAGTTTGCTGGTGGGCGGTGTTTTACTGCTGGTTTTGTGGGGCGGGTGGGTTGCCTTCAGCGTGGCTCTTGTGGCTATTCCTTTGGTTGGAGCGTTCATTTTTCGTCCTTGGCTGGAAGTGCCATTGGAACAACTGCGACAGTCGGTACATCGTAGTGGGTGGATTGGACTTTTGCTTTCATTGGTATTTATTGCAGTCATGACTTTGTTGAGTGTAACGATGATTGCCTTGCCAGTGGCAGTGGTATTAGCAGTTTTGTATCTTTTGTTTGGTGTTGTGGGGTGGACAGCCGTTTCTCTGTGGATGGGTAAACTGATAGTTCGCCATCGTCCGCAATCTCAAGCACACTCACGATGGCAAGAAGCCCTAATTGGCGCTGCCGTGGCCATGATGCTCTCGAATATCCCAGTAGTGGGATGGATCTTGTTTGTGATGCTGTGGTGCATTGGTGTGGGTGCGGTCGCTCAGTGGTTGATGAAACGGAATCCACCCACGGCAGAACCTCATATTTAACAAGCTGTTCTCAAGGAGTTCAGTGGAAATCATCGAACTGGAAGCTATGTCGGCTCATGTCCATCTTCTAATAAAATAAAAAAGAGGCGTCTTGGAAGCCAGAAATGGCTGTTCAGACGTCTTTTGATTTTATTCGGTGTCTTCTCCCCGAGGGGAGAAGACACCGAAAGGGTGGTGACCGTCAGGCCATGAATGGTTTGCAAACTATACAGTAAATGTAGTTGCGTGAATTTACATCCCTTGTGGGTGCCGCTGCTAACAGCGACATGAGGGTCTATCTTGAACGAATTCAATGACTCTTGTTCAAGCTTGAGTATGATGGGAAGAAGAGAACAATCTGCGGTATGGCCCGTAATGAAATAGTCGTAACCCAACTTTGGTAATGGGATAAATGATACGGGAGAGCAACCACACGGCTCGCCCTGCAATGATGCCAATAATCATGCCAGCAATTACATCTGTGGGCCAGTGCAACCCACAATAAACTCTGGCTACCATCACAATGACCGCGAGGGTGGTAAAGGAGTAACTCACCCAGTGACGGTTGTTGCCCCATGTTGCCGCCGCAAATCCAAAGCTTCCAGCGGTATGGTCGCTCGGAAATGAAGAATCTGCCGAATGGGCTAGCAGTTGATCTACTGAACCGGGTGGCAGGGCTGCAAAGGGACGCGGTCGAAACCAGAAATGAGCAATCATCAAGTTGATGATTAGAGCCAAGAGACCAGCAAATACGGCCACAACCAAGGAGTGCCGGGCTTTACCATCAGAAGTGGGCAGTGCAAACCAAGCAATGATGAACACCCCAGCATAAAGTTCAGGGGCAAATTTGGCAAAGAACTCCATAACAGGGTTTAACCAAGGTGTATAAAAAGCCAAGTGATTTACTGCATAAAATGCAATCGTATCAAAATGATTCATTGTTTCCCTTCGCTCTCCCTTTGCCACAATTCCCTCATTATCCGATGGACACGCCCAAGCCTCAAAACGTTCACTATTCTACACGTTAAGTATACATAAAAACAACGATTTTGTCAGTAATGAGCCTATTTCATGCATGAATTATCAACGATTGGGCGAACTTAAAAGTATGCACATTCATATTCACTTATGGCTTATACAATACGGATATGTAGGCGTTTTTTTAATTCTCGCCTTAGAAATGGTTGGTATTCCCTTTCCGGCGGAGACCACCTTGACTTTTGCTGGGCTTGAACTGAGTCGGGGGGTGTTCCATGCATTCCCTTTATTTTTGTCCGCTATTTTAGGTCATCTGGTAGGTGCAGGTGTGGCTTACATATTAGGAAGATTGTTGGGTAGACCCGCTCTTTTGCGTTATGGACATGTGGTTGGCTTAACTCCAAAAAGATTTCATCGGGGAGAACAAGTTTTGCGTAAGTACCAAGCTCCAACGTTGATCATATCCACATTTATTGCCGGAGTACGGGTGGTGATTCCCTACCTTGCTGGAATTGAACGACTTGTCATTTGGCGATATATCCTTTACACCATGGTGGGAACGGTTTTATGGGTCACCGCTTTTATACTGGCTGGGCGTGTTCTCGAAAGCGAGTGGATACGCTACCATCAAGTGTTACACCGTGGATTATGGCCGTTGTTGGCTGTGGTTGTAATTTTATTAGTAGGGTTTGCGTGGTATCGCTTCCATCGACATGCGAAAACTTAGATTTGCACAAAGAACAGAACCCTGAACAAATGACCTGTGAAAAAACGGGCACCCAGGTAAACGATTGTACAGGCAAATGTTAGATTGCTAAAATGAAGACAGGCCAAATCCGGGAGTGGAGAACATGACTGAAAATGACGGTCACAAACAGTTGAATACCTTTGAGGAATTGATGGCCCGGTTTCAGCGGGTGGTTCATATGCAGTCGGTGAGCAAGTTTTTGGGACTGACAGCAAGCCAGGTATTTATCCTCCGTTTTCTTGATACCAAGGAACATGCCAAGGCGTCGGATATCGCCCGAGTTTCCGGTCTGAGTCCAGGTGCAGTGACACAGGTGTGCGACGAGTTGGTACGCACGGACTTAGTTGAGCGATCCCGGTCTGATGATGACAGGCGTGTGGTTTATATTAACATCACGCCTCAGGGGCGAAGTCGGTTAGCCGAGGTGCGCAGTGTGCGTAGCCAATGGATGCTGAAAATTCTCAATCAATTGGGTGATGAAGATGCGCAGGAATTCATGAGGATTTTGCAAAGAGTCGTAGAGATTGTGGAGCGAAATATTGAGAACAAAGGATGACCATGACGGGCACAAAAATCGTATACTGAACCACCTTGACGGTGGGGAGGAATACGGTTGAAACTTGTTTGCTGGAATACAACTGACCCGGGGCGGACATGGCTGCTCAACAGGGCTTTGTGGGGAACCGGAGAGTCTTTTTGGCCAGACAACCCGTCGTTTTTCTTGTCATGGACGAGACCCTCTTCAGGTCTCTATTGGGACTGGCAAGAATTTGAATTGCCTACACTATGGACTTCCAATACTCGATGGGATTCATTATCTTTTACTCAATCTTACCCGGTTTTGATGCCTTATTACTTTTTGCCTTCACCCCATCCAGATTGGTTAGATTCCTGGTCCCTACAGGCAGGGGAAGGTTATTGGTGGTAGTGAACTCGTTCAACTAAAGTTGAACATCGAAACTTCGGTGGGGGAGTCTACCCCCACCGAAGCAGGGTACGG
>DAHWFY010000240.1 GCA_027336365.1 Bacillota bacterium | reverse complement strand
TTTGTCCTTGTTGATTGCTGAGCAGAATGTCAAATTTCTTGACATTGCTGAGCGTGTATATGTTCTTGATTCTGGTCGCATTGGTTTTGTGGGAACAGTTGAAGAATTGAAAGCGGATGACGCCATTCGAAAGGCCTACTTTGGAGTAACCGGACACTAGCGGTGCAGGACCGATGGTTTCTATCAGTGTAATCCTTGACTGGGCGAGAAGCACTCGATATAATAATGAACAGTGTCTGCTCAGGAAAAGGGGGTGGTAGTGGTGAAACCTACCTACCAACCAAATACCCGGAAACGGAAAAAGGTACATGGATTCCGCCAGCGTATGAGCACCAAGAATGGCCGGAGAGTCCTTGCTGCGCGTCGAAAAAAAGGACGCCAGGTATTGTCCGCATAAGGCCACAGTGTGTGGCCTTTTTTCATAGATGTGGAAAAGAGTCTTAAAGAGGTTGTCCAGGGTCTAGCGGCTATTACGAGGGATGGAATTGGCTAAAAAGTAAGGTCGGCTTTTTTCGTATAAAGGAAAAAATCCGACGGGGCAGAAGGATGTTGGTGCAAAGAAAGTTCTTTGAAGTACCAAATAGTAGACAGTCAGCGTAAAGGCTTGGTGATTTGTGAAGGCAGAACACAGGTTACGTGAGAACCGGGATTTTCGGCGTGTTTTCAACCGTGGACGTTCTAGTGCGACGGATAAATTGGTATTATACTGGGTAAGAAACCGTGGTATGGATTTCCGTGTGGGGTTCTCGGTAAGTCGCAAGGTTGGGAATGCCGTGGAGCGTAATTTGCTCAAACGCCGATTGCGGGCGTGCTTTGATAGGTTTTTGCCAGAACTGACGGGTAAGTCGGCGGACATCGTGGTGGTGTGCCGAAAAAATGCGGGACAGGCTACTTATCGGCAACTGGAGGACGATGTGTTGCGATTGCTGAAAAGGGCGAAGTTCATGATATGATGGGACACAAGGGGTGTGAGTCGGATGCGCAAAGGGGTCATATATCTCATCCGTCTTTACCAACGTTGGATTTCACCGCTGTCGCCTCCCCATTGTCGATTTGTTCCCAGTTGTTCTCATTACGCGGTTGAGGCAGTGGACCGTTTTGGCGTCGTGCACGGGGGATGGTTATCCGTGAAACGGATAATTAAATGTGGTCCCTGGCATCCAGGGGGCATTGATCCGGTGCCAAAAAAGCAGATGAGGGTAACGGAGAAGCGGGAAAATCAGGCAACTGCTTCTCGGCAGAGGGTTGCGTCAAAGGACAGGTAGGAGGAATTGTGCTTGGAAGTGAATTCGCGGGTCAATCGCACCTGGTGGTGGGTTGCCGGCGTCGTTGCCATGTTGTCGGTGACTGGGTGCTCCATTTATCCTGCACACCCGGGACAATGGCCAGCCGGAGGCTGGGGAGACGTTCTGAAGTTTGTCTCCTCGGTCATTGACTTTTTTGCAAAGCATCTGGGTGGAAATTACGGAATTTCCCTGTTGGTTGTCACAGTGTTGGTGAGACTGCTCATTCTTCCTCTGATGATAAAGCAAATTCGTTATCAGAAAGTGATGCAAGCGGTCCAGCCGGAATTACAAAAGATTCGGCAGAAGTATAAGGGTGATGCGCAAAAAATCAACGAGGAGACCATGAAGCTGTGGCAGCAGCGAGGAATTAACCCCATGAGTGGGTGTTTTCCTGTGGTGGTGCAACTGCCCGTGTTGTACGCCTTGTTTGGTGCTATTGAAGGCAATGTGAGATTAAACAGCAGTACCTTTTTAGGAATCTTTCACCTGGGGTCACCGGACCACCTTTACATACTGCCTCTATTGGCGGCGGCAACGACCTACTTGTCATCGCGGATGGTGATGAATGCTCAGGATCCCCAACAGAAAATTATGTTGTGGGTGATGCCGGTGTTCATTTTCTTGATTGGTGCTCGATTCCCATCCGGTTTGGCCCTTTACTGGATTTATAGTAACCTATTCCAGACGGTCCAAACCTATTTTGTTCGGGTGCGTCCAGCCAACACCGTGGCGGCGTTGGGCACAGGTCCTGGCGGAGGAGACGGAACACGGGAGTCTTCTAAGGGTGGGGATAAACCTTCCTTGAATAAGCAGGTGAGTGACTCGGATGCAGCAATATTGCCGAAAGGGAAACAGTCTGGAGAAGGTGGAAAGAAAGGGGTACATTCGGCGACCGATGGGAAAAAGGGGAAATAGCCGATGAGAAAGTTGGTTGCCAACGGGCGGACGGTGGAAGAGGCGGTGATCTCTGGGCTGGTTCGCTTGGGGGTCTCCCGGAGCGAGGCGACGATTCGGGTTCTGCAGGAACCTGTAAGAGGGTTCCTTGGACTCATTGGGAGTCGAGATGCGCAAGTTGAGGTATCGGTGGTGGATGCGCCCGAGAACGTGGCGCGTGATTTTCTTTCGAAAACTCTCCGGCTGATGGGAGTGGAGGGGTGGGTGCACAGTTCCCGACAGGACGGAGATGACAAAGTCATTTTGATGGATGTGGAGTGCAGAGACGAGAACTTCTCCACGGTGATTGGTCGGCATGGAGTAACTTTGGATGCGTTGCAGTACCTGACGGCAGTGGTGGTAAATCGGGAAACTGAGGGGTTCATTAAGGTTTATCTGGATGCGGGTGGGTATCGTCAGAGGCGGGCGGAAGGTCTGCAGCGGATGGCGGAGCGGGCCGCGAAGAAGGCAATCCGCACAGGTCGGTCCGTGTCTCTGGATGTCATGTCGGCAGCGGACAGGCGGATTGTCCACTTGTTTCTCCAAGAGGATCCTGGTGTTTCCACGGTGAGTGAGGGTGCGGAGCCCCATCGCAAGGTGGTGGTTGTTCCGGTAGGTGGAAGTGAGAAGTCAATGGGAACGGGTGGAGGTCCACAGTCTTGAGGGTGACTGAGACGGATTTTATGATTTAACGCGTGTAGGTTTGCGGGAAGCCGTTGTTAATCTGCAGGACTGTGGCCCTTCTCTTGGAGAGGGGCTGCTTGCATATGGAGGAAGGGTTTATGTTGGAGGACACGATTGCGGCCATTGCCACTGCCTTGGGAGAAGGAGGAATTGGGGTAGTTCGGGTAAGCGGCCCTTTGGCCTCTGCAATTGCGCGACGAGTGTTTCGGAAAGCCAGTGGACAGCCTGTTGTCTTCTCGAATAGGCGTGGATTTTTCTATGGTCATCTGCTGGCTGCAGACGAATACACCCCTCTGGATGAATGTATTTTATTATGGATGCCAGGTCCACACAGTTACACTGCAGAGGATGTGGTGGAGTTTCAGGTGCACGGCGGTATCCGCATCATCCAGTCTGTCCTTGAGGTGGTTTTGGCGAAGGGGGCTCGGTTGGCCGATCCTGGAGAGTTTACTCGGCGAGCTTTTCTTAATGGGCGTATTGATCTGTCTCAAGCAGAAGCGGTGATAGATCTTATCCGTGCAAAAACGGACCTGGCGGCTCGTGTTGCCTATTCCCAAGTGGAGGGTTCTCTGAGTCGTGAGGTGCGTAATTTGCGTCAAGAAGTCCTGATTTTGCAGGCAGAGTTAGCCGTCACCCTGGATTACCCTGAGCATGATGACGAAATTGAGGTTGCCACGTCGTTGGTTCAGCGGGGACAGGCTTTATTGCTGAGGATTCAAGAAATTTTAGAGAATGCGAACACGGGGATTGTGGTGCGGGAGGGAGTTCTTGCTCCTTTGGTAGGGCGAGCGAACGTGGGGAAGTCTTCTTTGTTGAATGAACTCCTACGTCGGCAACGGGCGATTGTAACGGAGGTGCCGGGAACCACTCGGGATGTACTTGAGGAGAGTGTGGACCTGGGAGGCGTTCTGTTTCGTTTGGTAGACACTGCGGGTATTCGAGAGACGCAGGACCGAGTTGAGCTCCTGGGTGTGGAGAGATCTCGTGAGGCGGTGCGCAGCGGGGAACTCAT
>DAHWFY010000023.1 GCA_027336365.1 Bacillota bacterium | reverse complement strand
TACCCCTGGAACTGGCTTCGCGATTAAATCCGCAGGAATTGTGGTTGGCAACTGAACTGCAGCCCAGTACGATAGGTCGGTATGCCTGGGGATGGCCCGTTCTGACACCACTGGAAATAAAGGAAGTTATGCCTATATTGGGTATCCCAAGGGATCTTGCGGCCCAAGGGGTTTTCTCTGCACATGCGGGTGTGGAATGCTTGGAGGCCCAAAGCGGTCGCAACGCCACTGAGCCCAGAGACACTCCGGTAGACTTGTCGAAAGTTTCGGTTTCGGTACTCATGGCAGCCCGGAATGCTGAGACCACCATAGGGTTGGCCATACGCTCTGTGTTGATTCAGGGGGCTGTCGACTGGGAATTGATTGTGGTGGATGACGGGTCCAGCGATGGCACCGCTGCGCTGGTGGAGTCTCTGTCACAAGGGTTGTCGACCGAACTGGAATTTATCGGCTTGCCAAAGTTTAATCGCCTGCGCTTGTTGCGTTTGGGGAAGAACCAGGGAAAAGCTCATGCCCTCAACCAAGGCCTATCCCTCGTCAGGGGAGCGTATGTTCTGGAACTGGATGCCGATGATTGGTTGTCTCCTGAGGCGGTTATCCGGCTAGGGCAGGGGATGATGGATTCTTCGCCAGACGTGGGAATGTGGACCTCCGCGTATCATCGTTGGCAGCGCACGCGGAGGGGAGACTTGTTTTACAAGGGGGCGGAACCAGCGGTACAGCAAAACTTGGCTTGGGAAGGGTTGCAAAAAGGCCGTGTGCCCATCCCACGCGTTTATCGGACATCCTTGCTGCGTCACCTAGGAGGGTGGCCAATGCATGACTCCTCTGGGGGGCGCTGGTTTGAGGACGTCGCCCTGACCTCACAGGTGTTGCGTTACGCTCGACTAGCCGTTTTACCAGGGTGTTTGTATCACAGAGTTATCCATCCGGACAGCGTTAGCCAAGCCCACCGACAAGATTACTCCAGTTGGGTCAGAGAGTGGTTTGCCAGCAAGGGGTTTCAAGATTCACCCCGCTGACTGGACACATGTGTGAACTCGTTCAACTAAAGTGGAACATCGAAACTTCGGTGGGGGAGTTTACCCCCACCGAGGCAGAGTACGGGCGCCCACTTATAGAAGTGGGAGTCTCACGAGTGGATCAACCCTGTCAAACCAAAATGCGGACATAATCCAGACTGCTTGTGGGAATGGTGACCAACTGGCCACTGCCGTAAATGGATCCGGGTTCTTGGATTTGGATAGAGGTTGCCTGTACCTGAGTCAGGATTCCCTCGAACAGTGAACTGGGAACGACCGCTTCTACGGTTCTACCTACAAAATTTCTTAATAAGGTGACAAAATCCATAGGAATACACCCCTCTCCTTTGCTACATATATGGAAAATTTCCTACTAATCCTATATGCCTTTGCTAAGCACAATATTATGATGGAAATAATTGGTCGGATTTTTCATCAAACTGGACCACCATCGTCAGACACGTCTCATTACGCCACTGAGCTGACCTTGCTGTAAGGAATAATCACGATGTCCCCGTTGGATTCCTGCAACTCCACGGCATTTGTCCCTACTACGAGGACGGTGCCGCTGAGGATACCAGCCGGGGTGGTTACGGTGACGGTCTTGCCCTCCAGGCTGGTGAACAGACTTTGTAAGGCCGGATTGGCCGTCAGGCCGCTGGCTAACTGGATCTCCACACCTTGCAGTTGTGCGTGCAGGGTGGCCACTTGCTTTTGCAACTTCTCCACCTGTTCCTGCAGGTGATGGATGTCTCGTTTCAGGGAACGTTCCGACTCTTTGACCTCATGCAATTCCTCCCGCAAGTGACGCAGCCGATGCAATAGACCTTCATATTTTTTCAACAAAGCATTGCGGAGTGTCACCAAACCCGTGGATTGAGAGGTTTTGGCCGTAATCTGGCGACCCACCCGCAGGACCCTGGCTTGGATTGTGCGTGTGCGGATGCTTTCCGTCCGCAAAACGGGATTTGCATGACTCATCATCCAAAACTCCTTTCTAATGTTGGACAAGTTCTCTGTCCAGGCGCAGTTCACGCTGTCAAATTTCACGCTGCAAAATTTCGAATAAAGATTTAACAACCAGATAAAGTAAAAATTGACGAATTGAAACGAGATTCCCCGTGATGACTAAACCTCAAAGTCCTTTCGGCGTATCGGTGTCGGGTCTCTCCGTATAGGACTGGTATACATAGGGTGGGAACTCGGTGGTCCGAGTATTGACCATTAGGTCATCCCAGGCAAGGGAGTCAAACTGGCCAGCCCACTTGTGATTGAAATAATCCCAACTGTGTTCCACCAGAGTCTGCCCTAGGTCGGTCAGGGTACAAAAGGAGCTGTGGTTGTCGTGCCAGACGTACGTGTCCAGAGCAATCAACAGTTGCCAACCAGCGAGGCGGGCGCGCAGGCTCCAGTCGGCATCGTCCGCCCCGCACACGCATCCAGCATCAAGGCCGCCAAGGGCGAGGTGGGCATCACCTCGAATGACCCACAGCGTTCCCTGCAACATTTTGGCCGTTTCCGCCACCGGATTGGCCCGAGCCAAAACAGCTTGAACTTGAATTACCGCCTGCTCTGGACCAGCAGACTCCCACTTTACGACATCATCCGCAGCAAAGTGAAAAATGGCGTCCTGCTTGCCACCAATGCCTCGGCCAATGGGGGCTACCGCCGCAACCCTGGGGTGCCGATGCAGGTGCCGACACAACTTGCTGGCCCACTGGGGACCCACGTACACATCGGAATTAACGTAAGCCAGGTGACGTTGGGTTGCAACCCATTGTTCCGGCGGGTTGCGGGGGCTCGGTTCTACCTGTTCAGTCCTCAAGTGCGGATACACCTGCTGCACCGCCCCGGCGTACCCCAGGTTGATTGGGTTTTGGAGCAGGGTCATGCGTTGGTTAAAGCGGGCGACCCAGTGTTGCAGCATCGCCTGAGACCCGTCGCTGGAGCCGTTGTCCACCACCCACAGATGATAGGGCAGATCTGTGTAACGCATCAGGTGATTCAGGCAAAGGTCGGTTCTCGTGCGGGTGTTGAAGCTGACCACCACAATGTCCAAGGCATCCATCATGATTCCACCCATTCCTGTAGGACTGGGCGCGGGTCCAGAATGGAGTCATAGTGACTGCGCGGGCAAAACCGAGAGTCAGGATCTCGCGAGACATAAAATTGATATTTGCGCATCCGCTCCTCAGGGGACCCGGCATAGCCGTAGTGTTTCACCCGGATGTCACTGTGAGCGCCGGGAAAGTCGCTGGCCAGGTTCATGGGGACGCTGCCTCCGTGCAGGGCCTGCAGGTGCCAGTGGTAGTCAACGTTGGGGATGTAGCGAAATAGCCGCGGCCCGTATTCCTTCGGTGCCCACAATTTGTCAATCCGGTAGTGAATCATATCGCCCCAGAAGTGGTAAAACCGGAATCCGTACCAATCCACCTCCTCCTGATTCATCATCCCGCGCACCACCGACTTGAAGCGGTTTTCCATGACCTCGTCGGCGTCAATCGCCAAAATCCAATCAGGCCGGGTGGCCACCGTGCGGCGAAACAATCTTAGCTTCAAGGCTGCTTCGTTGACGGCATAGAGCGAGGTGGGCGAGGTGCCGACAGACACCACCTTTTCATAGGAACGGCAAATTTCCACCGTGTTGTCGGTAGACCCGTCATCCACAACGACAATCTCGTCCACATAGGCAGACAGGTCATTCAACACCAGGGTGAGGTAGCGAGTGGCTTCATTGCGCACCTGCATCATGGCTGTCAGCTTGTTGTCACTGACTTTGCGCAATTCCTTCATGGGTCACCCTCCCTTGCTTTGTCTGTTCGAACCCGGCTGTCTCCCGAGGCACCTGTATTTGTGTGAACAATCCAGCCCACTTTTCACGGAAGTAGGTCTGGCTGTCCTCGAAGTAACGGCGCAACAAATGATGGTCTTGGCAACTTTGGCCCAAGAGGTGATAAAGTCGGCTGCGGGGGCAGTAGACCACTCGGTAACCAGCCAGGTGAACGCGAAAGGAGTAATCCGTTTCTTCGAAATAGAAAAAATAGTTTTCATCCAGCAATCCCAACTGGTCAATGACCTCCCGCCGAATCAAGTAGGCCGCACCACACACACTGATGCAGTCTTCAACCTCGTTGTACTTTCCGGGGGCATCGGATTCCAGCAAACCCCTCGGCCAATGGTTGGCGTAACTGCCGACAATCCCGGCTCCTGTGATATGACCACTGCGGTCCACCAATTTTGGACCTACTACTGCAATTTTAGGATCCTCCTCCATGCAGGTGAGCAGGGGTTCCAACCAGCCGGGTTGCATCTGCACGTCGCTGTTGAGTAAAAGGACATAAGGACCATTTCCGTCTCGAATCCCCTGGTTGCATGCCTTGGCGTAACCAAGATTCTCTGTATTGGCAATCACCTGCAGGTTGGGCCAGCGCAGTTCCTGCAGCCACTGGGAACTGCCGTCCGTACTGCCGTTGTCCACCACCACAATCCGATGGGGTTGTGGTGTGTGCGCACGGAGACTGTACAGGCACTCGCGTAAGACTGACAGAGTGTTGAAGTTGACAATCACAATATCCGTTAAATTTTCCACAGATTATTATCCTCCCGTCTTCATCCGGGGGTATTTCCTTGCGAATTCAAACACCAGGTTACGTCCTAGCCCACTGCGGATGTTTTAGATCCCGGTCTCTCTGGGGTCAGTGTATGGTTTTTGGAGAAGATTGGTTGAGGACAAATGGAGGCTGTCCATTGCCTAATCTAATTTAAACGGAAGACCATTATTGACACCTCATAAAATTCGCACTATAATAGATAGTGTTCATAATGTGGAGATGATGTTCACGATGCGGACAGAAGTGGGCGGAGTTGCGGTAATTTCTAAGATGGTGAAAATTCTTGATGCAGTTTCAGATTGTGATCATGTGAACGTGGCTCAAGTGAGTGAAAGGGTTCATATGCCCAGAACCACCGTGTTTAGAATTTTGAACACTCTGGTGGCAGAAGGTGTGCTCACGAAGGAATATCGACCCCATGCACGCTTGCTTATGTGGGCGCACTCGGCGTTGCAGTCCATGGACCTCCGGGAGGCAAGTGCCCCTTTTCTGGAAAGCCTTTTGCAAAGGTACGAGGAAACCGCTTCCGTGTACGTTCGTGTCGGTGAGACGCGAATTTGCTTGGATAGACGCGAGGGGTTGAATCTACTGCGACACATGATTGTTATTGGCCAACCCATGCCGTTGCACGCAGGTTCAGCAGGACGGATTTTAATGGCATGGTTAGATGAGCAAACACGGGAAGACCTGTTACAGCAATCCCGTGAACGTTTCCCCACAATTCATTCTTCTGATTCGCCAGATTGGGATGCGATTCAGCGCCAGGGGTGGTCCATGAGCAGGGGGGAACGAGACCCGGCACTGGCTTCCATCAGTGTACCCATTTTCACTTCTCGGACGGAAGACGAGCCTCGGGTAGAGGGGGCCTTAAGTATTTCTGGAGCCCTGCAAAGGTTCACTCGGATGAACATCGAGGAGGTTGCACAGGAGTTGAAGTCTTGCGCCTTATCCATTACCACACGCATGACCGGGGCAGACTTCAAATCCGTCTCTGAGCAGAGTTCGAGAATTTGAACACCCTTGGAGATACGCACAATGAGTTTTCCGGATAAAGGGGGCAATTCTATGACGATTCCAGCATTGCAGGGCCTTCGCGTCTTGGAAATCGGCAATTTAGTGGCAGCACCGTCGGCAGGGCGGATTCTGGCGGACTTTGGTGCAGAGGTCATCAAGTTAGAATCTCTCGATGGAGATCCGTTACGTGAGTGGGGCAGGCCGTCGCCCACGGGGTCCTCTTGGTGGTGGCACATGCAGTCTCGCAATAAGCGGTTGATCTCGGTGGATCTGAAAACGCAGGAAGGGAGAAAGCTGGTCCACCAGTTGGCCCAGAAGTGTGATGTGTTGATTGAAAATCTGCGCCCTGGCAGACTGAATTCCTGGGGATTGGGATACGCAGACCTGGTGGAGGGCAACCCTGGCATCATCTACGTCAGCATCTCTGGTTACGGGCTCACGGGTCCATATCAGGACAGACCTGGGTTTGGACACATCGCTGAATCGATGGGGGGTATCCGTTATGTGACGGGGTTCCCAGATATGCCACCGGTACGCACAGGGGTTTCCTTGGGGGATGAAGTTGCAGCCCTGCAGGCGGTGATTGGCGCACTGATGGCTCTGTACAGAAGGCAGGTAGATCCAGAACACAAAGGGGATTACGTGGATGTGGCCTTGACGGAGTCGGTTCTGGCATTAACAGAGGCGATGCTGCCAGAATACCTGCAAGAAGGGGTGGTGCAGGAAAGAACGGGGAATCAGTTGTTGCGGGCGGCTCCATCCAACATTTATCCTACCCAGGATGGACGTTGGCTGGCGATAGGCGCAAACAGTTCAAAGACCTTCAAATCTCTAATGACTCTCATGGACAAACCGGAATTGGCCGAGGAGGGAGGGTATGCGACAAATACGGACAGAGTGGCACACGTCAACCAGTTGGATGCACTGATTTCCAACTGGACCACACAACGTCCTTTGGATAAATTATTGGCTCAACTCCATGATGCAGGGGTTCCCGCTGGAGCGGTGATGGACGCGAGAGACATCGCCGAGGACCCTCAATTTAAGGCTCGAGAGATGGTTGTTCACGTTCCTGGTCCAGGTGAGACCAAGGTTGGCATGACTGGAGTGGTGCCCAAGTTGCTTCATCATGGGGGGCACATCCATCATGCTGGGGGCAACATTGGGGAAGACACAAAGGATGTATTGAGCCACCTGTTGCAACTGTCAGAGGATGAGATGAAAGAACTGGAGCGAGCCGGGATAATTCGAGGATGAGGGAGCTTACAAGACAATGATCCTCCAGGGCGGGCGTATTTTCGATACTGAGGGGAATTTGCAGCCCAATTCAGACTCCGTGCAAGTGGGGACACGGGAGACGACAGATGAATTTGAAATCGTCCATTTATCTGACACGGCTGTCATCTTTGCAGGCGGTTTGGTGGACTATCACCTTCACTTGCAGGGGGAGGCGGATGCCATCGGGGTGGACGAACGGGAAATACTTCAATCGGGAGTTCTGTCGGTGGGGGATGCGGGTACGTATGGGTGGCAGAACTGGGAACAACGGGGAGAGACGCAAATCGTTCGCAGTCGGGGATGGGTTTCTCTCGTGGCGGAAGGATTGACCCATCATCCCGAGGTACCTGTGTTCACGGGTTTGGATGACGCAGCAGTGGCTAGACTTTTGCAACTGTTTGCCGACAAAACAGGAATTTCCCGACCCGTTGGTCTTAAAATTCGACTGGGTCAGCATGACGTGCAAGAAGATGAGCGGCTTTTAGCAGAAGGAGTACGACATTCACGAGAGCTCCAGGTTCCCTTGATGGTTCATCTCACGGGAACGTTTTTGCCCCTGAGGGAAGTGGTTGGAGCTCTAACTTGTGGAGACGTCCTCACTCATATCTATCATGGCCGCCGAGGAAACATTCTTCATCAAGGGAAGCTCGCATCCGCCATGGGGGACGCAGTTGCGAAGGGAGTGGTATTGGATGTGGGTCATGGGAAGAACCATTTTTCCTGGCATGTGTTCCGGACTGCCTTGAGGGAGGGGTTATTACCAACTACGGTGAGTACAGACCTTACACGAAATACTTGGAATTCTGCTCCTGTTTACAATTTGCCTTACGTCATTTCAAAACTGTTGGCTGCCGGCATGAGTTGGTCCGAGGTATACAAGGATGTGGTACAAAATCCTTCCCAACTCCTGAACTTGGAACGCCGGAACGACGGAGTGACAGTCTTGGATTTTCACGAGCATGCAGAGGCTTTTGCGGATGCGGAAGGGGCCACCGTCGCGGGAACTGGAACATGGCGACCCGTTCTGGTGGTGGCAGGAGCACTAGTGCTGAAAAATCATGTGGAGTGAAGGAGAAAGCAGAACATGGAACAGGTGAGGCTCATTGACGTCACTCCTCGGGATGGACTGCAAGACGCGAGTGGATATGTCCCTGTTCAGGAGAAGCTAGCTCTTGTTGAAGGTCTGCTGGGAGCAGGCATTCGCAGCATTGAAGTCACGGCTTTTGTCCGTCCAGCGTGGATTCCAATGCTGGCCGACGCAGATGAACTGGTGGGTCAACTGGGGACTCTGGATGGAGATTGGATTGCTCTTGTTCCCAACGAAAAAGGGCTGGAGCGAGCTGCAGCAGCCCACATCGGAACGGTGACCTTGGTGGCATCCGCCAGCGAGAGTCATAATCGGTCCAACCTTAATCACTCTCGACAGGATACCTTGGCGGCTTTAACCCGTGTCACAGCGAGAGCGCATCAGTTCGGCATGCGGGTAAAAGGGGCCATCAGCACAGCCTTCACCTGTCCTTTTGAGGGCGAGGTACCGGTGAAAGACATGATGATGATTGCCGAGGCATATCTTCAAATGGGTGTGGACGTCCTTGGCGTTGCCGATACCATGGGGACTGCAACTCCTTTAGCTATCAAAGAGAGAATCAAAGAGTTGAACGCCATCCGCGCGAGTGTGCCTTTGAGCTTGCATTTGCATGATCGGTTTGGTTGGGGTTTGGCCAATGTCTCCATGGCCTACGAGTACGGAGTGGAGGAATACGAGACGGCTTTGGGCGGGCTGGGCGGATGTCCTTACGCACCCGGAGCGGCGGGTAATCTGAGCACGGAAAAGTTGGTGCAATTCTTTACTGCGCAGGGAATCAAATTGCCAGTGGAACTGGAAGCGCTAGCTCAGGTGAGAGATCACCTATTTTCCGTCATCAATCAACGCATGCCCTCGCCTTTTGCGCGAGAATTGTCGTAGATGCGGTTGGAAGTTAACAAGTTTTCTTTATGAAAGCGGTATCCCTCCGGGGCGAAGCATCAGGCGGGACAAACAAGACAGCGAATCGGCGGGAAGACCTTCATGCCGTTGATAGCGGCACCAGCAAGGGATGTACATCCGCGCAACTATATTTACTGGGATATATAAAACATGTAAGCGGGTCCACTGGAACGTCTTGTGCTGAGGAGACTACAAAAATTTTAAGGGGGCATACCCGTGTCAATGCCTGAGTCTTTGCCGACGGGATCCGTGATTGACCGGATGAACCGGCTGCCATCTTCTCGCTACTTTACATCGTTGATTGCTCGCGTTTCTGCTGGAGGACTGTTTGAGTTCTATGAGTTGTTCATGGCGGGTGCCATTGGCGCCGCTCTGGTGCATGAAAAGGTCATCACCATCGGTGGATTGGCTTACTTCATCGGTGCGGGTTTTCTGGGTATGTTCTTTGGGACCACCTTCTTTGGACGATTGAGTGACAAGATGGGGCGTCGCAGTGGATACGTGTACTCTTTGCTGATCTACTCCTTTTTTACCGTGTTATTGGCTTTTGCACCAAACGCTCTTTGGATTGATTTGCTGCGTTTTGCGGCTGGGGTGGGTGTGGGGGCTCAGTTGGTCATCATTGATACCTACATCACAGAAATGACACCGGCGAAAAAGCGGGGGTATTACATTGCCTTCAGCCAGTTTATCACCTATTGGGCCGTGCCCGTTGTGGCGTTATTGGCGTATCTGCTGGTTCCGACCCACTTTTTGATGGCAGGTTGGCGGTGGGTGGTTCTGATTGGCGCATTAGGTTCTGTCTTTGTGTGGTGGATACGCCAGGGACTCCCAGAATCTCCACGCTGGTACGAAAACATGGGCCAACAGGAAAAAGCCGAAGAAGCCTTGCGCCAGATTGAAGGGAAAATTGAGAAAGAGAAGGGACCTCTGCCCCCTGTGTTGGTTCATAGTGAGGCACATGAGGGGAAAGGTAAGTTCAGCGAAATTTGGGTTCCTCCCTACAGGTCTCGCACCATTATGTTGATGGTTTTCAATTTATTTCAAACCATTGGGTTTTACGGATTTGCGGCTTGGGTACCCACTTTATTGGTGAGTGAGGGAGTTACATTGTTGCACTCCCTGTTGTACACATTCGTCATTGCCTTGGCGAATCCGCTTGGCCCCATCATTGGCATGTGGACTTCGGACCGCATGCAACGTAAATGGTTGATTGTTGGTGTATCGCTGGCGATTGCCCTGTCAGGAACAGTGTTTTCCTTGATGCGCCTGCCATCTCTCATTATTACCATAGGAATTCTCATTACCCTGTTAAACAATTGGTTTAGTACCTTGTTTCACTCCTACCAGGCAGAACTGTACCCAACGCGCATCCGAGCCACTGGAGTTGGGTTCACGTACAGTTGGAGCCGCTTGAGTTCGGCCTTCATCGGGTTTATCATTGTGGCTCTGCTGAAGTCCTTTGGGGTGGTGGGCGTTTTTGTCTTCATTGCATTTGCCATGTTAATGGTGGCTTTGGTCATTGGTGTGTATGGTCCCAATACAAAGCAGAAGAGTTTGGAGGAAATTTCTTCTCGATAACATTTCATTTTGATGGGGCAACTCGCTTGTTCACGAGCGAGTTGCCCCTGTGTATGTTCAAGTGGACATGGGAGGTGCTGTGGGTTTGATGTGGCCAGGGTTACCCAGACTGGGCCTGGTAGTACACGTCCATCACTCCGCTTGTGCCAGGCGTGTACGATTGATATGAGATGCGGGTGTAGCGTAAGAACCTTAATGGAGTGACAGCCTGCAGGGTGTTTCCCTGGACAACCACCTGAGTGTCTGTCAAAAAGTCGTTCCCGTTGGGGCTGATCTCCAAAAAAATAGTGACAGCCTTCTCTGAACGGTTGACGACGGCATAGGACAGATTCGTCTGTAGAGAAACGTCCTGAGCTGGCAAAGATTCTTTATGTTCTTGGAACAGCTGGTCGATAAATGCTTGTTCCGTATAGGTGACTGGGGAGATCTGAACTTGCCCGGAGAATACCAGTCGCCCCAACGTATCCGTTTGTACGGGCAGGTTGGGGTTGGAACCATAGATGGTCAACCCATCTTGCACGGGTTGCAGGGGCCGAATGGGTATGGGTTCTTCTACCCGTTTGACCGTCACCGCTTCCTTCACCGATTTCACTCGTATGGGACGCAGATGCACGGCGTGTTCAATCCGTTCCACCCGGACGGCATATAGGATTTTGCGGATGGTGGGTGGAATGAGAATGCGGCGGACTGTCAGTGGGCAACGGCTGCAGACTCGGAGCAAGTGTTGTTCCGTTCTCGATGGGGAGGATGCAACCTTTTTTAACTGGGTTTTCTCAACCTGTCGCAAGCAACACGCGACAGCCAGATTTTTCTGCTCAGTGCCATGACTTTTCTCCAGCGGGATATGTGTGCCCGGCTGATTTTCGTGCGAACTATGTACAGGGGCACCAGCCCCTGATTTGTGGTAACTCCCCTTTGCTTGGACCCGCATTTTTGCCACACTCCTTGTTCATCACAACTTTCCTAAACGTGTGCCTGTGTATAAATGGTCAGTGAAGCCGTGATACCAGCGGTGAGAGCGGCATACATGACCTGCATGTATTTCACGAAATGGCCGGGTGAGAAAAAGTACTGAGCTCCGGCGGCAATGGTTTGCGTGGTGCTGGTTGGGTCGGGCGAAAAGTTGGTGCCGTCCGCACTGAGGTACAGAGCGGATGTTGCACTAGCCGTGGTGCTGGCGTTGTACACGGTGAAGGTTACCTCACTCAGGGAGATAGCCGTCAGAGTGGCGGCTCCAGTATAAGTTGTGGAGCCACTGCTAACTGGCGTGACCACATCAGCGACGGTCCGATTTCCTAAGGTGGTCAGCAGGCTGGCGGCGGTGAGGTTCTGCGCGGTGGTCAGCAAGCTGGCGGCGGTCAGGTTGGAGACCTGGGACAGCAGGCTGGCGGCCGTGAGGTTCTGCGCGGTGGTTAGCAGTGACGTCGGGTTGGTTTGGGACACTTGTGTGAGCAGTTGTGATGGGACCTCAGAAAACACCTTGAAGTTTGCCAATGGACACCCTCCTGATAAACGTGTTGTCCCAGTCTATTCATAGAAACGATGGTCACCACAGGTTTTTGCCTAAATGTGGACCTCGATAAATTAAACTCCACGTTTGCCATGACAAGGGGGGTCCGGTTCACGTATATTGTCCCATCGAATCTCAAGGCGGGTGAAGACAATGCCGAGTCTTTCGGTTTGTATGATTGTTCGCAACGAGGCGGAGCAATTGCCGAGGTGCCTAGAAAATCTGCGCGGAATTGCGGAAGAAGTGATTGTTGTTGATACCGGCTCTACGGATGGCACCTTGGATATTGCTCGGCTCTATGGAGCCGTGTGTGACACCATTCCGTGGCAAGATGATTTTGCCCATGCCAGAAATGTGAGTCTGTCTTATGCCACAAGGGATTACATCCTGGTATTAGATGCGGATGAGGTCTTGTACCCGGATGCGGTTACAGAACTACATGCTTGTCTGCAGGATGTTCCTCAGGCAGCCGGGTTCCTTGTTCATATCATGAACGAAACTGATGGCGATGGCGTACAAGACATGGAAGAGTCTGTGAGTGTTCGTTTGTTTCGCAATTGTCCCCAATACCGCTTTCAAGGGGCGTTACATGAACAGATTGCCGAATCCATTCTGTATGCCAATCCTCCCGGGAAAATTTTTGACTCGCGCATCCGTGTGCAGCATCGGGGCTACACCCAGTCCCTGGTAATGCTACAGGGCAAACAGCAGCGTAACCTGAGCCTGGCCGAGGCTGAAGTGGCAGCACACCCGGATGATGCCTTTCGTACCTACAACTTGGGAGTGGAGTACCTGCGCAGCAACCGACTGGGTGATGCGGTGGCGGTGTTGGCCAAAACCCGGCAGGTCATCAACCCAGAGGCACTGTGGACTTCTCGGTTTTACAAGGTCTATGTCTCTGCCTTGATGCGCCACGGGGACTGGGGGGCAGCAGAACAGGAGTTGAAACACGCTTTGTTCCTGTTTCCGGATTATACGGACTTACATTATCTGCTAGGAGTATTGCTGGACCAAAAACAAGAATGGGCTGCGGCTCTGGCTACATTTGCTCGCTGTATCCAGATGGGAAATCCACCAGTACCGCCGTACACGGTGGAACACGGGCTTGCGGGTTACCGGGCCTACTTCGCTCTGGGTCAAGTATTTCAAGAATTAGGCAAGACAGGCGAGGCTGTGGTTGCTTACAGGGAGTCATTTACGCAAAACCCCTCTTTCACGCAAGCCTACCTGCGTTTTGCCAGTCTTTTGCTGGCGGACAGCACAGACTCGGATACGCTGACTTATGTTTCTCAGGTGGCCACAGTAGCCGGGGACCGACAAGGAGAATTACTGGGGAGCGCGTTGGCGCTTGCGGGTCAGTTTGAGTTGGCTCGGGAGTGGCTGGAGCCAGCCACGCGAACAGACGCGGGTGTCTTATACCTGGCATTGACTTACGCCTGTACTGGGGAAGTGGAAAAACTTCGACAACTGCTGGCACAGCGCGATTCAGATGGGCAAATTCGCCAACAGGTGAGGCAGTATTTGGTGCAGCAGGGTTTGGAAATTGTTCAGCAAGGGTTACAGCGGTTCCCGGATTCGCCAGATCTGCAAAGATTGCTGACGGAGTTCAGGAAGTGGATGGAATGAAACAAACGGCTAATGGGAATCCGGAATCGGAAATTAAACGAATCTCTAAAGATAATAAACGCCCTTCCCAGTTCTCACACACGGATGGAACGCGGATTAGCCTGTGCATGATTGTTTGTAACGAACAGGATACCCTACCTCATTGCTTGGCCAGTGTCCAGGGAGCGGTGAATGAGGTGATTATCGTGGATACTGGATCCCGAGATGAGACGGTGAGGATTGCCCGTGCTCTGGGCGCACGGGTGTACAACTTTACTTGGCAAGATGACTTTGCATGCGCGCGCAACTATGCCTTAGAACGGGCCACAGGGGACTGGGTGTTGGTGCTGGATGCGGATGAGCAACTGGCTCCCGGTCAAAAACATGTGTTGCAAGACATGATTGCGAATGCGGGAAGTGCAAATTCTGAGGTCTCTGGGGGAGGCAAGGTAGATGGGTACCTACTGACTTTACGCAATCTTGTGGGAGACCCGGTTCAGCCCGGAGTACTCATTCATCACCAATTGCGCCTGTTTCGTCACTCGCCGGAGTTTCGCTTCATTGGCGCCATTCATGAACAACTTCCCAAGTTAGATTCAGCTCACTACGTCTCCGCGTCGTTAACGGTAATACACCGGGGTTATCTCGATCCGTTGGTGCGGGGGCAGCGCAAGGTGGAACGAAATCTACGAATTCTCCAGCGCGAACGGGTCGCGGCTCCACAAAGCCCCAAAGTACATTACTACCTGGGCAACGAATGGCTGCGATTAGGGGAATTTGTCACAGCAGTTGCGGCCTACCAACGGGCAGAGCAGTGTCTGGAGGCTGCAGTCGACAGACCTTGGCTGCCTGATTTGCCACTGAAACACGCCTACGCCCTCTGGCAGTCGGGCGATGCCCAAACGGCCCGCCAAGTACTGATGAAGGCCTATCAGGTTGAGCCACATTACACCGACTTGTGGTACCTGTATGGCATTATTTGTCTGACCCTGGCAGACTGGCCTGAGGCGGAAAGAGCCTTTCGACACTGCTTGCAACTGGGACCGGCAGGCCCAGGCTACCCGAGTCAGGAGGGCTGCGGAGATACCTTACCTGCCTACGTTTTGGGTGAGTTGTGCCTGCAACAGGGTAGGCTGGTTGAAGCTAGGGAAAATCTTCTCAAATGTTTGGTAACACAACCAGATCACGTGCAAGCCCGCATTGCCTTGTGTCAGTGTGACTGGCGGGCAGGACATCCGCGTGCTGCAGGGCTGGGCATGGCACGTTTGTCGAGCGATGTGCGTGCTCTGGCGAAGCAAGCGAGCTGGCCTTTCCAAGCCTTGGCAGAGGTTTACCGGTCTGGTTTGCAGGACTTAATCGATTGTGACGTGCCCCAGGGGGAAGAGCAAACATGAACCTGTTGTCGGTTTGTTTGATTGTCCGCAATGAGCAAGCTTGGCTCAGTGGGTGTCTGGACAGCTTGCGGGGCTTGGCACAAGACGTGGTGGTAATAGACACCGGGTCCAACGACCAAACGCCAAACCTGGCTCGCCGCTACGGGTGTCGGGTGTTTCACCATCCTTGGACGGACAGCTTTGCTGATGCTCGAAATCATGCTGTGGCCAAGGCACGTGGTCGGTGGATTCTGTCTATCGACGCTGATGAACGGATGCATCTGGAAGGCACTCGCCAAGAATTGACGGATCTACTCCGTCACACTTCGTGCCAGGCCTTTCAGGCCGTCGTGATAAGCCCGTTGACGGGCTCCGGGTTGATGTCCGACTTGGTGCCCGAATCACCGTTCGTGCTGACAGATTTGCGGGTTGTGTTGTTTCGCAACGATCCTCAGGTGCGTTACCGTCACAGGGTGCACGAAAACCTGTGGGACAGTCTGCAGGAGCGATACGGTCGGGACCTGTGGGTGGGGCGGGCTCCTTTATGGCTGGAGCACCTGGGTTACACACAGGACGCATTGACTCTGGAACGGAAACGGGATCGCAACCTTGAATTGTTAATCCAGGAGCGCCAGGAGAGCGGACCGGGACCCTGGCTGGATTACTGTCTCGCGACAGAACTGTTGGGGCGAGGAGAGGCGTTTAAGGCGGTGACCCTGCTGGAACCTCTGGTTAGGAAACACCCGGAAGTTGGTTTTTGGGCCCAGGCAGCATCCACTCTGGCTTATGGCTACTGGCAGACAGGACAGTGGGTGGCCTGCCGACGGGTTTGTAAACAAGTACGGGAGGCGGGTGGACCCTTGGGCTTTGGGTTGGATTTTTTGGTGCGACTGCTCGATTGGTTGGATGGCAAGACGGTGGCCCAGTTTTTGGAACAATATCGACGACGGTCTCCGGACGACCTGACAGATCAGGTGGCTGCAGTTCTGGCCTGGCAACGCATGTTACAAGACTTACCGCTGTGGTCTGAAGAGTAAAAAATTCGATATCTTTAATCAACAGAGGTGACTCTTATGACTGGACAGGAATCAGCCGCTGACTCGCATCGGACCAGCATCATCATCCCAGTTTATAACCACTGGTCTATGACTCAGGAGTGCTTAACGAATATCCGTGATCACACCCCTGAGGCTCATGAGGTGATTGTGGTGGACAACGGATCTGATGATGAAACGGCTCTGAGTCTACAGAAAATAGTCAATGAACAAACAGGAGAAGATCTGAGAATTATCTACAACCAAGATAATCGGGGGTTTCCCAGGGCTTGCAATCAGGGAATGGCCGCCGCCTGCGGAGACACCTTGGTGATTCTGAACAATGATGTGGTGGTTAGCCACAATTGGTTGCACAATCTTTTGCATTGTCTGTACTCCAAACCGGAACACGGATTGGCTGGACCGGTGACCAACTGGATTTCCGGTTCACAACAGCGTCCAAAGTCCTACACAGATATGGAGGAGTTTCACATTTTCGCTCACCAACACAATCAGTCAGACCCTACCCGGTGGACTTATTCTCTGCGTTTGGTGGGGTTTTGTTTGGCTATTCGTCGAGAGGTTTACCAACAGGTGGGAGGGTTTGACGAGCGATTCGGCCGCGGCAACTTTGAGGACGATGACTACTGCATGCGGGTGCGCCGGGCGGGCTACAAACTGGTGTTGGCCGGGGATACTTATGTTCATCACCACGGCAGTGTAACCAGCCGTGAGGACCCGGAATACGTTCAGCTGCTAACCGAAAATTGTGAACGATTTACAAGAAAATGGGGTATCAATCCGCTGTACAGTCTTCTGACGCGGGAAGACTTGGCGGAAATTGTACCTCAATCTCATCGGGTGTTGGATGTGGGCTGTGCTTGTGGTGGATTAGGGCTGACGCTGAAAAATCGCGGTGTAGCCGAGGTGGACGGCATTGAATTGGACCCGAGGGCGGCGGTGGATGCACAAACTGTGCTGAATCACGTGTGGATTGGCGACGCCACTGACATGAATTTGCCCCGGCCCACGGGCTGGTATGACGCCTTGGTGTTTGCCGATGTGCTGGAGCATTTGGTGCATCCGCTCGTTGCCTTGCAGCACTTGGTCACCTATCTGCGTCCCGGAGGGGTTGTCGTGGCATCGCTGCCCAACGTGGGGCACATCGACGTGTTGCAGGGCCTTCTGGTGGGGACCTGGACCTACCAGCCCGCCGGGGTGTTGGACCACACCCATGTGCGTTTTTTCACACTGGTGGAAATGCAGCGCCTGTTTGCCCAGGCCGGCTTGTCCCTGGAGTTCGTCGGTATGGTGCAAAACGTCACTGCGGAACAGGAGCAGTTGCTCATTGCTCTGGAGGGGTGGGTTAATCAACAGAACTTGCCAGGCCAGGGCCCCTCTTTCGGAGACCGCTGTCGCACTGTCCAATACTACCTGCGGGCCCGCAGGGTTTGATGCGCCTTAACGCGTAATGACAGCATTCAAGGAGGAGAAAGCGTTGTCGACTGTGGAAGAACACGTTATTCAGCGTTCTCTGAAAGAAGTCGTCATCACGCCCAGTCACGTCCGCCGTACAGAGTCAGAAGCGTTTCGCCGCAACAAGCAACGGCTCCGGGAAGACGGGCACTATTGTTGTTGGGTATGTGGCACAACTCGTAACCTGCAGGTACACCACTTTGGCATCGAATGGAGCCTTGCCAACATTGCGGATTGGGATCGGGTAAAAGCGTTTTGTGAACAATGGGACCCGTATGGATACGGCCGTTTGTTGCACAATCAAGCTATCACCAGTCCCGACGACATTCGCAATCTCCTTGTGCTCTGTGAAACACACCATATTGGCGTCGACTCTGTGGCTGGCGGTAGCGGCACAGGCATTCACGAGTTGACCTTTCCCATTTGGGTGGTGCAAAAACTTTCCCAACCCGGTAAGGTTCCCGTGCCCCAGAAAGGGCAGACCGTGCTGAATGTGGAGACAGAATTGGCGAATAAACAGGGAGAGGGAGCGGGAGAGGACTCTCACGTTTCCGGCACATTGGGCGGTGAGATGGAAGGTGGGAGAGCTAGTGCCACAGGGGAGTAAAAAAGAATCATCTTGTCTAACCTTGCAGGAATTTGTTGACCTCTGACGAAATGACAACGAGTGTACCATACGTGCCGGAATTTTCTCCGGAGAGGGGGCTCTCAGGGTGGGTTTATTTGGCGCCTCGGTGTCCGGAATGGACGCCTTTCAGACCATGATGAATGTGATTGGCAACAATGTGGCCAATGTGAGCACGACTGGGTATAAAACTTCCCAAGTGAATTTCGCAGACATTTTGAGTCAGACTTTGGCGAGTGGTTCTGGGGGCAGTAGCACGGGCATAGGGGGAACGAATCCGCAGCAGATGGGATTGGGCGTAAAAATTGCTGAAATCACCCCCAACTTCAGCCAGGGGTCTTTGAACCAGACAGGCAATCCAACGGACCTTGCCATTGATGGCAATGGGTTGTTTGCGGTAACCTCGGCATCGCCCACACAAATTTCAAGTTCCCCCACGACTATTGCTGTTGATTATACTCGAGCGGGAAATTTTCATGTGGACAACAATGGGTATCTCGTGACCGCGGATGGAAACTATGTGTTGGGAACAACAACTCAACTGACTTCCGGTTCCACAACTGCACCAACTTGGTCCGCCATCAAGTTGACCGATAGTTCTGGAAATCCAACGCAATTTACCATCGGACCAAACGGTACTGTGACTGTGACAAATGGGAACCCTGCCACTTACTATATTCCCATTGTGGATTTTCCAAACTATGAAGGTTTGCAAAAAATGGGCTCTAATCTGTATGAGGCTCCATCCAACAACAGCGCTGGGGCGCCTGTTTATGGACCCGCTGGAACCGGGAATTTTGGCACCATTCAGGCCGGGTATCTTGAGTCCTCCAATGTCGACCTCACTCAGGAACTGACCAACATGATGATTGCCAACACGGGCTATGGGGCCAACTCCAAGGTCATCAGCACGCAAAACCAGATGCTGCAGGCGTTGTTGCAGAACGTCTAGTTTTTTCATCAGTGGGAACATCTTTTTTGAAGCCACAGGCCGGGTCCGAGGGGGATCCGGCTCTTTTGAATTTTTATGGTAACTCTACTTCCGGGTCGTTACAAGTTTCTGTATCTTTCCTAGAATAAAAGGGATGTTCAAATGACGGCTTCTTCTGTTACATAGCGATGCGTGGCAAACCGCTCCGGAGACAGTGGGCTGGCGTCAATGGTTTCAAATCGTCCCAGGCGGATGAGTTCTGATAAGGCCTTGCCAGCGGCCGGGGCGTGCATCAAGCCGTGACCACTGAATCCGGTGGCCACATACAGTCCCTTGCAATCAGGCATTTCCCCGATGATGGAATTGTGATCAATCCGATTGTGGTCATACAGCCCGGCCCAACCCCGTATCAGTTTCATCTGCTCGAAGTTTGGACAGCGGTCTGCCATCACTGGCCAGATCTCTTGTTCAAAGAAGGACTTTTCCCAGTGAAAGTCAAACCCATAGGGCACATTATTGGCAAGTCCGGCAAGGACCATGGTCCCTTCATGACGAAAATATACTCCACTGGGGTCAATGGTCAGGGGCAGAGGATTTTGCAAGGGTTTTGCCAAATCCAAGGCAAACAACTGTCTGCGCAGGGGAACCACAGGCAAATCCACCCCAGCGGTGGCGGCCAGACTTCCGGACCATGCTCCGGCGGTCAAAACTACCCTGCCAGCGAAAATCACTGTATCATCGGTCAGTTTTACTCCGGCGACTCCACCTGTCCCCTCATTAACAAGGATAGACTTGGCTTCTTGGCGGATGTATTCAGCCCCCAAGCGTTTGGCTTTGCGTACATACCCCTGCAGCACTGAGTAGGGGTCCAAATATCCGTCGTCAGGGCTGAATATGCCTCCGGTCAGGTCACTCACGTTCAACTCTGGAATGATGTTTTTCAGGTCTATCGCGGACATCAGGTTCACTTGAACTCCCAGACGGCGTTGCAGTTCCGCATGTTTCATGAGAATACCCATGGTGGATTCATTGCCTAAAAACAGGTACCCCTGTTCCTTGAAGTCGATGGGAGCCGTTTCTCCGTCGACGGCCAAATCCTGAGCGAAAGTTTTAAAGGCCTGCAGGCTATAGTGGCTCATCCGGATATTGACTTCCGTACTGAACAACTGACGAATGCCACCCGCACTCCTGGGTGTTGAAGCGAATTCATAACTCGTGTCTTTTTCAATCACGGCAACGGATCCGGTAAAACCATCCTGTAATAACTGGCAGGCGACACTGGAGCCAATGACTCCTCCACCTACCACGATGATGTCATAACGGGACTGCATACAGGTTCCTCCCTCGAGATGCGCTTCAACCACAGACGGTAAGATGTCACGACCACAGACGGTCAGCGAGTCACCGTTATGTTTCTGTGTCTATTCACTTTGTAGCAAATTTCGTGCCAATAATTTGGCGACTTGGTGCAGCCGAAGTTTTAGTTGTGAACTGGATCCACTTAGAGGCTGCCAGGAGATACCCATACTTGTATTTCGCGTTGAACAGTCTTAACATAAATGTTTAATATGTTAGACATATATGTACCCTTGTACAGGGGACAGAGGGGTGCTCAGGTCACGGTAAAGACATTTCTCTGAGTGAGCTCCATAGTAATTTCCAAATTTAATGGCTAATATGACAATAACTTAAGGAGGGGTTAACTAAAATTGAATGATGCTAAAATTAGGAAAATAAAGGAGTCGCAAAAGGAGTTGAACGCGGACACAAATGGGGGTGGGAATGGGGCTCTGTTGTCTGTGCTTCTAGAGACCGTGGAAGAGGCGGTGACCGTGGTGGATGCACAGGGGACCGTCCGTTACTGGAACTCGGCGGCTCAAGGTCTGTATAAAATTCGAGCAGATGAAATTATTGGCAAGTCCATTTTCGACATTCCGTGGAAATCTCTGATGATTCAGCGGGTACTCCAGGACGGAGTGCCCATTCGTCACGTCTATCATGAACCTCGGCCCAATGTCCATGTGCTCATTAACACCTCGCCAATTCTTCAGGATGGCAGGGTGGTGGGGGCCATTTCCACGGAACAGGACGTGAGCCACATTGTCCGTCTCGGCCATGGCCTCATGCAGTCTTCCAGTTCTTCGGGCCATGGGACGTCAGACGTTTATGGGGGAGTGGATGGGACAGACCCTTGGAGTGCTATCTGGGGACATAGTGAGCTCCTGAAGGCCGCCATTGATACTGCCAGCAGGGTGGCAGTGACGGACGTCACGGTGCTGATTACCGGTGAGTCGGGGGTGGGCAAGGAGCTTTTTGCGCACGCCATTCACCAGGTGAGTCACCGGGCAGGTGGCCCATTCATTGCCATTAATTGCGGTGCTATCCCGGCCCCCTTGTTTGAAAGTGAGTTGTTCGGCTACGAGGCCGGGGCCTTTACGGGAGCGGATCGCAAAGGAAAACGTGGCAAATTAGATTTGGCCAAGGGGGGGACGCTGTTTCTTGATGAGGTGGGAGAACTGTCTCTAGACATGCAGGTAAAGTTGTTGCGGGTGCTGGAAGAAGGTAGCTTTTATCCGGTGGGCGGTGTGCGGCCGGTGGGGACAGACGTGAGAATTATTGCAGCGACCAATCAGGACCTGCAAGGTTTGGTGGCGGACAGTACCTTTCGCAAGGACTTATTTTACCGTCTTAACGTCGTCAATATTCACATTCCCCCACTGCGGCGACGGGTGGAGGATATTCCTCTCTTAGTGCAACGTTATCTGCAGGAGTTTGCCATGAAATATGATAGGTTGTTGCCGGAGGTCGATCCCGAAGTCATGCTGGCTTTGATGAGCTATGCCTGGCCGGGTAATGTGCGACAATTACGCAACACGGTGCAACGTTTGGTGATTCTGTCGCATAGCGGGCAGGCTCGGGTGGAACATCTGCCAGATGACATGCGTCGGGATTTGCAGGTTCAAATGACGGATTCCACCACAGTGGACGGATCTTCCAACGGAACAACAGGTGTTGCTGGCAATGGAGAGACCATGAAGTCTGCGGTGTCAGGGGTGCCAGGGGTGGGTCCTTTGAGTTCAGATGTTTTCAGGCCGTGCGGTGGTGAGCAAGCAGCGGGTTCCACTTCGATGACGTCCCTCCCATGGCAACCCGGGAATGTAAAGTCGATTCAACCGGAACAAGTCCGCGCCGCTCTGGAGCGGACTTATGGCAACAAGGCGGCGGCTGCCAAGGTATTGGGTATTTCGCGAGGGACCTTATACAACTACCTTCGCCGCTACGGATGGGTTGATCAACAAAGATAACAGAAAATTGAGGAGAGTCATCAATTGGCATGAAAATTGCTAATAGTTTGGTGTGTCGTGTTTTACTCATCATTGAAGGGAGTAAAGACAGTTTGTCAAAGGGTATATTTTTTAAAAATGGGCTTATTGAATTTTTCTGGTAAAGTAAAGAGGCTTAGAGGGTGCGAAAATGAACTCAGGACTTGTTGAACAGAATGGAGATTCTGTATACGGAAAGGAGGGAACTGACGAAAACTCTATAAAAAAAGATTGTCTGGACACACACAGACAGTAAGAAAAAATCTCATTCGAGGAGTGAAAAGGATGCCCCAACTTCAACGCGGATTGTCGCTTTGGAACCTGGTTATTTTGGGGGTGGCGGGTGCAGTTGGCACAGGAGTACTGTTCAGCACGGCGGGGATGGCTGCTTTAGCCGGACCCGGAGTCATTTTTGCCTGGCTTATTGGTGCCATCATGTATGCCTTTGTCGGGCTTACTTATGTGGAATTGGGTCAAGTTTATCCAGAGGCTGGCGGACCCTCGCGTTACAGTCTATATACTCACGGTCGGGCAACCAACATGATTAATGCGTTTTCCGATCTCATTTGGTACCTCTTCATACCACCCATTGAGGCCCTGGCGACGGTTGAAGGTATCAACTACTTTTGGCCGCACTTCATCACCGCACATGGGAACCCCACCACTCTGGGCGGTATCGCTGGCGCGGTGTTAATGTTGTTGTTCTTGCCCTTTAACTATTATGGCATCAAGGCGTTTGCTCGTTCCACCAATTTACTCGGCATCGTTAAGGTGGTCCTGTACGGACTCGCGGCCATCGGTTTCATCACCTTCGCCCGTTTTGCCAACTTCAATCACTATGGCGGTTGGGTACCGTTTGGATTCAGCGGACTCTGGGCCGCCATTCCTTTGGGCATGTTTGCTTTCGGGAGTATCCGAGTGATTCCAGACTACGCCGAGGAAGTCCATCGTCCTAAGGATATCGGACGTGCCATCATTTGGGTGGTACTCGGTCAAACGGTCATCTACATTCTTTTCGCCATTGGCTTTTTAACCTCACTCAACTGGTCTGCCGTGAAATTACACCCGGGAGCCTGGAGCTCCATTTCCAGCCTTCCCGGAAATCCATTTTTGACGATAGCCAGCGCGGCACACGCGGGGTGGTTGATTGCCCTGACTGCCGTCATTGCCATCGTCGGGCCATTTGTGACGGGGTATATTTATCAAGGCGCCGGCAGCCGAATTCTTTTTGCCATGAGTCGATCCGGATTGGTGAGCGCTCGCCTGCGGGAGATTAACGAGGAGTACTCCATTCCAGTATGGGCTCTGCTGGTGTTTACTCTCATCGGAGCTGTGGTGGCTTATATTGCGGCACCGCTGCCTTCTATTTATAACCTCATCAGCGACGCTGTGGTGGGCGGGTACATCGGCTTTGCCGTCAATCCAGTGGTGATGATGGCGTTGCGTCGCAGTGGACGGCCGGGTCGACTCAAGGGGGGTTCAGCCATTGCCGTGCTCGCATTTTCTGCCGCCTCGCTGATTGTCTATTGGAGCGGATGGCCGTCGGTGCCGTATGCGGTTTTGCTGTTGGCCATTGCAGCCGTTCTATTTGGCCTCATTTATCGGATCAAAGAAGGGTACAAAAATGCCATTTGGTACATCGCATACACGCTCTTTCTTACATTCATGACTTATATTGGCGGTGTGGGGGCAAAGAGCCTTGTGAACATCGACATCGGGAGCGTCATCGTGGTGCTCGTGTCCGTGCTTGTTTTCCTTCCCTGGGGTGTTGCTTCTCGTCTGAGCACGCCTGCGATGGAATCCTCTTCAACTTCAAGTGAAATCCAAGCTTGAAAGTTTATAGTACGTGTCCGGAAAGGGGTCCGGTCAGAACTCTGCATCGTCGGGTCTATTGGAGCGGTGATTTTGCCCATGGTCTTTACGATGGGAAATCCACATCCATTATTAGTCGTACAATTTTCGTACAAAAACTGTCCGTCCTGCGGTTGAACCGGGGACGGACAGTTTTTTGATGAAGGGCGGCCGTGAGGATGGTTGGGTTTGTTCTTCATCTCTGGGGTATGGAGCGGTACCAGATGTGGACTGGTTCACTCGATTTTTAGAGAGTCTCGGTCACTGCCTTGGCCTGCATGAACAACTGTAAGTAGTCCGGTCCGCCAGTCTTTGAGTCCGTACCGGACATGTTGAAACCACCGAAAGGATGGGCCCCCACGAAGGCGCCAGTGCACTTGCGGTTAAAGTACAGGTTACCGCAGTGCATGTGCTTTTCGCCATATTCATAGTGCTCACGAACGCCAGTATAGAGAGAACCGGTCAGTCCATAGATGGTGTTGTTGAACAGCTCCACGGCATGTTCGAAAGTTTCCGCCTTGGTCACCGCCAATACGGGTCCAAAAATCTCCTCCTGCATAATCCGCGCATCTGGCTTCACATCGGCAAAGATGGTGGGTTGAATAAAGTAACCGTTGCCAGGAGCCCGTTCGCCACCCAGCACCAAG
>DAHWFY010000239.1 GCA_027336365.1 Bacillota bacterium | reverse complement strand
AGAATTACCAGAGGTGGAGAACGTTCGCCGCAATCTTGAGACTTTGCTTGTCGGCAAGCAGGTAAAACGGGTGGAGGTGCGTCTGCCGAGGATAGTTCGGACGCCCCCAAATCCAGACGTATTTGCCGCATTACTATCTGGCGTCACCGTGACAGGCGTGGGACGTCGAGGCAAGTACCTGTTGATTCATACCGACGCTCTTACTCTGGTGTCTCATCTGCGCATGGAAGGGCAATATCGGGTGGCACGGGCTGGGGAACCGGAGCCTCCGCACACCCACGTGGTATTTCACCTGGCGGATGAAATGGAATTGCGCTACCGGGACGTCCGCCAGTTTGGTACCATGGACTTGGTTTATGGGAACCAGCCATGGCCTTCGGGATTGTTACAATTGGGACCTGAGCCGTTTGATCCAGTGCTGGACGCCGGTGGATTGTGGCGCCGGATTCACTCTCACAGGACACCTTTGAAGGCCGTGCTGTTGGATCAAAAAACCTTGGCAGGGTTGGGGAATATCTATGTGGATGAAACTCTGTTTACCGCGGGAATTCACCCGGAGCGGCCCGCCAACCAGGTGACGAAAGCACAGGCGGAGGTCCTGCTGTCGGCCATTCGGGACGTTCTCACCCAAGCCATTGCAGCCGGTGGAACCACGGTGAAAACTTATGTGGATGGGTACGGCAGGCACGGGGGATTTCAAATTCAACTGCAGGTTTATGCCAGGGAAGGTCAGCCCTGTCGTGTGTGCGGAGCTGTCATTGAAAAAACTCGAGTGGCAGGCCGGGGCACTCACTTTTGTCCTCAGTGCCAGCCTCACCGCCACAAAACGGGTTCAGTCGCACCGTTAAAAACGGGATCGGGAGAAACGGGGCGAAGGGTCCGCTGATTTGGGAACTCCGCAGAGTTGAGAACAGAGAATAAAAAAGAGCAGAAAATAGAGCAGAAAATAGTGAAGACCTGCCCATGGCAGACGGGGACCACCAAGACGCCAAGAAACATATGAGTTTCGACGACAGAGGAGGCGGCGGCGTGATTATCGGTCTGACCGGTGGAATCGCCACAGGCAAAAGTACGGTGTCGGGAATGCTCAGAGAACTGGGAGCGTTCATTGTTGATGCGGATTTGTGGGCACGGCGGGTGGTTGAACCGGGGCAGCCCGCACTTCAAGAGATTACCGTTTTTTTCGGAACTCGGATTTTGCGGGAGGATGGCAGTCTGAACCGACCGCTCTTGGCCAGCATCATTTTTCAAAATGAAGAGGCCCGCCTGAAGCTTAACCAAATGATTCATCCCCGAGTGAGAGAGGGGATGTGGGAGGAGACCACCGCTTATCTGACCACTTGCCCGGAAGAGTCTGTGGTATGGGACGTCCCCCTGTTGTTTGAAGGAGAAACCAGACTTTTAGTCGACGTGACCTTGTTGGTCTATGTCCCGGTTTCCGTGCAACGACAGCGGTTGATGGCGAGAGACGGCTTGACCGAGGCTGCCGCCAATGCCCGCATTGCGGCGCAGATGTCCATTGAAGAGAAGCGAACTCTGGCGGATTATGTGATTGACAACAGTGGTGACTTGGAGCAAACGAGAAAGCAGGTGAATGAACTGTGGCAGACCCTCCGCACTCTGGGTCATCCCACTGGCGCCTGATTCTCATTCCAAAACGGATGATGGTTTCCATCCTTTTGTTGATTGTCGTCGTGGCGCTCGTTACCTCCAACATCTTTTGGCGGTGGATGTATCCAATTCAGTATCAAAGTCTCATTCTGAATGCCGCCGCGTCCAACGGGGTGGATCCCTTGTTGGTAGCCGCCGTCATTCGAGTGGAGAGTAAGTTTGACACCCACGATGTGTCTCACGCCGGCGCCGTCGGGCTGATGCAATTAATGCCAGACACCGCTCAGTGGATTGCCCTGCGTCTGGCGGACTCCGGAGCTTTTGTGGCTGGTTATGGCCAGGGAACCCATAACAGCCAGTTGGCTGTTCCAGCCATCAACATTCAGTTGGGAAGTTGGTACCTGCAGTACCTGACCAAAAAGTTCGACGGCAACCGCGTGGCGGCCATTGCCGCTTATAATGCTGGGCCGAAACGAGTGCAACAGTGGCTACACAACGATACGTGGAATGGGCAACTGAATTCTATTGACAAGATTCCCTTGGGGGAAACCCGTCATTTTGTGGACCGGGTTTTTTACAACTTTGACCTCTATCAACGAATTTATGGCAACGAATTGTCCACCGTCCAGAGGACCGCAGGAAAGTTGCATAACACCGCTTAAAAGGGACATGGGTATGAGAAGTCAGAGGTTACGAAAGACCAAAAATTTATCCATTAAATACAATAACATGCATTTACGTCCCTTGCGGGTGCCGCTAACGGCGGCATGGGTGCCTATCCTGTGTGTTTGTCAATAAATCGAACTATTTCATCGTGTAACTGACTTGTCGCCTTTGTTGGGATTTGATGTTTCACGTGACCTATGAACACCAATTCATTTTTTGGCAGGGACTCATGTAACAGGTGACCATATGAATGAAATCCCTTGTCTTGTTCACCGTAGAGTAGCAGAATCGGAATGTTAATTTTGGGAAGTTGCTTCGTGCAATCGTACGTTAAACTGTAGCGGTAGTACTGTTCCGCGTTCTTGCTGTTTCCCCTTTTGGCATCCTGGAATGTTCTCCAAAATATGCTCGGTATTGAATTGCTCCATGCCAAAAGCAAGGCTAAAATCCGGAAAGCGCCAAGTGTCGAAAGGGAAATTCCAAGAAAAATCCGTGCCTTTAATCGGAAATCATGGATTTCGGATATTCCACCGATGAGGATTCCCCCGTATGCCCTGTCCGGATGTTCAAGCAAAAACTCTAAAACAATTGACCCTCCGGTTGAATATCCGCACAGATAGGCCTTGTCGACGCCAAGGCCATTCATTAATTCCTCCATATCGGCGACGATAATTGGATAAGTCAAAGATTCTTGAGAGGCCTGGCTCTTGCCATGACCGCGAATATCAAAGGCAATGACCCTGAATTTTGTGGACAATTCTCTTATCTGAAAGATGAAACTCGTACTGCTCAGAACTGGAGGGTGAACAAAAATAATCGGGATTCCCTCACCTTGAACGGTGTAATAAATCTCAACACCATGGATGGACATTGTTGGCATACCTGGACTCACCTCATTCTAATCAACTCATGCAAAGCTGCAACTTTCGTGGATGTCACTGAACCTATTGCCCATCCGCTGCTTTATTAAGTTGATGGAGTTCTTTCTTTTGGCGTTCGGAAATGATGGCGAGCCAAGCCTTCATGAAACGCAGGTTTTTCTGGACCGTGGGGTCTTTAAGCATCCTGTACAAACCAATCATCCCCACCTTAGACGAATCAGACTCGGCTCGTATTTGAGCCTCGTGCACCAAGGCAACCCCATCCTGAATCGCTTCCGGGACGAGGTGGTGAATCGGACCCGCAGTTTCCACAGTTTCCGCAGTTTTCATCGTATCCATCTCGAGGATTTCTAATATCTCCGTGTCTTTTAATAATTCCTCAGTCAGATCGTACAGTTTTGATGTGATTCTCATGATGTTTGTGATTTTCGGTATCATCGGGATGGTGGTTGCAAGAAATTCTTTGATCTCTGGCTGCACCACCAAGTCGAGTACATCGGGTTGAGTGTCTGTCACATCACACTTCTCCTTAGTGAAGAGATTCTGCGGGAGAGCATGCGCTAAAGTGTCGTAATTATGCACCCATCGTTTTCTTGGCGGAGGATGATAAGGCAGCGACGAGTTGACACGTGGCGGTGGGCTTCGTATAATCAAACTCGACAGTTTGTACACGCCGCAATGCGGCTTTGTTTTTCTTCTCATGTCGGGGTGGCGGAACTGGCAGACGCGCACGTTTGAGGGGCGTGTGGAGAAATCCGTACGGG
>DAHWFY010000238.1 GCA_027336365.1 Bacillota bacterium | reverse complement strand
AATTTTGTGTGGGTCTACATTTGTGCGGGTCTAAAGCATTTTGTGAGTGTTCGGGGCACGGGAAACGCTAGGATAACTCGGACGTAAAGAACTCTACGGGTAAAGTCGCAATGAGTTCTAAACTTTCCCATAACGGGCCATACTGTTCAGTAAATACAATTGCGTGGATTTACATTCCTTGCTGGTGCCGCTAACAGCGGCATGAGGGTCTTTGGTCTGATTGGGGGATTGCTAATGCACATCCCGCTATGGGAATTTTGCATGCGCATTGCGGTATTATACTTGGCCGTGATGCTGGCACTTCGGGTGATGGGTAAAAGAGAAATTGGCAAACTGTCCGTATTCGACTTCGTCGTGTCCATCATGATTGCCGAACTGTCCACTGTGCCTATGGAGGATACCCATACGCCGTTGTATATGGCATTGGTGTCCATTGCGATGCTGGTAGTTTTACAGTTGGCGGTGGCATTGACTCAGATGAAAAGCCAACGCTTTCGCAAATGGGTGGAAGGAGAGCCGGTGATTCTGGTGGAACATGGTGAGGTGCGGGACAAGCAAATGCGTCGCATTCGTTACACCATGGATGACTTGCTCATGCAACTGCGGGAGCAGGGTCTTACCCATGTACAGGACGTGGAGTTTGCTGTCTTGGAAACATCCGGAAAATTGAGCGTGTTGCCTAAGGCAGAAAGAAGGCCCTTGCAGGCTGCGGACCTTGGTCACACAGTGGTTTTGCAAGATTTGCCCTTGTCCTTAATCATGGATGGCCAACCTGTGAAAAAGACACTGGAAAAACTGCATCAGAATAACGATTGGCTCAAGCGGACACTGGCAGAACAAGGGTACGCGGACTGGCGTGATGTGTTTTACGCGAGTATCGATGCCGAGGGACGCATTCACGTGGATCCGATGGATTCGTCAGAAAACATCCAGCGGTCCACTCACCGGGGAGACCCCTCCTGACTTGTCTGGCATGAGTTGGTTTTTCGGGCACAATCATATTGCGAAGGGCATGGCTGAGACAATTTGGGCCAAGATAGGGCCGATGCGGGGAATTCGGTACACTCTGCGAGTGGTCAATACGTGCAGTGAGCATAACAAGATGAAATAAATCAATAACCCAGCCGCCACGGCAAACAGAAGCTGCCATGGATTGGGGTTGGAATGAATGAGGGACAGGGCGAGCAACAGCAGCAACATGCCTGCAGAAGCTGCAAGAATACGCCATGTGTCGCGCCAACTGATGTGAACCGAGACAAACTTTTTCACGCTCCGCAATTGCAGTCCAGCGGTCACGCAGATGGATACCGTGGAGGCCCAAGCCACACCTAGGATTCCCAAATGAGGTCGTGATGCGAGCAGGACAATCAGCCCGAGGCGCAGGATGCCGCCAATGATGGAGTTGCGCATGGCAATGCCTGCGTGATTAAGCCCTTGTAAGATACCCATCAGAGGACCTTCCAGGTACAACAGAAATCCCGCTGGGGCCATGACGGAGAGAATCGGTCCCACACCGTGGATACCAAACACGGCTCGAGCCAGGGGATCAGCGTAAAAGGTTAGAAGAATTGATGTCGGAATTCCCACCATGGCGGTGGCGGTCCAACTCTGGCTGAATCGAGCCTTTACTCGTTGCTCTTGATTTCCAGCTATGGCCTCGGAAACACTAGGCACCAGATTTACCGCCAGAGACCCCGTGAACACGGTGGGAAATACCAGCAAGGGGATGGCCATACCGCCGTATTGACCATATAGTGCCGTGGCCGTAGAAACGGACAGTCCTGCGGTGAGCAGGGCGCGGGTAACCAAGACGGGTTCAAGAGCGTAAATTAGGGATCCAATCAGTCGACTGAGGGTGACAGGAGCCGCAATTTCCACGATAGCCGCGAGAGTTTGTCGTGGCTTTTCCAGGCTTCGGGCAGGAGCGTCCGGCAACACCAGGGACAGCTTACCTCTGCGCCTGTATTGTAACCAAAGAAACAGGAGCCCTCCCAGTTCACCGATGACTTGGCCCACCATGGCTGCAGCCGTGGCGTAGGCCAAGCTATAGTGCACCAAATAGCTCGCCAACACCCAGATGGAGCCAATGCGCAGGGTTTGTTCTAAGATGGCAGACCAGGCCAACGGTGCCATATCCTGCAGTCCCTGAAAGTATCCGCGCAAAATGCTGGAAATGCCGATGATGGAGACCAACGGAATCATCACCAAATAGGTCGGGTATGCTCGCGGATCTGTCAACCAGTGGCGTTCTACCAGACCACGCAATAGCCACATGAGCCCCGTGAATATCGCTGACATCACAGCAATCACGATGGCGCTGACGCGCAGGATGCGTTGTACTCGCACTCGGTCCTGCTGCACCAAGGCCTCAGCTACAAGCTTGGAAATTGCGACAGGCAGGCCGGCAATCACGAAGGTCAACACCAAGCTCAAGAGAGGTGAGACCATTTGAAACAGGCCCATACCCGCGGCGCCAATTAAACGGGTGAGTACAATTCGGTAAGCAAATCCCATCACGCGTGTGACCAAACTGGCGGCCATTAAGACAAAGGCTCCATGAAAAAAAGAACGATGCTGGCTCATTTCACTGAACCTCCGCAGGGGTATCCGTATCACTGTATGCAGACAAGCCGGGGGATAGTCCGGGGCAGGAAAAAGCCGCAATCTGGCGAACAGTAGTAGAGTGTGTCGATCCGAACGGATGAACGGGGGCGGACAGCCGTGGAACAGGGTACGGATCCACAGGTGGACTGGCGGGGTTACCTTCTCGATTTGCGTCAGTTGTGTCAGGTGAAAGTGGAGGAGTTTCATCAGTTGGGTTATGATGGTGTGACTGTGAATGAGGTATGGGCCTGTGTGCAGGGGATGGTCAGAGAAACTGCCCCTTTACACGAGTGGGTAGACGCCATCTTGGGTCTGAATGTGGGGCGGTTTATGAATTTTATGACCATGCAAGCCTATCGGGGTCGGTTGCATGAGTTTGACGCTGAAAATCCGACTTGAGTATACTTATGACTGTGCTTTTGAATGGGACGAAATTGCGGACCGTGAGTTTCTCTCTTAAAGCGCGTGTCCGGAAAGGAGTCCGGTCAGACCTAAGCAGTGCGAGAAGGCTAGTCCAAAATGCGCACTGAGCGTATGTTTTCGGTACGTGAAGGAGTATTTTGGGCGACGACGCGACAATGCGTCGAGGAGTTCTTACCCTTTCCGGACAACCTCTATTATTTTTTCAAAATGAAATAGAGATCAAATTTTTTCGTCTTGGTCCTCAATGTACTTTGGCTTTTTTACGATATGGATGTACTCATAACCATGAGCACAGTGCTCGCAGTGAATCTGAATAACTCGTTCTCCGACAGGTAAGGATACGAGATTAACCTTTCCACATTGTGGACAAACAGATTCAATTTCCCAATGTCCATGAGATATTCCTGTCATATCTGACTCCTCCTTAGTGAGCCTCACCTTACCCCATTAAATTCTGTAATGTTCTACGAAGTTATCAAGTGCCCCATAAAACCTTTAGATTATGTCAAGATCAGTTTCTCGCAGAGTCTCCTAGCAATTTATAAACTCCAAGCTTCACTCCATCCAGCAAAACCATCCACACCAAATTGTATATCCATACGATGCCTATCCAACTCCAAGGAAGCGCAGGTACCAGCCAACCGAACCCAGTCAACAAAACCGCGAAAATCTGAGTGCTTACAATGGCGGAGAACAAAGGAACGGAGGGATAGGGTGTGCGCCAAAATGCACCTCGTGCTCGACTGACAAACAACATCAAATGACCCCCCACCACCAATTGGAGAAAAATGAGTGTCTGAAGCTGTGGGGTGGGTAGATGATACTGGCGACCAAAAAACAAGAGCAGGAAGGTTTCCACTACGGACACCCCCCCTAATATTGTGGATACAGTCAATACTCGAC
>DAHWFY010000237.1 GCA_027336365.1 Bacillota bacterium | reverse complement strand
GTATCGGAAACCGGGTCATACGGCGGATCAATGTAGACAAAATCGCCCTTTTTGGCAGTGGAGACAGCATCTACAAAGTCCTGGTTAAGGATCTGAACATCATTTGACGACAGATAATGATGAACCGCTCGGATGATGATTTCATTCACGATGTTCGGGTTTTTGTAATCACCAAACGGAACATTAAATTGACCTTGGCTATTCACGCGAAAAAGCCCGTTATAGCAGGTCTTATTGAGAAAAATCAGCCTCGAAGCACGTTCCACTGTTGATAACTCCTGAAATTTCGGCTGGCGATCAAGCTCTCGAAGTTCATAAAAATATTCCTTTTCGTTTCGGTGCTTGGACAAATTCTCGATGATTTCGTTAACCTGGTCTCGAATGACTTTGTACGTGTTGACCAGTTCAGTATTAACGTCATTGATAACCGCCTTTTTCGGCTGCAAATCAAACAGTACAGCTCCGCCACCAATAAAAGGCTCGTAATATGCGTTGAATCGCTTGGGTACATATTTTCGTATTTCATCTAGAAGTTGGCGTTTTCCGCCTGCCCACTTGAGAAAGGGTTGAACCAACTTATTTTTTGCCACAACACTTGCTCCTTCAGTACACCTCGCTATGCTCTTCTTCTCCGCATGACGTCGAATTCCCTGCTAACCATTCAATTGTGACCTCGATATGTCAACGGCCAGCTTGACCGACATTAACGTTGTCTTCACAAAATGTATATTTAGGCAACATACAACTCAAATCTTCTAAGTGTTGATTGAAAAGTGGAGAGCCGGTGGTAGAATTGAAAATATAGAATACACGTTCGGGGTGGAGGTGTCTTGCTCGTCAAGAAAAAAGGATGCGGAGGAGCGCCTGGCCCTTGTTCCGGTGCAAGGTGTGCTCAATGCAGACTTCCGTCACAGCAGGCATCATTTTTCAAAAGACGAAAACCGATTTACGCAAGTGATTTCTCACAATGTATCTGGTGGCCAATGATAAACGGGGTGTAGCGGCCACGACGATTGCACGGAATAATTGGAGTATCGTACTCCACCGCAGGGGATATTTGGCGCAAAGTTCGTACAGCGATGGAAGAATGCAATGAGCTGTATCCATTAATAGTGCCGCGTGCGAGTTGACCCGAAAGCGGTGTAGAATAGTGGAGATAGAAAAGGAAATCCAGTCGAAGCGAGATGCTAACATTCAGAATCGAAAAGGGGGTCATCTGGATTCATGCTCTCGCCTGTCATGGTGATTAGGTTTGCATTTTAGCCCTGAGTCTGACATGGGCCATGAATCCAGGATATGCAATGCCACTTTCCTATGAGCTACACGATATCGTCCAACTGAAAAAACCGCACGCTTGCGGTGAAAACCGCTGGTGGATTATTCGTATGGGCATGGATATCCGATTGAAATGTCTAGGCTGCGAGCACAGTGTCTTGTTGCCCAGATCTAAGTTTGACCGGGCGGTACGAAAGGTGCTAGGTCACCAGGCAGGAGAGGAAAGCGATTGATTGGTAGCCAGTCGGCCTGTTTGTTAGACTCTCAGTGCCCATGTACTTGACCAAAAAGTTATAAAAAAGAGGCCTCCCATAGGCCCCCTTCAAAAAAATGATGAGAGCAACACCCTAGAATAATCCTTACGGTGGTCTTGTCCGAGTAGCCCTTATGCGCAGGCCGCGGGGCGTTGACCGTTGTGACAAGACTCCTGACCAACCTCTGCAGCCAGTGCCTTTGTCGACAGTTTCCGTACACGCAACCGTCGTAACAACCGTCTGAGCACGACTTCCACCTCCTCTTGCACTCTACATTGTGCCACAAATACATCGCACTATCCACTCCACCTTTGACCTTCAATCTCGAGTATGATGGGGCAGGCATGGTCTAGTGTACGTTTTCAGGTCGAGAGTATTCAAGACCATAAAAATACTCTCAGCACAACATTGTTTGGTTCTGTACGACCGCCTATAATAAAGCGAGTGAAAGCAAGGAAAAGAGGTGGATTCATGCCACTGCAGGCTGGAATTGTCGGGTTGCCCAATGTGGGGAAGTCAACCCTGTTTAATGCCATCACGAGGGCAGGTGTGGACGCTGCGAATTATCCCTTTTGCACAATAGATCCCAATGTAGGCGTCGTTGAAGTGCCTGATTCAAGACTGCAGGCTTTAGCAAATTTGGTTCATCCACGGCGCATTGTACCCACTACCTTTGAGTTTGTGGATATTGCAGGGCTGGTGGCTGGAGCAAGCAAAGGGGAGGGGCTGGGGAATAAGTTTCTCGGTCACATTCGTGAGGTCGATGCCATCGTCCACGTGGTGCGTTGTTTTGAAAACACCGATGTGACTCATGTGGATGGTTCAGTGGACCCATTGCGGGACATTGAAACTATCGAAGTGGAGTTGGCACTTGCTGATCTGGAATCAGTTGAAAAACGGCTCGACAGGTCCCGTCGCAATATGAAATCCGGGGACAAACGGTATGCTCAGGAAGTCGCAGCACTCATCCGCTTGGAGGCACAACTCAGCCAAGGTCTACCCGCGCGCACGGTATCCTTGGCCGACGACGAGCAAGTCCTTCTGCGAGACCTTCCATTGCTCACTGCGAAACCCGTTCTATACGTGGCAAACGTAGACGAACAGGGACTGGCAGCCATGGACTCTCCTCTGGTAGTCCGAGTTCGGGAACGGGCTCAGATGGAAAAGGCCGAAGTGATTGTGGTAAGCGCACAACTCGAAGCAGAGATTTCAGAGTTGGATGATACCGACAAACGCTCTTTTCTGGCGGATTTGGGACTTGTAGAATCTGGGTTAGACAAGCTTATTCGGGCGTCATACCGTCTTTTGGGTTTGCGGACCTACTTTACCGCAGGAGAACCCGAGGTGAGGGCTTGGACAATTCGTGCTGGCACCAAGGCACCTCAAGCAGCAGGCGTTATTCATTCGGACTTTGAGCGTGGATTCATACGGGCTGAGGTAGTGGGATACGATGACCTGATTGCTGCGGGGTCATTTATCGCCGCCAAGGAGGCGGGGAAATTTAGATTAGAAGGAAAAGACTACGAAGTACAAGATGGGGACGTCATGCACTTTCGCTTTAACGTTTAAAAATGTGCGTCAACAAAAGAGTCAGATGAGAACTGCATAGCAGAGAGCAAACCAAAAAATGCATGCTGACTTCATATGGTATATTGAACTAAACCTATCACTGTGATAACATATAAACTTGGCACTTTAAGTATACTGACGTGCCAAATCCTTGCTCTACTTTAGAAAGTAGGGCCACAGACCAGAAGGAGGTGAACGCAGTGCGCCAATACGAGAGCATGGTGGTTGTCAATCCGGAAATGGAAGAGGAACAGACGGCCGAGTTAGTGGCTAAATACACCACTTTGATCACGGAACATGGTGGACAAGTCGTTCAAGTGCAGGAAATGGGAAAGCGCCGGCTAGCGTATGACATCAAAAAGCACCGTGAGGGCTATTATGTCCTCTGGCAGTACGCCGCAGAGGCGGACTTCACACGAGAACTCGAACGCACCTTGAGACTTGAGGAGAATGTCCTTCGTTATCTCACCGTGCGCCTGGGTGAATAGGGATATTTGGAGGGGATTGGATGCTAAACCGGGTGGTGTTGATTGGGCGTCTGACACAGGACCCTGAATTGCGTTACACCAATTCGGGCACGGCGGTAGCTTCATTTTCCTTAGCCGTGGATCGCATGCGCAATAACGCAAATGGGGAACGAGAGACAGATTTCATTAACATCGTCGTGTGGCAGAAACAGGCTGAGTTGTGTGCTCAATATCTGCACAAAGGGAGATTAGCCGCCGTAGACGGCCGCCTGCAAATTCGCACCTACGAAAACCGCGAAGGGCAGAAGGTTCGTGTCGCAGAGGTTGTGGCAGAATCTGTTCGTTTCCTCGATAGAGGAGATGCAAGCGGAAGTAGTGGCGGAAGCGGTAACGCCAGCAGCAACACGGC
>DAHWFY010000236.1 GCA_027336365.1 Bacillota bacterium | reverse complement strand
CCACTATAATCCGGAAGGCGTTTAGCTTCATTCAGCAAAAATAAGAGTCGGGTGAGAACCTTGTGAAGCCAATCTTACCGAGACATGTCATAATTATTCACGTCATTCTCATGTGACTACCACCCAGGTTTTGCTGAATTCTCTTGCAGACGGGCTATGCTCAACTCATCCCAAAAAAGGAGGCGAGATTGATGAAGAATTGGAAGACAACCCTGATTGGTTCCAGTCTGTTACTTACGGCAGTGGGCGGGGCGTTGACCGCGTACGCGGCCACAAATTCTGCCGCGACGGTTCCTGCCGCGACTCCGGCGGTCTTGTCCGTAGCCACCGATGTGCAATCGGGAGCTGACGTAGGTCCGAATGTGAATGTCCAACAGCAGGTGGGCAGTCAAGTGGGCGGCGCTGACCCCGTAGGGGCTGAAGCCAAACATGCGGAAGGTGTCGCAGAGGCAACCAGCGCCACGAAACCTGAAACAGGAGAAGCAGCTACAGCAACTGGGGTGAAAGCCGACGTGGGCCCCAATGTGCAGGTCCAGCAGAACTTCCAGGGTCAGCAGTAACAGAGCCAGCAACAACAGAGCCGACAGTGCCAAGTCGCGGAACTCGGCATCACAAACGGTGGTCACAGGAATTAGAACCGCGGAAATCGGAATAGGAATATGGGAAAGGCTTTGCAGGCAAAGGGTGGGAAGGGTGGTCCCGCCCTTTTGCCGTTTCGAATGGAGGGGGATACGTCCTTCTACCGAGTAGTAAATTGTTGAGCAGGAGTGCGCTCAACGCAACTCACACTAGCTCGGGCACTGACCATGCCCGGGAGTTTCTTCAGTGCGCATCTCCTCTTGTATTTCTTTTAATTTAATTGCAATTTGTTCTCTCTCAATTTTCTATCCATTGTTTCTCAACTCTCGTACCGCCTGCATGGATTCGGTATGGAAGACAGCTCCTGCGGCGATGACCTCAAGCCGCATCCTCTCCGCCAACTCGGGCACAGGGACATGAGCGAATGCGAGGTGCTGTTCAAAAATTCGCACTGCCATCTCTAATCCCATGGGTCCAGACAACGTGTCAAGTGCCTGTTCGTATTGTTGACGGTATGCTACCACAAACGGTGCGTCTGCCAAAACACCCTTCACTGCTCCGCAGAGAGTGGGATAACCCTCGTCAATTCGCCCCATGGACCGAAATCCGAGAGATGCACACATTTGCGTAAAGGGCATGTGCATCACCGCCATATCCACCCGTCCCGACTTTAACGCCTCAAACCGTTGAGGAGTCCCACCCACTTCCACGACCTGGGGTAAGGGGAGATGAGCGATCCGTAGCCATCGATACGCCAACATCGCGAAGCCGGAATGGGGATTGTCCACACCCAGTGTTTGTGTTTCCAGGGTGTTGGCGTTGTCATGCCGCTTAAACAAGTGGAGAGGTCCCACAGTTCCCGGCAAAAAGGGAATCAAGTCTGAGGCATCAGGCAAAAGCAGATTATCTGGAGAGGTGTGGATGACTTCCACCTCGTCATGAACGATGCTGAAAATTTGTTCATCTCGCGACTTTGTGTAGATGATTTCAATTCCGTCCATCAGGTACAGGGGAAGATTGTGCGCACCGGGAAATGTCATCACTCGGATTTTCCCCGTCATGGCCTTTGCCTCCTCTCAATCAAGGGTGACAGGTTGCTAGTCACCGCATCCACAATGTCAATTCGGTTGTGAGTTGCAAACTTTCCTACTCCATCCAAGTTCATTGTAGCCCATGTGGCTTGGGCTGATGGCTTTATTTCGACGCACGTTTGATCGTTTTTCAGTCGTTGTTCTATGATAGGAAAAGATTCATTGATTTTCTGGAAGGCTACATTGAAATCATCAGCGTTTGAAATGCGAGGGGTGCTGCGTGAAACCTGTACGGCCTACGATGACCTTGTCTGACGAGGAAATCAGGCTTATTTTGCGTGCGACGGACTCCATCATTGCAACTGGTGGGCGTACGTTGCTTTCGAAGATTCTAAAGGGTTCTCGGGATAAAAAGTTACTTGCACTCGAATTAGATAAAAATCCATCTTACGGGTGTTTTTCTGCATTGACTTTGGAGGAAATTATAGTAAAAATAGAATTGGCTCATCCAGCACAACTACCTTGAGATTGAATACTCCGGCAAGCTTCCCATGATTGTATTCACAGAACAAGGGTGGATGATTGAACGCGATCAATATGCGGACGAATTTTTGCACGAATGGAATGAATGGTTAGATAATGGTATCCCAGTAGTAAATATGAATTACCTCAAATTCCGAAACCGCGGGATGATTACCTTGTTCCTGCAAAAAATTAAACAAACCGGGAACCCCAAGTATATTCCGCTGTTACAGCAGTGGGAAAAGATTGAGTACAAGAAGGTGCGGAAAATGATTGCGGAAGTCATTGAGCACGTGAACTGCTCCCGCCTTCGCTTCGCTTAGAGGCGTGAACTTCTTACTTCATCGACTACCGCCTGCCGTAGCAGGTCTTACATGATCTCCGCAAGCGTGGATTCGGCACGTTCCATGCCTATGTGGCGCATACAAGTTAGCTGACTTGCTGTAGTATTTCTAACCCTCGATGCAGAATGTTGATCGCTGCGTTTACGTCACGATTAATTTCTAATCCACATGCCGGGCACTTGTGAATTCGCACCGATAGGTCTTTCTTTACAATCGTTCCGCAACCGCTACTGCAAAGTTGTGATGTGTGATGGGGTGGAACTTTAATGGTAATTTTCCCAGCGAATTTTGCCTTGTATTCGATGTAGGCCGTCAACCTACCCCATCCTGCATTCGCAATGGATTTTGCAAGTCGATGATTTTTCATCATCCCTTTCACTTGCAAATCCTCCATGCAAATCAGGTCATAACAATCCACCAAAGATCGACTCACTTTATGCAGATGGTCTTTGCGCTGGTTCGCCACATGGTCGTGAACATGTCCGAGTTCATGTTTGACCTTTTCGCGGTTCTTGCTACCTTTCTTTTTGCGGGAAAGCTGTCGTTGCTTACGTTTCAAGCGCTTTTCGCTCTTTTGTAACCACTTGGGATTTTCAAAGAATTCCCCATCTGAGGTGGCAATCAACGAAAGCAATCCAAGATCAATGCCCACCGCGTTTTGAATCTCTGTGAGTAGTGCCACTGCTTCTGTCCCATAGGTAAGGTTCACATACCACTTGCCATCATGGAATTTGACATTGATCATTTTGACAGACGCAGGATCAAACGGAAGATGAGCCATCATCCTTACCCAACCGATTTTCGGAAGATACACCTTGTTTTCATGAAAATATGTGTCTCTTGCTTGCGGGTAGGTGATGGATCGAAACATGAATTTGTTTTTGAACTTCGGGAACTTTGCCCGTTTCTCGAAGAAGTTCACAAACGCCTGATCCAAACGTTGCAAGACGTTTTGTAACACTTGCGAATGAACCTCCTTGTACTCGGGATGTTCCTGTTTCCACGCAGGTAAGTGGTTTTGTTGGCCTGTGTAGCGAATGGAGATTCCCTTTTCGCGATAATAGGCTACTCGTTCTTCAAGCGCCTGGTTGTATAGTTTTCGACACAAATAGAAGGTGTGAAAGAGCTTTTGTTCCTGTTCTTCGGTCGGATTCAAGCGGAAACGCAACACGCTAACTGTTTCATTCTCCTTGGTTTTCGATGTACCTTTGGATAGTCTCAATTGGGGCACCTCCTGTCGTTAGCAAGCAGAAACTGCGTGACCAAAAATACTCTTTCCAAAGAAATAATGGCCTATGCTCACTTAAAACAGACGTCTCTGGTGTGCCCATTCTTAATCCGGATAGACTCTCCTAAAGATCCATCCTTTCAATGAAGCTGAGAACTACGGATTTCCTGCTGAATCTCTTCTACTTCAGCCACGGATAACTCCGTGGCTTTGGCAATGGCCTCCACATCCAGTCCCATAATCAACAGATTTCGAGCGGTCAAACGCGCTCGGAGAAGCTCCCCTTCTTCCCGGCCTTCTTCTCTGCCTTCTTCCCGGCCTTCTTCCC
>DAHWFY010000235.1 GCA_027336365.1 Bacillota bacterium | reverse complement strand
ATATTGAAATAGTCTCAGCAGCACACTCACCTTATGCCGGGGTCATTCAGCATTGGGATGGCGATCAAGTCCTCACGCATTCGGTGGCCGTAGGTGTGGGACAACCTGGCAAAAATTTTGTCAGTTGGTATAAAAGGCATCCCGCGCTTACGCCCTGGTTATATTTTGTCGACGTCAGGGGCCACTGGCTCCTTTATAGCATTCAAAACTGAACGCAACTTCGAACTAGAGTAGATGGCCGGGGACAAGCCCACTTTCTCGGTGGGCTCGGCCGGTGTCCTTAGATTGTCTCGTCCGCCACAAATGCCACTTCTAACGTGAGAAATCCGGACTTTATTGGCGAGGCATGGCCAGAATTGAGCGACTCATGGTCATCAGGATGTGCTAATCAATATCGGTTGTTTTGGATGCACAGCACAGATATCTGTGTCCTGTCAAAACGCAACGACGAAAAGTCATCCCAAAGCTCAGCACAATGAAACCCATCCGCTGAGCTTTGTTTAGTACACTATTAGTTGAATGTTCCCGACTTTTTAAATGCGAAATAATAGTCGTTGACCAGAGCAGGAAGTTTATGTGAAAACTGCTGGAAGGCTACCCCTGCCTGACTTGCGGCAATCCACCATAGATGACGGGCTATCCTTGCCGCAGAGATACTGAATATCGGAAGCATGGGCTGATTGACTGGCGGGCCCCGCGTTCACATTGGCCACGGTTAGGGGACGAAAGATCCCTTGTGGTGAATGGTGTTTTAAATAGATATTTAATGTAGCTAAGCCTCGACCATAGCATTTGAAGGAGGCGTCATCAAATTGTTCCCAGGGGCAGTGAAAGGACAACTCCTATGCCGGGAGGTTTTCCTATGGGTAGCCGGGGTCATCGAATGGGGGGATGATGGCACTGGTCTTAGTGCCGCACCCAGCTAATAGCGTACTGCCGATGAAGAATACTGATATCCGTGTAATAGAGTTTTTCATAAAGGGCTCCTGTTCTGGTTATGGTGAGGATCCAGTCTTAACAAGCGTGGTCCTTAAATCAGCAACATATTTTTTTCAATACGGGGTCCCACCCACAAAACGTAGATTTACAACGGGTGAATTTTCGTATTATAAATTACTAGATTGGAGAGTCCGATTCGCACATAATTGTCTGATGTGCGGTTGAAAATCTTGTTCTGTCAACGATTAACACTCCCTAATGTTTTTTCCCTTGTGAATCAAACATGGTGTTTGACCTGGAGGGATTGCGTTGTCTATGACGTCCATTCGGATATTCTTGGCCTTCATCGATGACGAAGGTGGGCCCACGGGGTTTAACCACCTCTAGGGTTGTGCATGTGCGCCGTATTGACGTGACCCCTTATGGTAACCTGGTCCGACTGACCACACGTTATCTCTAGAGAAGAGATCCCCAGTTGGAGGGCAAAAAGGCGCCACCATATTTAGCGTTCCGATTGGTGTGTCCTGACCGGGGTCTCATATGGGCCGGATGATGAAGCCAGAGCAATATCGCTTTGTTCAGAAAAAAATTCCCTTATCATAATCATAGCTGAGAATTTATATCGTGATAGGCCGTTCCTATCTTGAGGACCCGGCTCACTGTCAGTTGAGGAGCGGTATAAGCACATAATAGTAAGCATTCTAAGATAAACCGGTTCCGATTTCTCACTGGCTGTCGCCTGGCTCTTATTGTGAGTCCCAGCAGCGACAACATCTCTGAGAATTACGGCATATTATATCAAATACCTAACAATTTTGGTGATAATTGTTTAAATTTGAGACTTCTTGAGAATACAATGTGATACAATACATGCAGTCTCCCATTAAGATCCATGACAAAATTTTACTAGTCAATGTTGATATTCTCCTGTTCCCCTAACGCGGAGTATGAGGAGAAAGATTGCGCTATTGGCACCTGCTTCGGTCTAAATGGCGAATCTTGAAGCAGCTTCAAGGCGGGTTTGTTGCGATGGTGGTAAGCAAGTTGTCTTTCTCGCCATCATTGGAAAAAGCGAGCCCTGGGTTTTTGTTGCCCACCCATGATCAGCACGGTACTGTCTTCAATTGCGAGGTCCATGAGTACGTGGAGGAAATGGGGTCCGCACATTCACATTACTCCCTGTTGTGAGGGAATTCTGGTCAACAACTATAGAGATCCCGCATGATGTCCATTTAGTCAAAGATTGATCTTGGCATCAACACAACCCAAGGCATTTCTAGGAACTTTACTGTCTGGTGTTTTAGTGACGCTTTGGGTATTGGAATTAAGCAGGCGATGTTTCGATTTAAGCTTGTGATTCATAACCAAGGAATTGGATAATGCGGCAGGATCTTTTTGTGCAACTTGGATAAGGAGGAAAATTGTATCCCAGGATGATGGCAGGCAGTTTATATTCTATAGGTTGGCAAATTATCACGGATCCGGATTTGGTTAGCTTAGTTCGGCGTGCATACACCCAGGGGGTGGTGATGGATACCTGGATGCACGGCGAGTGGCAGGCAGAGATTACTCCCGGGGCTCAAAGTCAGCTAAGGGAGCGGGCCCGGGGCTTAGCCTCACAGGTAAGCGCTCATCAGATTACATGGCCCGTTTACCCCTTAACCTCTCGTTATCTCTCTCATCTGTTTCAGGCTGTTCTGACGTCAATGGCATTGTTCACGGTGCATACGCAATCCCATGCCAAACAGGTGGCCGAAGGGGACGTCGAACACGCTTTTGCGACTCTCCGACAATTTGCAGATCAGGAGCCATGGGGATTAAGTGCAGTGGTCCGGACTTTCCATGTGATTTGGTCCTTCGAAGACCTCAATGCTTTACGGTACTTTGGCCGTTTGTCTCGAAACGAATTTTTATCGGGTGTCAGCCATCGTCCTTGGGTGATGGAACTCTTGGCCGATCAACTTTCCTTATACATGCGTATGGGATTGGTGAAGGAATCCTTGACGGGCAAGGGGGAGATGTTACGCTTAATGCCCCGAGGGCGACACGTGCTGGAGGAACTTGAGAAGATTCTGGAAGAATCCGGTGAGTTAGCCTGGCGGGCCAATCAGCAACGTTGGGATATTTTTCGAACCATGGACTACGACACCGTTTTTCACACCGTGATTCCGGATAGTGACGAAGCCACTCGGGACTTCTTGGACCTCCTGCCTTTAAAACCGGGCATGCAAGTGTTGGAAGTCGGAGCTGGGACCGGACGTGTGTGTGTAGACACGGGTCTGTGGGAGAGGGTATTACCCGAGGGACAGGTAATAGCCGTGGAACCGTCGACGACCATGGCTACCAACCTGCAAGAAAAAAGTCACCGTCTCCATATTCCCAATTTGCAGGTTGTCCAGGCACGTGCCGAAGACTTACCATTGAATGACTCGCAGTTCGACCTAACCTTGGCCGTGGCAGTTCTTCACTTTACAGACGTTGAGGAGGCGGTGCGGGAAATGGCCCGGGTCACGAAGCCCGGTGGTTGGGTGGCAGCCGTTGTACCTCCGTCCAACATGGATATACGTGAGATTCCCATGGTGGCCTTGTGGCTAAGGCCATTGAGCGAGTTGGCTGACGAATTTGGATTGCCGTTCGGAGATCGCAATGGCCTTCCCCCGGGCCAGTTGGAAGAAGCCTTTCACAAGGCATTGCTACAGGATGTGAGGGTTTGGCCCGCACCGGGAACCGTCACAGCTGAAGATCATCGTGCGTTCTTCACTTTCTTCGTGAGAGGGGCTGCATTTTTTCAGCACACATTGGCTCGCCTTCCCTACCGGGAAAGGGTTCACCTTTTACAACATCTGGAGAAGCGGGGAGAGCAGATTGCCGACCAAACTCAGTCTGATGAGAAACGTCATATCTTTTACGGTGAAGCGATTTGGGAGCGAGTCCCTCTAACTTAACCGAGAGAGTATAAATACACTCGGTGCTAAACCGCAACAATTTTCTCTCAACCCGTGGCTATTTCCCGTCGAAAAGCCCTAAGGAGTGAGAAAGCAGACACTCACTTGGAGGATCCCTTGGAATTCGTTGCATAATGACGATTCACTAAAGGTGCGGGACGTTTTAAGGAAGTCGG
>DAHWFY010000234.1 GCA_027336365.1 Bacillota bacterium | reverse complement strand
TTATCATGACTTCAAGCGGCTTCCTCTCGGCCTCAAGGCTTCCTCTCGGCCTCAAACCCATAAAACCGGATTGCCTCGGTGAGAAACCCCCGAACAACAATCCGGTCTACAAATCCTCTGCATTAAGCCCGCTTGATCTGTGGCACTTCATCCGTTGGTGGATGAAGGGTATCGTCGCTTTCTTCATAAACAAAATTCTTTCCCCGTAATAGAGAGGCGACAGCCGCTACCAGAGATAGGGCAAACGAAATCCAGAAAGCATCTGCCAAGCCGTGCATAAAGGGTGCTCCAATCAGACCGGGGAAAAAAGACTCCCCGATGAGAACGGCCGCATTATGGGCTGGCAACGTGTGCAAAACCGCCGCTGGCAACAGATGTTGCATCGGGTTGTACCCGAGCAAGGCCGCAAACAGGGCCGCCGTTGGCGGAATTCCTGCCAACTGTTTGACGATGGGCCCTGGCAGTCCTTGTTGGGCCAGACCCACCGAAAGGGCCTGGGGAAGATGAGCCGCCAACCCGGAGATCACGATGGTGAAGAATATTCCCATGCTCATCATCTGACCTGCGTTCATGAAAGTGGCTCGCATTCCGGAAGCCACTCCCCGGTATTTGGCTGGTACAGAGTTCATGATGGAGGCACTGTTTGGTGAAGCAAACAGTCCCATGCCGCATCCAATGATGAACAGGTACACAGCGAAAGGCCAGTAAGTAAAGTTGTACGGCAAAGTCAGCAGCAACAAAAAACCGATGGCACTAAGGACCATGCCGCCCGTGGCAAACAGACGAGCGCCAAAACGATCAGACAGATAGCCGCTGATGGGACCAGCTACCAGAAAACCAACCATCTGCGGCAAGGTGTCAAGCCCTGCCTGTAAGGGGGTATGTGCGTAAGAAACTCCGTGCAAGGGCAACCAAATGCCCTGCAACCAAATGATAATCATAAACTGCAGGCCCCCCCGAGCTAACGAGGACAGAAACAAACTGGCGTTGCCTGCGCCAAAAGCGCGAATTTTGAACAAGTGAAGATGAAACATGGGATCTTCCACTACCGTCTCAATCCAGGAAAACATTCCGAGACAGACTCCACCGCCAATCAGTGCAGCCAGTACCCATGGGTTGCTCCAGCCCATGGGATGACTGGCATATGGCATGATACCATAGGTTAACCCCAACATGATGGCGGTAATGCCAACACCTAGGGTTAGATTCCCCCAAGGGTCCAGTTTGGGATTCTGTTCGGGCCGGGCCAGTTCTCGTAGTGCAATGTAGGCCCACAGGGTCCCTGCCAACCCTATGGGTACGTTGACCAAAAAAACCCAGCGCCAGTGACCCGATGCCGCCAATAGCCCGCCGAGAACCAAACCAATGACCCCACCACCAATCCCGGCAACCTGATTGAGACCAAGAGCCAAGCCCCGCTGATTGCCTGGAAATGCATCTGTGAGGATTGCAGCACTGTTTGAAAATAGAAAAGCGCCGCCAATCCCCTGGACAATGCGGAAAATAATGAGTTCAATCTCACCATCTAATCCTTGGCTCCACGTCAAGGACAGCAAAATGGACCCCATGGTAAAAATGGCGAATCCCAAATTGTATAGGCGAACCCTGCCAAACATATCAGACAATCGCCCAAAGGTTACCAACAACACCGTGGTGGCCACGTTGAAACCCAGCATGACCCAAAGCAGGAGGCTGGTTTGACCGCCGTTCAACGGATCGACATGGATACCCTGAAAGATAGCGGGCAAGGCGATGATTAAGATGGTACCGTTGATGGATGCCATTAAAACACCCAAGGTGGTGTTGGAAAGGGCAATCCATTTATAGGAAGTATTATGACTCTGCCCTTCCGCAACAGTTGACACGCCTCCCCCTCCCCCTCCATCATTTTCTGTGAATTTTTTGTATAGGCTGCTGGCGACAACTTGTCGATAAATATGGAACAATATCAAATTGCAACGTATAGAATAACACCCTCCATATCTAACGTCAACGTACACTTGATGTTTACGGAACATTACCCCACCGAGAAGGATATCCTGCCTGAATTCTTTTCAGCACACCCAGTTTCATGGGTGCAACCGAACTCAGAATGTGTTGGGGAGTTCTGACCTCTTTCCGAACAACCTCTTAAAGTAAACGTTCACGTCAGATTTTCCGCATCCTGTGCTATAATACGTGCGACATATGACGGCAGGGGAGGTTCGGACGGCCCAATGAATCGTCCAGCATACACGGTTGAAGACGTCGTCAAATTACTCGGTGTCACTCCCAGAACTCTGCATTATTACGAGGAGGTTGGACTATTGGAGCCCGCCGCCCGCACCCAGGGAGGGCATCGGCTGTATGGAGAAGATACGCTGGAACGACTCCACCACATTTTGCGGTTGAAGGATGCCTTAGGATATTCCCTCCAAGAGATCAAGTCCATCCTAGACACGGAGTACGCACTGGATAAATTGAAAGCAAAGTACAAAAACAACCAATCTGCGGAGAATCGGGACTCCATCTTGGAGGAGTCCATCCTAGAGGAATCCATTCGTTTGCTGGAAGAGGTGCTGCAAAGAGTGGATGACAAACTCTCCCGTTTGCAGACTGTTCAGAAAAACATCCGGGATCGGTTAGAAAAAATTCAGGCCTTAAGGGACCGGACAACCACAACAAAATCCCATAGTTGAAATCAGGTACTTGTATATACTGGTTAAAGAAGACTTTTGTCGGTATTGTCCGTATAATTCGTGAAAAGGGAGGAATTTCAGTGACCCTGAAGATTGCTTATTTAGGACCGCGAGGAACCTTCAGTGAAGAAGCCGCCACCCGCTATTTTAGTCGCGAAAATGTGAACTTGGTGCCCTTCACTACCCTTTTGGACGTATTGGAAGAGGTACAGATTGGCGGGATGGATAAGGGCGTTGTCCCCATTGAAAACACCATCGAGGGTTCCATCAACATGATGGTAGATGCCTTGGCAGACAGCCCAGACCTATTTGCGGAGGCTGAAATTGTGCTCCCCGTAGCCCAGCATCTGCTTGGAAACGATGGGTCTCGGTTGGAAGACATACGAGAGATCTGGTCCATCGCACCTGCCCTTGCCCAGTGCCGCAAGTTAATCCGCCAACTCCACGCAACGGTCCGTCACTTCGACAGCACTGCGTCAGCCGCTCAGGCCTTAAAAGAGTCGGGCAGAACGGACGCTGGGGCGGTGGCTTCCGCTTGGGCTGCCGGGCAAGTGGGGCTGTGCGTCGTGGCACAAAACATCCAGGATAACATGGAAAACCATACTCGCTTCTTGGTGGTGTCAAAGGATGGGCGGACACCGGAAAAAGCTGAAAAGACGATGTTGCAAATTATCCCATGTGCCGAGCACACCGGAGTTTTAGCCAACATTGTCCACGTGTTTGCAGCTCTGGATTTGAACCTCACTTGGATTGAATCTCGGCCCACCAAAACACGGCTGGGGACTTATCACTTTTATCTGGACGTGGCAGCCGGACTGCAAGAGGACGGGATGCAGAGGGCTATCTCCATCTTGGAAATCATGGGTCACCAAGTGCGCACACTGGGCTCTTTTCGCAGCACTCACCTTACACCTACGCTGTTCTAGTCGAGTGAAGACGGTTTGCTGTGAGGTAAAGAGACTCCTGTTGTGTTTATATGGACATGACAGGAATTTGTCGAAGAATAGCGAAATATGTCTACACGTGTGTAATTCACAGTCGATGTCGGAATCTCTGGGAGATATGCCAAGCCGATGTGGAAGTTGCCTGCCGCCACGAAACAAAAGTTTTCTTTCCTGTTTCACAGCCCGTCAATTCCCATATCTATCGTATTTTGGAGTAAGGCTCTTGGTTCCACTGTGGTGACGTTTGCAGCCTTGTGGCTACTATACCGGGGCCAAGCCGCTCATGCCGCGGGAATGCCCTGGGGTCCCATCCCTAACTCTCAAAATATAATCCTGCGAGCCCTGTTTATAAACATGGTCCAGATTTCCCTGGTGACCATTCCATCTATTTTTGCGGGTTACAACGTGGTAACCCATAAGGTTCGTAGAGGTTTGTATCTGGGTCACGGTCTTC
>DAHWFY010000233.1 GCA_027336365.1 Bacillota bacterium | reverse complement strand
TTGCAATGGCAGTAGCCACGGAGAGTGGTCTGATAGCACCTGTGATTCATGATGCAGATAGACTGGGACTATTTGAACTCAATCATTTTGCTAAAGATCTTGCAGAACGTGCCAAGAATGGACAATTGTCTCCTCAAGAGTTGGAGGGGGGAACATTTACTATCACTAATTTAGGGATGTATGGAATAGAGGCCTTTTCGCCTATTATAAATCTACCTCAATCGGCAATTTTGGGCGTCGGAGCTGTGGTGGATAAGGCCACCGTTATTGAAGGGGAAGTGCGAATTCGACCGCGCATGACGCTGAGTTTATCGTTTGATCATCGGGCTATGGATGGGGCAGATGCGGCCGAGTATCTCCGTTATGTAAAGACTGTACTGGAAACGCCTATGATGATGTTGGCTTGAGATAAGAGATAAGAACATTAGTGGGGTTATTTATTATATATTTTTGGGCATAAATAAGGTAAATAAAATACTTATGCTATATTTTATATTATTTAAATTTATTATAAGAATTCTGGAATAATCGGGAGGCAATTTTATAACTATGGTGGAAAAGACGGTTGTTATACAGCTAGCCAGCGGATTGCATGCACGTCCGGCGTCAGATTTCGTGCAACTTGCCAACAAATTTAAAGCGGAAATCTATCTTCAGAAAGGAGAAAAGCACGTAAATGCTAAAAGCATCCTGAGTCTACTGGCTTTGGCTGCAACAAAAGGTTCCAGTGTAACGTTGCAGTGTAGTGGGGAGGATGAATCACTCGCAATGGAGATGCTTTCCGAGTTTCTCAACAAGCAGGAAGACGGTGAAAAGCCTTGAATAGTTCTTCTTGCCGCTGATAGCGGCACCAGCAAGGAAGGTAAATCCACGCAACTGTATTTACTGGTATATGATAACGTGTGAATAGATGGATTGCAGACCAACAGGTATTGCGGGTGGAGGAATAGTTCATGGCTTACGTCGACGATGTGAGGCTGCTTGTTAAGATTGCCAGATTATACTACGAAGACGGAGCTACTCAAGCCGAGATTGCAGACTTGATTGGGCTTTCGCGGCCACTGATTTCGAAGTCGCTTCAAAAAGCGCGTGAAAAGGGAATTGTGCAAGTCACGATTCATGATGAGTTGAGCGATTCGAATACGTATTTGGAACGCCAGTTAGAACAAAGTTTTTCCCTCAAAGAGGCTGTTGTCGTTCCCGATGCACCACCAGACCAAATAAAGAGACGACTTGGGGCGGCCGCAAGCGAATATTTTTTAAGAATAGTAAAACCAGGTTGGACGGTTGCTGTATCATGGGGGACCACCTTAGCAGAGTTTGCAGCAGCAATGCCATACACCCATCTAGAGGGGGTAACCGTGGTGTCTGCGGTGGGGGGGACCTCGGAGGAGAAGGTTGAGTTTCTCTCAAATCGAATTGCTTCCAATTTATCTGAAAAACTCAGTGGACACTGTGTTTTGTTTCATGCTCCAGTATTTTTTGACTCTCCAGATGCAAAAAAAATGTTTCTTGAGCAAAAGTCGGTCCGTAAAGTGGTGGAGTTTGTTAGGCACGCCAACATGTTGGTGGTTGGAATCGGTGGTTCCCCAGCTGAGTCTACAATGGTGCGACATTATGTGAATCAGGAAGAACAGCATAAGATTGCAGCGGCAGGTGCAGTGGGAGATATCTGTTCTGTTCTTTTTGATAAGGATGGAAATCCTATTTCACATTATTGGAATGAATGCGTAATGACCGTCGGTTTTGACGATCTGCGCAAAATACCTCTCGTTCTGGGGATTACAAGTGGAACAGAGAAAACGCAGGCTATTTTTACCGCATTGAAAGCGCATTTAATTGATGCACTTGTCACGGACGTCAGTACGGCAACAGCAGTTCTCGGTCAGTAATGCCATCTCAACCAAAAAGCTGGTGACATCAAGTGGACACAATTAACCGTGATGGCCGACTTGTGGGAATTCCGGCGTCACCTGGAACAGTCATAGGAGTTGCAGTATGGCTTCACCAAGTACCAGCAGTGCAGATGGAAAGCTCCATATCTTCAGATACAATTGAATATGAATTATTACGGCTAAAGGAAGCAGTGAAAAATGCAAAGAGTGAAATCACCAATTTACGGAACCGCGTGATGACTCAAATGGGCCCTAATGAAGCTGCAGTATTTGATGCTCATCTGAGTTTTCTAGAGGACCCAGAGTATGTGGGTCAGATTGAATTGCAAATTCGAACCTATTCGATGGGTGCGGAGTCGGCGGTATTTGATATCACTCAACGAATGAAAGAAATGTTGATGGCCTTGTCTGACGAGTACCTACAAGCAAGAGCGGATGATCTCCAAGATGTAGGAACTCGCGTCTTGAGATTGCTGGCAGGACAAAGGGCCATGGATCTAAGTTCTGTGAAATCCGGGAGTGTTGTGGTGGCAGAAGAGCTCACGCCATCGAATTTCGCAGAATTGCCGCGGGATATCGGCGGCATTGTGACGGCTCGTGGGAGTCGCACTGCTCATGTGGTAATTATGGCGAAGTCTATTGGAATTCCCTTCGTTGTCGGAGTTGGAGAGAGTATCCAGAAAATCAAAGATGGAGATGTGTTAGTGCTAGACGGGACTCAAGGAACCGTTCTCGTTCGTCCTACGGAGGATGAGCAACGACAAGCACAGCACCACATTGAAGTTCATAGTGCACTTCATAATGTCGCATTGGCAGAGGCTAAAAATCCGGCGATTACAAAGGATGGACGTCGAATTGCCATTCTGGCCAATATCGGACACCTACGCGACGTGCCAGAAGCTGTGAAGAATGGTGCGGAGGGGGTGGGGCTCTTCCGTACAGAGTTTCTGTATTTGGAGAACGATCACTGGCCAACCGAACAGGAACAGTATGAAGTATATCGTAAAGTGCTTGAAACTTTCACAGATAAACCGGTAATCATTCGAACTCTGGATATTGGGGGGGACAAGCCCCTCGGATTTGCAAACTTACCGCAAGAAGCGAATCCTTTTCTGGGACATCGTGCCATTCGATACTGTTTAGATAACCTGGACATTTTTAAAACTCAGTTGCGAGCGCTTCTCCGTGCGAGCCTGCATGGGAAACTTTCGATTATGTTTCCCATGATTTCTACCCAGTCAGAAATTCTTCTGGCAAAGGAAATTATAAATCAGTGCCAGCACGAGTTACACGACGAGGGTGTGGTCCTTGTGAATCCTATTTCCTTGGGCATCATGGTCGAAATTCCTGCTGCAGCAGTCATGGCGGATGTATTGGCTGAAGAAGTTGACTTTTTCAGTATTGGAACCAATGATCTTGCACAGTACACGTTGGCGGTTGACCGAGGGAACGAACGGGTTGCTCACTTGTACGATGCAGCTCATCCGGCTGTCTTGCGACTCATTAATCAGACATGTGATGCAGGAATTGACGCGGGAATCCCGGTGGGGATGTGCGGAGAATTGGCTGGAGATTTGGAAATGACAGAGGCATTAGTGGGTCTCGGGCTCAGTGAATTATCCATGAGTTCAGTCAATATACCGATGGTGAAACAGCGAATTCGTGAAATTGATGGAATAGCTGCAAAATCTTTTGTAAAGAAACTTTTGAAGCTTACCAGTGCGGAGAAGGTGCGCAAAAGCTCATTTGCGGAAGTCTTAGGCACACAATAGGCGATTATTTTGCTTTTTTTTTCGATGGAGGTGTGAGTTTTGGTTGTTGGCGAGTTTACGGAAGACGTGGACCTGTTAATCCTCGGCGGTGGCCCGGGCGGCTATGTGGCCGCCATCCGGGCCGCCCAGTTGGGCAAGTCGGTGACCGTGGTGGACAAGGCTGAACTGGGTGGCGTATGCCTCAATCGCGGCTGCATCCCGTCCAAGGCCTTGATTTCTGCGGCCCATCACTACGAGGCTGCGAAAGAATCGCCCTTTCCGGGCATTGCCACCACCGTCACGGGCTTGGACTTCGGCAAGGTACAAGTGTGGAAGCAATCCGTGGTGGACAAGATGACGGGTGGCGTGAAGACGCTACTCAAGGGCAACAAGGTCAACGTGGTCCAGGGGGAGGCATTTTTCACGGGGAACAACGAGGTGCGGATTGCCACCGAGTATGAGGGCAAACGCT
>DAHWFY010000232.1 GCA_027336365.1 Bacillota bacterium | reverse complement strand
ATGGATGCGGTGATTCGCTTGCTCCCCGGGACGTTGGGTAACACGTCATCTGCTACGGGAGACTCATTTTCCATGGGGCTGTTAGAGTATCCTCAATATACTCGACCTGCAAATGTTCTTGGCATGGACGTGCCGGAGATATTGCGATCCGGCCATCATCAACGGATTGAGGCTTGGCGAAAAAAACAATCTTTGTATAGAACATGGGTCCGTCGCCCTGACTTAATTAGAACCCTTGTGCTTAACCAGGAACAAGAGGGTTGGATAAGGGCCTGGGAAACCGGAGATTTCAGTGAGATTGATGTCGAAGAACCGAAGTATGTGTGGAAGTGGAAAGATGAGTCGAATTCTGAAAAATGAACATTGTGGCATTTTAACAAGCTTCACATAAAAGGGCTCCGTTGGATGCACGGATATTTCGCAAATTTATTGACAACGGATCGTGCATAAGACCGAATTGAGTTGACTTCACTTGTGATAAAGTCCTATCTGGGCAGACCTTGGGTTTTGCGACATAACGGTAGGTGATGGACCATTCGTCCGAACAGATTTACTCATGGGGCAAGAACCATGGTCATCAATGTGTTCCTGTCTAAGCTGTTGGGAATTGCTTATATTATCCCACTGACTCGACTGATTGGAACTGAAGGTATGGGCGTTTATTCCAATGCCTATGCGCTTTACACTTTTTTTCTCACCTTAGCTACTGCAGGGTTTCCTACGGCCATGGGAAAGATTATCTCCGAACGTGTGGCACGGGGACGAACGAGGGATGCAGACCAGATCTACCGGGTCACCCTACAAACCGTGACAGTGTTTGGCATGGTTTTGTTTGTGCTGATGTGGTTCGGCGCACCTGTGTACAGTCATGCTGTGGCCCTGTCCGCTTCTGCCCGCTCTGTGGCCAATCTGGTTCCCGCCGTGCGAGCGGTTGCCTTGTGCCTGCTGGTGGTTCCGGTGATGAGTGGTCTGCGGGGGTATCTGCAAGGATACCAGCGGATTGAACCCATTGCCTATTCCCAGACCATTGAACAGGTGGTTCGCATTGCAACCATGCTGGTGGGGGCTTACTTGGCCGTGGTTATCACCGGTAAGGTCGCTTATGGTGCCGCTGCCGCCACATTTGGTGCGGTGCCTGGCGCGGCGGTCGCCGTGCTGTACCTGGCCCGTCACGTGGTCCGCCTGCGTCGCTCCACACACAGACGGAAAGAGACGACGCGACGTCTGTCGCCGGTGGGCGGTGGCTCTGCTAGTACAGCGGTACCCGTGTTGGAGCAAGAAAAAGGTGAGTTCAATCCCGCGTGGCGACGAGGAGTTGATGACCTCGCCGATGGGGCAGGATTGGATGATAACCTGGCTGGCCGCCCCTATTCCCGTACCCGTGCGTTACGGGACTTGGTTCGGGTCGCTTTGCCAGTGAGCATTGCCACTCTGGTGGTGCCCATCTCTGGATTTATCGACTCAGTGACGGTACAAAATGTTCTGATGTGGGCAGGATTTTCTTATACTCAGGCGACAGAAGCTTATGGAATTTTGTCTCGTCAGGCTATGCAATTGGTACAACTTCCCTTGGCTTTTGCCATGGCCTTAGGTATTACAGTCCTTCCGGCCATTTCTGCAGACAAGGCGGTAGGAAATCAGAGCGGATTGCAAGAAAAAATACTGTCGTCGCTAAGGTCCGTATTGTTCCTGACCTTTCCAGTGGCAGTAGGATTATTGACCTTAGCTCGACCAATTGACGTGTTGTTGTTTGCTTCCACAAAAGGCCAATGGATTCTGGCTGGGGTATCGTTCATGGGGATTTTCAGTGGACTAGAACTCATGTCTACATATATTTTGCAGGGGCTTGGCGTGATGTATTTACCGGTACGCAACATGTTCATCGGTCTCTTAATAAAAACCGTGTTAAACCTAGCACTGATTTATCCATTTCATGGAATTGGAGCAGCCATCGCCACTACCGTGGGGTATGTGGTGTCTTCCAGCCTTAATTTACGGGCAGTGAAAAAATTTGGCGGCTTTCGCGCCTCGCTGTGGAAACTAATCTTGCCAGGAACGGATGCAGCCGCTGTGCTTGCTTTGGTGTTTGTTACGATCCGTTGGTTGGGCAGTGATCTCGCGGTACAGGGACTTGGGTGGTCAGGCGTAGGACGGGCCGTGTTGCAACTGTTGTTGGCCGTGGTAGTGGGTGCACCGGTGTATGCAGTGACCGCGGTCCGAGTGGGTGCTATCTCTAACTCGGAGGCTGTTGCCATACCTCTCTTTGGTCGGTTTTTATCTCTTCTGTATCCGCAGTTACCTGTTCAGCAACCAAAAAAAGAAGCGGGAGACTCCCCTTCCTCCCAAGCTGGTACTTCATTTGTACCGATTGCACCGACAGAAACACCAATTTATTCGTGGACGAACGGAGAGGACGGACGTAGGTGGCGGGAGGAAAGTAGTGCAGATAGGGAGTCGATGGTTTCTGTTGAGAAAACGAGGACCTCGACTGATGTGGTATTGGAAGCGTGGAACGGCAACTCCGACAATGCAGACCTGTTGTTCCCCCAGTATCGGCTCACTGACTTGGCGGGTGATAAGCGAACCATCCGGGAGTGGGAGCAAGAGTATGGAATTCGCATTCTCGACTTCGATGGTTTCGATAATTCCGGGCCGGATCTGCTCAGGAATCGATTTTCTAGGCGGGAGTTTGAGCAAGCGGCCACTCAGTGCACTATCGCCATGCGTCGACCCAAGCAATGAGCGGAGAAGAAACTGTCTGAGCGTACACATCGTTGTACTCACTGCAGATACGCCCAAGGCTGAGACATCAACGCTGCACAAAACATCTTGAAACGTGTTTGGGCAGAGGTTAGCCTCGCGAAAGGCTGGGACTGAGCTTTCGGAGACGGTAGGTGCAACAATGCCGCGGAATGATTCGAGTAGCCGCTTGGTTTAGCTGGCGAAGGGGTCACTTTAGGCCTCCGTGGAGGACCCCTCGATGGTATCTGAGTCTAGGCGAGAGTTATCCCGTTGCGCTTGTCTTGCCCTGTCTTCTCGAGCATGGGAGAAAGATCGGTCCGTCTCTGTAATTCCCTGGTGGAAGGTCAACTGATGGAGTTCCTCCTCGGGTATGGTCTGTTCAATCATCGGGAAAACCCGATTTTCTTCAAGATGAACGTGGTCTGCCAATAACTCACCCAGATGGTGCATGATATCTACGTTGGCTTCTGGGTTGTTGAGAAGAAGGCCCACCGCGGCCCGGATTTGCACGTGCTGCAACAACATTCTGATGATATCGTCCTGTTCTAAGGAAGCAAATCGGGAGAACAAAGGTAAAAGAATTTCTTCCTCCTGTTGAAAGTGGTCTTGGCCACCTTCTTCCCAAAACTCCTTCAGATCTTGCTGTACGCGGTTAAAGCTGTAAGTTTCGTTGGACCCCGCTCGACGCAAATTCAGAGCAATTACCAGTGCATGGTGATGGTGACGGGTTAAGGGCGACAGGGCCTCACTCCGTCTTCCTGAAAACTTATCCATAGTCACACCTCCACTGAGTACGAATTCAGTTTGTACTTCCTCGCCATTCTCACGAAGGATGGGGATAAAAGGGATGCCCATACCACCTTGTTGATATAGCTTCTTCCCAGTTATTATACACTTTTATCTAGGGCGAGACATGGTTGTATGTGTGAATTGGGTGGAATGAAACTCTTGGACGTGGTGGTGTCAGGGAGGGTCCGCCGAGCGAGCCAGATACACCACGTCCGGTTCGCCGCGATTTACGGGAATCAGAATTTTCTCCACGGAGCAAAAGTGTTGGTGAAGCCGTTGCTCGAATTCCAAATTGGCCGCCGCACTCCAAAAGGAGATGACACCCTCCATAGGGGTTAATAATCGGGCCAGGGTATGCAGACCTGGGTCCTGATAAAGAATCTCGTTCGTATTTTTGACTGTCCAGTCCGGTCCGTTGTCGATATCCAGGCAAATAACATCAAATGGCGCAGATTGAGCATGCAACCAAGGAACCAAGTCATCTTGAACGAGATTCACTCGGGAATCCGCCAGTACATCGTGGTTCCACTTCGGGAAATAGCGACGATTCCAATCGATAATGGCGGATTCTATTTCTACTACAGTAACTTTCCGG
>DAHWFY010000231.1 GCA_027336365.1 Bacillota bacterium | reverse complement strand
GAGGTGTTGTGATACTCTTATTAAGTGCTACATGGATTCGATACCGCGGTCGTCATGAACGTCCTTGTACGGCGGAAGTCGCAATTTTGTTGGGGGCATACACCGATGGGTTCCGTCCCAGCCGTCCTTTGATGGCTCGCTTGCATGCTGGCCTGTGGCTGTATCGACTTAATTATGTGCGCTATGTCATTGTCAGCGGCGGCAAGGGAAAGGATGAAACAGTCAGCGAGTCCCGTTCCATGAAGCGATTTCTTATGTTAAACGGGGTTCCTGCCGCGGTCATTTTAGAAGACACTCAATCCGGCGATACATGGGAAAATTTAGTTAATAGTCGTAGCCTCATGGAAAGGTTTCAGGTGCACAAGGCGGTGGTTGTCACCAGTGACTATCACCTGCCCCGGGCATTGGCCGTTGCCAGGCAATTGGGAATGGATGTTTGTGGTTATGCTGCCTGGTCCGGTCGAGGAGAATTTCATATGTGTATACGAGAAGTGCTTGCAGGCATTAAGTACACTCTGGGGGGCCAAGCGGCCTGGCGCAAGTAGTTTATTAGTAGTTTGTTAAGGGAGCCGATGAGTTGCGAATGGAATTGCCGAAGCGGTTGCAGCAAATCGCTTTTTTCGTAGAACAGGGGGACAGTCTTGCCGATGTGGGAACAGATCACGGACTATTGCCTGTTTTTTTGGTATTATCAGGGAAGATAAAACGGGCTATCGCCACCGACATTGCATCGGGTCCTTGCCAGGCAGCACGCAACACCATTCGTCGTCATGGTTTGAATGAAGCCATCGAGGTCCGTCTGGGTCCAGGTCTCGCTCCACTACAAAGGGGAGAAGTGAATACCCTCGTCTTGGCTGGGATGGGTGGGAGCACTGCGTTATCTATCCTGACAGCCCATCCCGAAATTGCTCAGACCGCCCACAGATGGATTGTTCAGCCCATGAACAATGGGGATAAACTGCGCGCATATTTTCGCTCCTTAGGATTCCCCATCAGCGATGAGACCTGGTTAGAGGAAAATGGAAGGTTATATCAGGTGATGACGGTTTGTACCGTGCGAGATGTGGGGACTTCGGAAGCCCTGTATCGCGACTATACTCATCCCGAGGCAGAGTGGTTTGCCTACAGCTTTGGTCCGCTGGCGGTGAACAGGTCTGGGCTCGTGGAGGAGGCGGTGGTTCAGACTAAAAAGCAGTTGATGGATATTGTGGTTCAATTGGCACGCGGTCGGAATCCTGTTGCAGTGGAACAAAGGTCTATTTTTCAGCGACGTCTGAACTGGTTGACAGAATGGCTGAAATCCCGGGGTGATGTCATGAATGTTGTATGCGAAAATAGCCCGTCCTAATCCTTTAGTCAGTTTCATCCTTGGTGGTGGCCGTCAGACCATAAATATTTCGGACAACCTCTTAAAGTTGCCCAATTGACTGGCTGCAGACAACCGGAAGGAAGGTGTGGGGGATGATGAGTGTGACTGTTCAGCAGGTTGTGGATGCGGTGGAACGCTGGGCCCCACCGATGCTCGCCTTAGAAAATGACAAGATAGGTTTGCAGTTGGGTCGTCTGAACCGCCCAGTGCGCAGGGTGTGGCTGGCTTTGGACCCGTCACCGGCGGTGGTTGAGGAGGCGGTGACCCAAAAAGCAGACATGTTGCTGACTCACCATGCCATGTTGTTTCATCCACTCCGTCGGATTGACACGGCTACCGCCAGGGGGCGGGCAATTGCCTTGGCATTGACGCACGATCTCACGGTGTACAATGCTCACACCAATTTGGACGTGGCCCCCGGAGGAGTCAATGATGTTTTGACTCAACTCTTACATTTACATGACGCTAAAGTATTGGATGTTACCTATCAAGAGCGCACGCACATCGATGAGAAAAAAACTGAGAACGCACATCGACAACCGACAGTCAAGGAATTTGGTATGGGGCGCATTGGTAACTTAGGGACACCGGTTTCTTTAGCAACGTTCGCCGATTTCGTTCGGAATGTCCTGGAGTTGTCTGGAATTCGTTATGCGGGAGACCCAGAGTTTATGGTCAACCGGGTAGCTGTGGTGGGAGGGTCAGGTGGCAGGTGGACGCAACAAGCCATTCTAAAGGGGGCGGATGTAATGGTGACTGCTGATTGTGACCATCATACCATGGCAGAGGCTTGGCAAGATGGATTGGCCATGGTGGATGCCACCCATGCCGCCATGGAGCGTCCGGTACTGAAGTGGTTGCAGCAGCAACTGCAGCACGAGTTTGGGGATGCGTTGCAGGTGATTATTTCCGAGGTTGTAGAAGACCCTTACCGGTGGGGGTGAGAAGAGGCCGGAAAACAAGAGAGCGGAATAAGCGATAGGCGAGTTTAGTATTCAGTGACTCAACCGCCACAGTGCAGTTATCTCATACAGCCGGGTGCGTGGATAATGCCTCATTGTATTGTATAGCGTCGCGGTCTTCTTGCAGATTTATTTGAGTACGCATTTTCGCCACAACCAATCGTTGCCTCGCCCATTCCACGGGACATTGGGAACATCCTGTAGACCCGTACCGCCCACAGGACGTGCACATCTGATTCAAACCCTCCATTCGAGAGTACTCCATGACCTTCTCAACAACCCCTCGATGGTTGCCGCTCTGTCAGACACTCATGATTTGCAAGCGGCGGCGCCAAGTTGAAAGGTGACATGTGTGCTGTACAGTGGTGTCAGGCGACAGTCCGTGATGCCCAAGTAATGACAAACGGATTGTGTCTGCTATTCTAAGTTTATGGAGAAGTTTCTACAACCTCATCAAAGACTAATTAAAATAGGTAATAAGGACTACATTGCCATTGCATGACGATGACACATTGATGTGGAGTTTGGCCTCGGTTTAAAAAGAAAATAATGGAAATTCAATGTGAAGTCCAGATGTCCTGTTGTGATAAAATAGGCGCTGTACAATTTAGAGCTGAGGGAGAACAACCATTTGGCAAGGGAACGTAACATCACGGTTAGAGAACCCGGACCATTGCTGCCATTTCTATTGACTCACTGTGCTGGGACAGGGCGGAACAAGGTGAAAGCCATGCTGACCCATCGACAGGTGAGAGTGGACGGAAGGGTGGTGACACGTCATGACCACTTGCTGCTCACAGGGCAGACGGTATCCATTACCCCGTCGAGCGGAATGAAGCAGGACCATCTGTTGGGATTGGAAATTCTGTTTGAAGATGCGGATCTTCTCGTAATTTACAAACCGGGTGGGCTCCTCTCAATGGCGAACGAGAGTGAACGAGAAAAGACGGCATACCACATGTTGACCGAGTACTTACGCCAGCAGAATACAAATCAACGCGTTTTTATTGTCCATCGCCTGGATAAGGAAACATCAGGAGTCATGGTGTTTGCAAAAAGTCAACTGGTGCAACAGGCGCTTCAGAATGCGTGGAAGGACATCGTGGTGGAACGTGCCTACAGTGCAGTGGTGGAGGGAAGAATATCACCGCCAGTTGGAACTATCCGTTCCTGGCTAAAGGAAAGCCGAACGCAGACAATGTACGTGAGTTTGAAACCGGGAGATGGACAGTTGGCGGTGACACACTATCAAGTAGTACGCGCCAATCGCCATTTCTCTTTGCTGAATGTGCGCTTGGAAACAGGCAGAAAAAATCAAATTCGCGTCCACATGCAGAGCATTGGGCATCCCGTAGTAGGAGATAGACGTTACGGAGCGCACAACAGCCCAATCGGACGTCTTGCTCTGCATGCGCGTGTCCTAGCTTTACGTCATCCGGTGAACGGACAGGTATTGCGGTTCGAAACGCCTGTTCCAACACCTTTCTTACGCGTGACATCTCTTGAACCATGAATTCAGGTTGACGAGGTATACCGGTTAGCAAACAGTAAAACCGCGCCACTGCAACGATTTTCATCGCCACAATAACGCGGATTTACCAGGGTAACACCCTGCGCGGAAAGCAAGCCTGTAAGCCGAGTTCTGTACTCCAGTGCTGCAAACGGCTTGTTCGCGCCCGTCTGGAACTGTAGTTCCACGTGGCGCCCCAAGCCTCGCACGACGGAGTGGCAATCATCTATCTAGGCAATCCGTTGCCGGACCGCTCCAGCGACCTACCCGAGTGCGTGGCGGGCCACCACATGTGCACTCCTAT
>DAHWFY010000230.1 GCA_027336365.1 Bacillota bacterium | reverse complement strand
CCTGTGATATGTGCTGGTATGAACGGATCGCAATGTACCCCATTTTTCTCATTGCTACGATAGCATTGATTCGCAAAGATGACGACACGTTTCGGTATGTGTTTCCCCTCAGCGTCATCGGGGGGTTACTTTCTCTGTGGCACTTCTTGGAGCAAATATTTCCAAACACGTTCAGCGCGAGTTCGATCTGTGCATCCCCCAGATCTTGTACTATTCCGGCCTTTCAGTGGTTTGGGTGGATTGTCCCGCCACTGTTTTCATGGGTCGCTTTTGTGATGATTGGAATTTGTGCATGGCTGTTTCACAGGCAGCAAAGGAAAGGGGAGCAATAGGAGTGCAATGGGATGCTTGGCTTAGGTGTACATTTTCCTCGCTGAGCGGCATCACATGGCATCACACGATCACATGGATAACCCCCGGCTGTATCCTTTGGACGGGGGGAGGGGGACTGTTCTAGCACATAAAATAGTTCAGGGATCACTTCTTTACTTCATCGGTTCGTAGGATAATTTAATTGGCCGATGAAGAGGGTCTTGAATATAGGATTCTGACTTCTTCTATAAAACCCTCTGGACCCTCTGGATATTCACGTTGGCCTTGGGGAAAATGGTTAAAAATTTAAGGAAGGGGGAATCATAACCGAGGAACAAGGATTAACGATCCTTTTGCAACACCAGATGAGTGGACTTGTGGAGTGGCCTTGGTTGGCTGGCGTGGTGGTTTCCTGGAAGGTACAGAATGGCTAATTTCCTAGAGGATTGGTAAAAGGGAGAAAATGACGCACGGAAAAAATTTATAGGCTCTATGTGGGACTTAAAATATCCATGCGGGATGTTAAATGTCCCGTATGGAACCGATCAAGGAGTCATGCCGATGCACTGTTCAGCCTCGGTGGGGGAAAGGTGGATGTGTCGCGCGCGTTACCAAGTGCTCGTTCGCAGACATCCTGTTGCCATATCAGGAACGCAGGTAGTTCCTGGGGGGAGGTTATGCTAAAGCTAAAAGAATTTGACTGAAACGAGGTGGAGAGTCCTCGGAGTTGTAAGAAAATCTTGTGAAGTTGAGGTGAAAAGTCATGAGTCTTATTCATTCGAGAGAGAACAGTCAGACACCAGTGAAGGAACAGGAAAGAACGACCATGAAATTAACCGAAGCTGCTCTCCAAGCGTGGGTGGAGCGGTTGATGGAACAGCAACGAGTGATTGGGGTACAGGAACGAAATCATCGGTTTGTGTACGATACTCTGCACCAAGCGGAGGACCTGCGTTTGGACCACGATGTCACCAATTTGCCACCTGGAAAGTATTTTTTGCCACAAACCGAAACGATACTCGACTTTAATCCGTCCGAAGGATATATTTCCCATGTCGACGATTCTCCTTTCATTCTCCTTGGCGTTCATCCCTATGATGTAGTGGCCATTCGGCAAATGGATGCGGTCTTTGCTTCCGGAGAACTGGATACCCCTTACTGGCGTCGTCGGGCGCGTGCCACAATCATCGCCAGTGATGTGCAAACGCCCTCGCTGCACGCATTTTGCGGCGACATGGGTACGGCGACCGTGCGCGAGGGACAAGACATCCTGCTGACGCGAATCGGCGTGGACGATTACCTGGCGGAGGCGGCGACGCCTCGCGGAGAAGCCCTGTTCACCTTGTTGGGGGACGGAGTACGGAGGGTGGATGAAGAAGACCTTTTGCAACGAGAACAGGTGTGGGCGCAGAATCGGAAAGCCTTGCGGCAGCAAAAACTCAAAGTTCGTCCAGAGGACTGGCCGGCCCTGCTGGCTGCGAGTGTGGACGATCCGATCTGGGAAGAACGAGCTCAACGGTGTTTTTCTTGTGGCTCCTGCAACCTGGTGTGTGGCACATGCTCTTGCTTTGATGTGGTGGATGAAGTGGATTGGGACTTACAAACAGGCAATCGTTTACGGAGGTGCGATGCTTGCATGGTCCGCGGGTTCATGCAAGTGGCTGGCGGGCACGACTTTCAGAACCGACGAGCGGATCGTTATCGTCATCGTTTTTTCCGCAAGGGTTCTTATATGCCGCAGCGGTATGGATTCATTGCTTGCACTGGCTGTGGTCGGTGCGCCTCCGCCTGTATTGCGGACATCGCTAATCCGGTGGACTTATACAACGAGTTGTTGGCACGTCATCCAGAGGCGGTTCGTTCCAGAGAGGTGGAGAAACCCTCTGTGGAGGGTCAGTCGGTGGAAGACAAGGCGCTGGCTTCAGTAGCCCAAAATCTAGCCAAGCGTCCCATTCTGCAGGGTCTCCCCCATGAAAAGGGAGTGCCCACTGTGTCGTTCACTCCTTCTCCCTATGAGCCTCGGCTCCAGGATTGTCCGACTCCCACTTCTGTGTTTGCAATTTATCCGTTTCATACAATCACAGCCCGGTTGGTGGAGCAGCGGCGGGATCCATATGTGCCGGAACTGGCTACTCTGGTGTCCGTTCGTCCCCTCACGGAACTGGAAACTTTCTACGAGTTTCGTTTGGATTCAGGCCACACGTTAGGGCATCAGCCGGGTCAATTTGTCATGCTCTCCCTCATGGGTTACGGAGAAGCCCCCTTTTCCATTGCCTCTTCTCCGACTTCATCCGGTCATTTCGAAATGGTGATTCGCAAGGTGGGGACAGTCACCACCGCTTTGGCCCAGTTGCAACCCGGCGACAAGGTGGGATTGCGTGGACCCTTTGGCACCGCATTTCCCGTGCAGGATGAATTACGAGGAAAAGACGTGCTGGTGGTCAGTGGGGGGTTGGGAATTGTTCCAGTGCGTTCGGCCATCCAGTACATTCTGGACCACCGGGATTTTTTTGGACGTCTGAGCATTGCTTATGGTATGCGTAGCCCTGCAGACGAACTGTTTGGCGAGGAAATCAAGGCATGGCGACAGGTGAGAGACGTCGAGGTGTTGGAATGTGTGGACCGGGCCGACACACCGTGGCGTGGACCTGTGTGTTCCGTGACCGCCCTGTTGCCGGACATCCCTATCAATCCCGGTCGTACCATGGCCTTGGTCTGCGGACCACCGGTGATGTACAAATTTGCACTCCCCGACCTGATGAAATTGGGTCTGACGCCGGAGTCTATTTACGTGTCCTTGGAGCGGCGGATGAAGTGTGGTCTGGGCAAATGCGGGCACTGCCAAATCAATGGCGTGTACGTCTGTCAGGAGGGACCGGTTTTTCGATACGCGGACTTGCTGCAGGTTCAGGAGGCGTTCAAATGAACAAACCCAGAGTAGCCATTTTCGATTTTGCTGGGTGTGAAGGGTGTCAACTGCAAATTCTCAACCTGGAAGAAGAAGTGCTTGACTTATTGAATTTGGTGTCGGTGGTGGAGTGGCGAGAGGGTCTGTCGGAGCACAGCGACACCTACGACATCGCCATCGTGGAAGGTTCCATCACTCGCCCGGCGGATGAAACACGCATCCGTCAGATTCGGGATCGGGCAAAAATACTGATTGCGTTGGGGGCATGTGCCACACAGGGCGGAGTCAATCAACTCAAGAATTCAATGGGGGCGGAAACGGCGGCTCGAATGGTGTATGGCGACGCGGCGAACTCTCTCCACCTGCAAAGCGGCCGGGTAAAGGCCGTGCACGAAGTGGTCCCGGTGGATTATTCCATTTACGGCTGCCCCATTGACCGACGTGAGTTTTCTCACGTGCTCCGCTCCTTGGTGATGGGGAAAAAGCCGCAAATTCCGGAGTACTCGGTGTGTGTCGAGTGTAAACGCAAGGGCAACGTGTGTCGTTATGAATTTGGGGAGATTTGTTTGGGACCGCTCACGCGGGCGGGGTGTGATGCCCGCTGTCCATCGTTTGGGCTTTGGTGCTATGGTTGTCGTGGCCCAGTGGTGGATGCCAATGACCAAGCGGCGCGGGACATTATGGAGCGATATGGACATACGGTGGAGGAATTGGAAGAGCGTATGGGGCTGTTTGGTGCGAAAGAAGCAAGGGGAGGTGTGGAGGTATGAACCGGAAGGTTGAAGTTCATCACGTCACCCGGGTAGAAGGACATGGCAACATCGTCGTAGATGTTGAGCAAGGAACAATCTCTCAAATTGAGTGGCAAGTTCCGGAAGCCCCCCGGTTTTTCGAGGCGATGGTGCGGGGTTTGAGTTGGGACAACCTACAG
>DAHWFY010000022.1 GCA_027336365.1 Bacillota bacterium | reverse complement strand
CGGGGAGCAGACTGGGGTTGTCCCTCAAACCAGGCAAATGAGGTCGTCCGGATGGCAAAATTAGTCACTAAATATGTGTGTCAACAGTGTGGATATGAATCGGTAAAGTGGCTGGGAAGGTGTACTGGTTGTGGGGGATGGAACACTTTGGTGGAGGAATTCGTTTCTCAGCGCATTAATCGCCGTGGAACTCCTGAAGGAGTGAATTCCCTGTCCACTGCTAAGGCACAGTCGATTGTCCAGATTCCTACCCAGCGGGAGTCCCGTTCTAGCACTGGTATGGAAGAAACGGACAGAGTGTTGGGAGGAGGAATTGTTCCCGGTTGTCTGGTACTCATTGGTGGTGACCCTGGAATTGGGAAATCAACTTTACTGTTGCAATTATCTCACCATCTGGCTGCACAAGGTCGCCGGGTTTTGTATGTATCAGGGGAGGAGTCTGCCGCACAACTGCGACTGCGGGCAGAACGACTGGAGGCAATGCATGAGTCACTGTTTGTGGTGGCAGAAACGGACCTGTCGGTTGCCTTACAGGTGGTGGACCAATTGCAGCCCGATGTGATGATTGTAGACTCCATTCAGACGGTGTATGACCCCCAGTTGGAATCGGCTCCTGGCAGTGTGGCGCAAATCCGGGAGTGTACACGAGGGTTGTTGGGAGTGGCGAAGGGCCGTAATATGGCGGTTTTCATTGTTGGCCATGTCACAAAGGAGGGGAACTTAGCCGGACCACGGTTGCTTGAACACATGGTTGACACCGTACTATACTTTGAGGGAGATAGACATCATACGTATCGGGTTTTACGGGCTGTTAAGAATCGTTACGGTTCAACCAATGAACTGGCCATTTTTGAAATGAAACAAGAAGGTTTGGAAGAGGTGCGTAATCCCTCGGAACTGTTCTTGTCCGAGCGTGCGGTGCAAACCTCTGGTTCAGCCGTGATTGCCGCCATGGAAGGCTCACGCCCCTTGTTACTGGAAGTTCAGGCCTTGGTGGCACCGACAAGTTTTGGGACACCCAAACGCATGGCTACTGGGGCAGACCCCAACCGTGTCAGCCTAATTTTAGCGGTTTTAGAAAAACGCCTGGGTCTGCAAATGCAAATGTCGGACGCTTATGTGAATCTTGCAGGTGGGGTGCGAATTGATGAGCCAGCGGCTGATCTGGGCATTGCTTTGGCTTTAGCCTCGGGTTTTCGTGATCGCCCCCTCTCACAAGGAGACGTATTTATAGGAGAAATTGGTTTGACCGGCGAGGTCCGCTCGGTGTCGAGGTTGGAACAACGTGTGCGGGAAGCCGAGAAACTGGGCTTTGAACGCTGCTTTGTTCCTGACCGTGGGCTGCGAGAATGGGAGAACCGGGGCAAAATTCGCGTCGTTGGGGTCCAAACGATTGCGAATACCTTGCAGCAATCACTGACATAGACCGGGGTTCTGAGGTGGGTTCATGCGGGAGGACGCAAAGCGAGAAGCAGTCATCAACAAGATTTTACGCATGGTGGCACCGGGTACGGCATTACGCGAAGGAATTGAAAATATCTTGCGAGCCAACACTGGTGGCTTGATTGTGGTTGGCGGCAGCGATGCTGTACTTGACCTGATTGACGGCGGTTTTCCAATTCAATGCGACTTGACGCCTTCACATTTGTACGAATTAGCAAAGATGGATGGGGCCATCGTGGTCAGCGATGATCTGAAGCGAGTTCTGCATGCGAACACGAATTTGAATCCAGATCATACGGTTTTAACCTCTGAAACGGGGACTCGCCATCGTACGGCGGAACGGGTGGCCAAGCAGACGGGTCAGTTAGTCATCTGCATCTCTCAACGACGAAACGTGATTACATTGTATCATGGAAATTTGAAATACTCGCTCAAGGACATTGGAGTGATTTTGACCAAGGCGAATCAAGCGATTCAGACTTTGGAAAAATACCGTTCAGTACTGGAACAGGCTCTGGTGAATCTGAGCGCCTTGGAGTTTGAGGAACTTGTCACACTCCAGGAGGTCACTCTGGTTTTGCAAAGATTTGAAATGGTGTTGCGCATTAAATCCGAGATCAAGCGATATATTACAGAGTTGGGCAGTGAGGGACGGCTCATTAGCATGCAACTGGATGAACTGGTTTCGAGGGTTGACGAGGAAGCATATCTCTTAGTGAAAGACTATGCATGGGAAGATATGGAACAAACCCCTCATCAGGTTCTTTCCACAATTCATGGGTTGTCTTCCGACGAGGTATTGGACAATCAACAGTTGGCCCGCGCTCTCGGTTATGCAAACTTTACTAACATCGCGGACGAACCGGTCTCATCCAGAGGGTATCGGCTGCTCAACAAAATTGCTCGCTTACCTCAGCCAATCATTGAAAATTTGGTGGAACACTTTCAAACTCTGTCAAATGTATTAACAGCTTCCATCGAGGAATTGGATAAAGTGGAGGGAATTGGTGCGGTGCGTGCTCGGGCGGTGAGGGACGGGCTGAAGCGAATTCAGGAGCAAGTCTTCATCGACCGACATATTTAAAGAAACGGTACGAATGAGCAAACTTGTATTATCTGCTGTGTGGAGGTTATTCGGTACATTTGATACGGGGAGGAATCATCGTGTGGGCGAAAGCTGCACCGAGTATTCTCACACTGGCCAATCTGGTTTTGGGCATGGTAGCGCTGGTTCTGTGTTTACAAGGGCACACTCCGGATGCGGCGTTGCTAGTGGTGGTGGGCATGGTGTTAGACGGAATGGATGGTAGGGTGGCTCGCTGGTTACATGCGGAAAGCGAGTTTGGACGACAACTGGATTCCTTGTCGGATATGGTAACCTTTGGGGCAGCGCCTGCAGCCATCATGTATGTAAGTGTTCTGCGCGATATGGGGAGTCTGGGATTACTGTTGGCGGTGGTGTTCCCTGTGGCAGGGGCTTTGCGCTTAGCGCGTTTTCACGTTCAGAAAACTTCAAATCAATATTTTGTAGGCTTGCCGATTACGGCGGCTGGAGGCATATTGGCCACCTTTGCCTTGTACAGAAATCTAGTCAGCCCCGTTGGAGTGGTGTTACCAGCGGTTATGCTGGGATTGTCCCTCCTCATGGTGAGTCAAGTACGCTATCCAAACTTTAAAAAGGTGGCCTTTCCTCAATCGGCCGTCATTGGAGTCCCCTTGCTGGCCGTATTGGTGTTCTTTCTGTTTCACTACCATTTGGCGTCCACAAATCGGTTGATCTTTTTACCCCTGGCAGTTTATGCGGTGGTGGGCATGGGAGTTGCTTTGCGTAGACGATATACTAAGGACATCGAGGACAGTGGAGACGAGGAGAGCGCGGGGGTGGGTCTAGAGCTTCCTGAAGCACAAGTCAAAGAGACCTGAGTCATTGTCCCCTTGTGGGGGATGACCGAGCCTTCCGCCTACGTCGCCATACGGCGACCTTTTTTGCGTATGTAGGGTGCTTTTACAGCCTCCCATGACGGCGGTGTATGACTGGGGTCATTGTGGATAGTCCTTCATGCCGCAGATAGCGGCATTACAAAGAATGTAAACTTACGCCACTGTATTTTCTGGCATATAAACCAACGCTTTGATGGATATCCATACTTTCTCCTTATTTTTGACGTGCTTGTGAAGCGGTGTTACACTTAAGGCACCACCCCTGCAGGTAAATTCATACTTTTCCCGGACTCATAGGTGCGACTTATCAGTGGTTGGTTTACCTGCCGTGTGTTTGCCCATACTGACAGTAGGAGGTGACATACAGCATGATTAAGAAACTTGTGCAACTGTTTTTCGCCGTCATTGGAGTGGTCCTGGGCTACGAGTTTGGGCCGGAATTATTTAAACAGGTCTTCGACATGAATTGGGAACCGTTCACATCTCGTTGGTTTGGAGCCGTGTTGGGAGGGAGCATCTTAATCCTTAGCACGATGTGGTTGGTTAACTACTTGACCACCTTGATTAAGTGGGTGGAAGAGCGGTTGCAGAGGACTCCTTTAACGGACATTCTCGGCGGTACCATTGGTATGGTCATTGGACTCCTGGTGGCTTATCTGTTTACACCCGCCTTGCATGTGATTCCGGTTGTGGGGCTATCCGTTCAGTTCTTTATCAGTCTGTTGTTGGCCTATTTGGGCTTGCGAATTGGACTCACAAAACGAGAAGATATTATTTCACTGTTTGCGGGTCGTTTGGGGGGTAAGGACAAGGAACGGGACAGGGATAAAGATAAAGATAAAGATAAGGATAAGCGGCTTGGGTTTCGTCCGGGCGAAGCAAAGCTGCTTGATACCAGTGTCATCATTGACGGTCGTATTGCCGATTTAGTACAAACTGGGTTTCTGGACGGGGCGTTGGTAATTCCTCGCTTCGTTCTCGAAGAGTTACAACACATCGCGGATTCCTCGGATATTCTCAAGCGCAACCGGGGACGCCGAGGATTAGATGTACTCAATCGAGTACAAAAAGAGTTAAAGGTGAAAGTTCAAATTGTTGAAACGGATTTTGATGATATTCAGGAAGTGGACAGTAAGCTGGTGCGCCTAGCGAAACAATTGAACGGCAAGGTGGTTACCAACGACTTTAACTTGAATAAAGTTTGCGAGTTGCAGGGTGTATCCGTGTTAAACATTAATGATTTGGCTAATGCTCTGAAGCCTATTGTGTTGCCTGGAGAAGAGATGTCAGTGCAAGTCATTAAAGATGGCAAGGAGTACAACCAGGGGGTTGCCTACCTGGACGATGGCACCATGATTGTCATTGAGGGTGGCAGAGAGTACATTGGTGGAAAGTTGGATGTGCTGGTGACCTCTGTGCTCCAAACATCGGCGGGTCGAATGATCTTTGCAAAACCCAAATTGCTAGAAAAGGCGCTGTAGCAATTCCTCTCTACGGAGAGAGGGTTGCGGGGAAATTGCCATGAGGCCGTCATGGAAAGGGACCGGCAGCGGTATGAGCCGGTCCTTTTTCATGGTTGTGTAAGCGACCAATTCCATTCGAGCAAACTCGGTAGATAAGTTGCTGTGAATCCATCCGGACGAGACTTGTTTTGAGCAGGAGAGGGGAAAGTTATGACCACCATCGCTGGAATCGTGGTTGCCGCAGGGCAAGGAAACCGTTTTGGTGGGAAAAAGCAGTTTTGGGTTCTTGCTGGAGAGCCGGTTTGGCGACATTCCGTTCAGGCTTTGGTGAAAGGTGGCGTTGAGGAAGTTTGGATGACCGTTCCTGCTGAGGATGTGGCCGAGGTGTCTGCCCATGTGGCGAGTCATCCCTTCGACGTTCCTGTCTACGTGCTGGCCGGAGGACGGTCGCGGGCCGATTCGGTTGGACAAGCGGTGCTGGCAGCCACTGCTGCTCTCTCGCCGACAAAGCGGTCCGAATTGGAGACCTGCGAATGGAGTCGGTGGTTGGTAGTGCATGATGCAGCCAGACCCTTCGTCTCGCCTGCGGATGTGGGACGGGTCATCGCTGCGGCACGCAGTAACGGAGGAGCAATTTTGGCTCGGCCTGTACGCGATACGGTGAAACGGGTGGAAGGAGGCCGTGTCGCGTCCACGGTGGCTCGTGAGAACCTGTGGCTTGCTGAAACTCCCCAAGTATTTGTGGCTGAATGGCTGCGACGAGCCTATTTAGAACAGAGTGAGGCCTTGGAATGGGACACGGTGACGGACGAGGCATCTTTAATGGAGCATTTGGGCCATCCTGTCACGGTGGTTACCTGTGCGGGAATTAATCTGAAGATCACAGAACCGGTTGATTGGGAACTTGCCCAATGGTTGGCTGTGCAGCGATGGGGGAGAGAATGATGCGGGTTGGATTAGGATTTGATGTGCATCCCTTTGAGGACAATCGGCCACTTAGACTGGGGGGAGTGGATATTCTATTTCCACAGGGCTTAAAGGGTCATTCTGATGCGGATGTGGTATTACACGCGGTGGTGGATGCTCTATTGGGCGCTTTGGCTTTGGGGGATATTGGCGAACACTTTCCTAACACAGATCCGCGGTATCGCAATGCAGATAGTTTGATTTTCGTTCAAGCGGCCGGAGACATGGTACGCCAGCGGGGATTTTCTTTGGGGAATCTAGATGTCATGGTTTTGGCGGAGAAGCCGCAGATTTCTCCTTATAAAGAGCAGATGCGCACAGTCTTATCCGAGGTATTGGATACACCAAGGGACCGCATCAGTGTGAAAGCCACAACCACGGAAGGTCTGGGATTTATCGGTCGAGTTGAGGGAATTGCTGCTCAGGCGGTGGTGCTGTTGGAAAAGAGGGGGGGCAATTGAAAATGGCCGTCAGAGTACAATTTGCGCCAAGTCCCACTGGACACCTACACATTGGAGGTGTTGCGGGAGCCGGGAGCGTGGCAGGTACATGGGACGGACCTACAGGCAACATGGGCCAGTCTGCCGCGGGAATGGGTGGTTGAGCGTGTGGGGTACGCCAAAGAGCGGGCTTTTCCTGGGATTGAACAGTCCCGTTAAGTCCCCGATTGCATGTACCCTCTGCTCGCATAGAAGTATGACATCGGATTGACAACATAAGGATTGGAGAACAAAATAAATGCAATCCAGTTTTTGCGGACGGAGATGGATAACAAGAGTACGCCACAGACCGCACCCCGGGTGGGACGCGGTATCGGCCGTCTCTGGCGATAGCGAGAGGCGGCCGTTTCTACGCGCGAGGCGCCGCGGCCGGAGGTATGTCAAGGAGGGTTAAACATGAGTATTCAGTTGTATAACACTTTGTCAGGGAAAAAGGAGCCCTTTGAGCCTTTGCATTCGGGAAAAGTGCGGTTTTACGCCTGTGGACCCACCGTGTATAACCTGTTTCATTTGGGGAATGCTCGCATGTTTGTGGTTTTTGATACCATTCGACGTTATTTGGAATACCGCGGGTATCAGGTCGACTACGTGCAAAATTTCACGGACGTGGATGATAAAATCATTCAGCGGGCCAGTGCCGAAGGGATTGACGTGCGAGAGGTGGCCGACCGTTATATTGAGGAGTACTTCCGGGATGCGGATGCTTTGGGGGTGAAGCGGGCAACAGTGCACCCGCGAGTCACTGAGTCCATTCCTGACATTATCCGTTTCATCGCAGATTTGATAGCCATGGGACACGCCTATGTACGAGGAGGTAACGTGTACTTTGACACCTCCTCTTTTCCCGACTATGGGAAGTTGTCTCACAGATCTGTAGAGGATATGCGGGCTGGGTTCCGGATTGGCGTCAGTGAGGAAAAGGATGACCCTTCCGACTTTGCTCTCTGGAAAGCAGCTAAACCCGGTGAAGAGTCATGGTCCAGCCCTTGGGGCGAGGGCAGGCCTGGCTGGCACATTGAGTGCTCTGTAATGAGTTCCAAGTACCTGGGGGATGAAATTGATATCCATGCGGGCGGACAAGACCTGATATTTCCTCACCATGAAAATGAAATCGCTCAGAGTGAGGCTCATTCTGGTCATCAGTTTGTGCGCTTTTGGCTACACAATGGGCCCCTTAACATTAACGGAGAGAAAATGTCCAAATCCCTCGGGAATTTCATCATGACCCGGGATTTACTGAATAATCGGCCGGCGCGAGTGATTCGCTTTTTCCTTTTGAGTGCACATTATCGCCATCCTTTGAACTATACCGAAGATGGCGTGGAGCAGGCGGTGCAGAGCTTGGAGCGAATTGATCGCTGCCTGCGGAACCTAGAGTTTCGACGAGAAGCGCTATTGGCAGGACAAGATTTTTCAGACCGGGTCGAGTCGGATGGGACACGGGCTCGACAATGGGCAGACGGTGTACGGACCGAGTTTATGAGGGCAATGGATGACGATTTCAATACGGCGGACGCCATTGCAGCCATCTTTGAAGGAGTCCGGTTGACCAACACAGACCTGGAAGACCCGCGGATTGGCGTCGCAAGTACGCAAGCCTGGCTGGAACTTTTGCACGAGTTATTATCCGTACTCGGTCTCAATGAAATGGATTCGAGGGCTCAAAGTGTTTCCCCGGAGAACATCGAGGAAATTATTGCTCAGCGGGTGGCTGCTCGGAAAAAACGAGATTTTGCTGCGGCAGACAAACTCCGTCAGGACCTTGAGAACCAGGGCGTGATTCTGGAGGACACTCCCCAGGGAACGCGGTGGTTTCGCAAATGATGCCTTGGTCAACGACGGTTCTTTCTCCATTGGAGCTGGCCTTTATCGGGGATGCGGTGTGGGAGGTGTACGTACGCAATCATGTTCTGGAACTGGGAATCCGTAAACCGGCCGTCTTGCATCGCCGGGCTACTGCCTATGTGTCGGCAACTGCCCAGGCTCACTTGGTGCAAGCTTTATGGGAGGGGTTAACAGTTGAAGAACAAGACATGGTGCGCAAGGGTCGCAATGCGAAGTCAGGCCATGTAAGAAAAAATGCGGATGTGCTCGATTATCGACATAGCACCGGGTTTGAGGCCCTTATTGGGTACTTGTACGGTACCGAGAATAAAGAGCGGTTGCAAGTTTTATGCCAGCGTGCTTTGGCAGTCATTGATCAGAAGTGGGAGGATGAACATGGGCACTGAGGGAAGAAAAAAGACTGAAAGAACATCCCATAAAGGTCTCGGCGGAGGTAGGGGGATTCGCAAAAACACCGGGAAAATCATGCTGGAAAATCATTCACAGGGAATGGAACAAACAACGGAACCGTTTACCGGAGAATCCCCACCATCCGGATTGTTGGCCGGGCGTCGTTCGGTCCTGGAAGCACTGAAGGCGGGGCGCCCATTCACTAAGATTTTGGTTTCTGTCGGCACATCGGGAGGCAGCCTGGCGGAAATTCTCGCACGCGCAAAAGAGATTGGAATGGTGGTGCAGTGGGTCCCTCGGGAAGGCTTGACGGAACTGGTGGGGCATCCTCATCACCAAGGCGTGGCTGCCTACATTGCGCCGTTCGATTACGTGGACTTAGAAGATGTCATCGGTCGCACGACGGGGCAACCGCCACTCATTCTGGTCTTGGATGACTTGTCTGATCCGTACAACTTCGGTGCCATTCTGCGCAGCGCTGAGGCCGTGGGAGCGCAAGGAGTGGTTATTCCAAAGCGACGGGGCGTTCCTTTGACAGAGACGGTGGTCAAGGCATCGGCGGGTGCGGCAGCCCATATTCCGGTGGCCCGAGTTGCAAATCTGGTGCAGGCGATGGATCGTTTGAAGGAAGCGGGTTACTGGGTTTTCGGCATGGATGTGGCGGACGCAAAACCGTATACTCAAGCGGACTTTCGCGGCCCCATCGCTTTGGTGGTAGGTGCGGAAGGCAAGGGATTGGGTAGACTGGTAAAGGAACACTGCGATGTATTGGTGCATTTGCCAATGCTGGGCCAGGTACAAAGCCTGAATGCCTCAGTCGCTGCTGGGGTGGTTCTGTATGAAATCGTCCGACAGCGAACGTGAACTACGGGGACGGTCCTGTCTGATTGTGGACGGGTATAACGTCATGGCCCGTATGGCGGGGACCTCATTGGAACAGATTGAAGACATGGAAGGAATGCGGGACCAGTTACTGCATAAACTGTCCGAATACGCCGCCTTTACGGGGGAGGCAGTCATCCTGGTATTTGACGCATGGCGTACCCTCGACCCCATTTTACGCAAGCAGATGTCGGGGGTGAGGGTGATTTACACTTCCGCAGAGGAGACGGCGGACGAGCGGATCGAGCGCTTGGTCTATGAACTACGGGACCGTTTTCGCGAAATTACAGTTGCGACTTCTGATTTGGCTGAGCAGCAGGTCACCTTTGGTGGAGGAGCGCTGCGGGTGTCGGCGGACGGACTTTTGCGACGGCTCAACGCCGTGGAATACAGAATTCAGGCCAACATTCAGAAGCGCCCAGAGATTTCCGCGGTTCCTATGAAAGATAGAATTAGTAAAGAAATTATGAACATTCTTGAAAAGTGGCGCCGCAGCTAGATTGACCTTGATAGGTTACATAATGTATAATCCTTTTAACTTGTCAGCCGTCACGGGGTGATCGATTGAGCACCGAAGAACAAGCATCACAGACCGCAGTCCTCGACGATGAGCAACTCGATGAGGACCTTGTCGAACGGGTGCGGGGTGGTGATGATCAAGCCCTGGAGTTGCTGATTCATAAGTATCGCAATTTTGTTCGCGCTAAGGCAAGGTCATATTTTCTAATTGGGGCAGATAAGGAGGATATCATCCAGGAAGGTATGATTGGACTCTATAAGTCCATTCGGGATTTCCGGGATGACAAGTTGACTTCTTTCAAGGCCTTTGCTGAGTTATGCATCACTAGGCAGATTATCACGGCAATTAAGACCGCCACACGACAGAAACACATTCCCCTGAATTCTTACGTTTCCTTGGACAAGCCCATGTATGATGAAGACTCGGACAGGACTCTGTTGGATGTTGTGTGCGCTGCGCGGGTGAGTGATCCTGAGGAATTGGTCATTCATCAGGAGGAGTTTGACGATATTGAAGGAAAGATGTCGGAACTCCTGAGCGACTTGGAGAGACAGGTGTTAATGCTGTATCTGGATGGGCGTTCTTACCAAGAGATTGCCGTGGACTTGGATCGTCATGTCAAATCCATCGACAACGCTCTGCAACGTGTGAAACGTAAGTTGGAAAAGTATTTGGTGGGCAGAAGACTGTATGCCTGAACTGGCGTAAGGGTGAGAAGTGAGTAAAAATTCCGCACAAAAAGTCCAACACGTGTGTTTCGTTTATTCCATATCAACTTACGAACAAGTCAAATCGTATGATGCTATGATGCTAGCTTGACAGAGTTCCTGCGCTTGTGCTATCATGCTTTGGTCTATGGGGTAGAAGCCCCATTTTATTTATGAGAAGTTTCCCTCTGGGAGGTGCCAGTTGATGCGCGTCATCATTACTCTTGCATGTACGGATTGCAAGCAACGAAACTACACGACGGTGAAAAACAAAAAAAATGACCCAGACCGTTTAGAGTTTAAGAAGTTCTGTCGTTACTGCAATACACATACCCTGCATCGGGAAACTCGTTAAGCTGAGTGCTGAAGTCACTTGGAGTGGAGAAATGAGGTCAACAAGGATGGCTAAGCCCAAGGAAACCATCACCAACCCACAACCTCAACACACGAGTCCCGTGAGGTTTTTTGCTGAGACCATTCGCGAGTTGAAGCGCGTCCGTTGGCCTGGACGCCGTGAGGTGATCAACTACACGACGGGGGCCCTTCTTATCTGCCTGTTTATGGGGTTGCTCGTGTGGGGGTTTGACATCGGGATTGCCAAATTATTGTCTCTCATTGGACTCATTTGAGTTCCGAGTGTCTCTGGAATAGACCTTCATGCCGCTGTTAGCGGCACCAGCAGGGACGATAAATCCACGCAATTGTATTTACTGGTTAGACACCGCGAAATCACGGAGATAGGGGGGTGCGAGGCAGATCGCCAACATGATGGAGAACCTTGAGAGGCACTGGTACGTGATTCATACTTACTCGGGATATGAAAACAAGGTGAAGCAGAATTTGGAGAGCCGTGCTCAATCGATGGGTATGGAGGATAAGATATTCCAAATTGTGGTTCCTACCGAGGAGGAATTAGAGGTCAAAAATGGGAAAAAGCGGGTTGTACAACGGAAGGTATTTCCGGGATACGTACTCGTGGAAATGATTATGACCGATGATTCTTGGTATGTGGTAAGAAATACACCTGGCGTTACCGGATTTGTGGGTTCTGGTGGGGGCGGTTCCAAACCCATGCCACTGTTGCCTGGCGAGGTTCATTCGATTCTGCGTGACAGTAGCGGTGAGACGGCGAGGCCGCGGATTACTTATGCCGTGGGAGAAGTAGTGCGCATTATTGAGGGTGCCTTTGCGGATATGGTGGGTACCGTCGAGGAAATCAATGCGGACCAACAGAAGTTAAAGGTGTTGGTGTCCATGTTTGGCCGGGAAACTCCTCTTGAAGTAGATTACGGCCAGGTGGAAAAACTCGCTTAGGGGAATTTTTCGCCCTGTGGATGACAAGGCAGTGGCAAAATGAAATGTAGCGCGGCTTGTTGCATGCGTTACTTTCAGATGCGACTCCGTTTGCACGGGCATGCGGCGGGGTGGCATCGATAGAGTGTTCAGGCTAATCTTTTCTGAGGGGATTCGTAACTTGGATAATTTGTTGCGTGCCCCGAGGAGAGCGTGCCGTGGGAGGGCATTGCCCGAAAAAACCACATGAGACAAGGAGGTGGGTGTGTTGCCAAAGAAAGTTGTAAAAGTTGTCAAGCTGCAAATTGCTGCAGGTAAGGCAACGCCAGCACCCCCGGTTGGACCGGCGCTCGGTCAAGCGCAGGTTGGGAACATCATGGGCTTCTGCAAAGAGTTTAATGCGCGTACGGCGGATCAGGTTGGACTGGTAATTCCTGTCGTCCTTTACGTGTATGAAGACCGTTCCTATACCTTCGAACTCAAGACGCCGCCAGCAGCGGTGCTCTTAAAGAAGGCGGCCGGCATTGAGTCTGGCTCTTCTGAACCCAACCGCAAAAAGGTTGCTACGCTCAAACGCACCACCGTGCGGGAAATTGCTGAGCAGAAAATGGTTGACCTGAACGCAGCTTCCTTGGAGGCGGCTATGCGGATGGTAGAAGGTACGGCTCGCAGCATGGGGATTGTGATTGAAGACTGAGCTGCGGCTACCTTGTGGGAGGTTACAGACCGTAGGACCACACGGAGGTGAGAAGGGATGGCAAAAAAATCGAAACGTATGGTGGATGCTTTAAAGGGGATTGACCGGTCTAAGGTCTATGAACCCTTGGAGGCTATGACCGTAGTGAAACAGGTGGCGGCGGCCAAGTTTGATGAAACTGTCGAGGTAGCTGTGCGTCTTGGGGTGGATCCCAGGCGTCAGGATCAACAGGTGCGTGGGGCTGTGGTTTTGCCTTATGGAACGGGTAAAACTGCGCGGGTGTTGGTTTTTGCTAAGGGAGAAAAGGCCAAAGAGGCTGAGGCGGCCGGAGCGGATTACGTGGGTGATGACGATTATATTCAAAAAATCACCCAGGGTTGGTTCGATTTTGATGTAGTCGTGGCGACACCGGATATGATGGGTGCTGTTGGACGGTTGGGTCGTGTCTTGGGACCTAAAGGTCTGATGCCTAACCCAAAGACGGGTACGGTGACGTTTGATTTGACCAGAGCAGTGCAGGAAATTAAGGCCGGGAAAATTGAGTATCGCTTGGACAAAGCGGGTATTGTGCACGCACCCATTGGCAAGGTCTCTTTTGCCGCCGAGAACTTGGCGCAAAACCTGGGAGCTTTAATGGATGCTCTGCAAAAGGCTAAGCCTGCGGCTGCTAAGGGCCAGTACTTTCGTGGATTATCCGTCAGTTCCACGATGGGACCAGGTGTGCGGGTGAATCCACAGCGGATTGGCGCTGCAGCGGAGTAATCACAATTGCAGAGAGTTGTGAACCATAGACCGTAGGTCCGCAAGGGTAAAGGTTATCCGCCTACAGAGGTTCGCTGAGGACGTAAATCGTATGTTTACGTCATGGCGCACCTCGTGGCTTGGAGGAGCGCTTTTTTTGCGGCGTTTCTTTTCTTGGGAAGAGATTTGGATGTGTTCAGGAGGTGAAAGAGACCGTGCCAGCACTTGAAGCAAAGGAACAATTAGTTCAGGATATTGCCGGAAAGTTGAGTAAGGCCAAAGCAACCATCATCACCGATTACCGGGGTCTTTCGGTGGCGGAAATCACCGAACTGCGCAAGCAACTCCGGGAAGCGGGGGTGGAATATAAGGTGTTCAAAAACACCATGACACGGCGGGCCGCGGCTCAGGCCGAGATTGAGGGACTGGATGACCTGCTGACGGGTCCGAACGCGCTTGCTTTCGGTTTTGAGGATGTGGTCATACCGGCGAAAGTACTCTATACCTTCGCCAGAACCCACAAGGCGCTCGAGCTAAAGGGTGGCGTGGTTGAAGGCCGTGTTGTGAATGCTCAAGCTGTGGAGAACTTGGCTAGCCTACCTTCTCGCGAGGGGCTGCTGTCGATGCTGCTCAGTGTATTACAGGCTCCGATGCGGAACTTTGCATATGCCATCAGTCAAGTGGCAGAAAAACAGAAACCTGCGGCAGAGTGATGAAGGTTGCTGATGCGGGGATTGGTTCCATCGTATTCGCCGGGTGAATGACGAGTGGGTAGAGTAAGCCCAAAAGTCGCGAAGTTACGGGGAGACCCGGAAATAGGGAGGCGTTTTAATTGGCGAACGAGGCGATTCAAGGGATTTTGGAAACTATCAAGGGTATGTCTGTCCTGGAGTTAAATGACTTGGTTAAGGCCGTCGAGGAAGAGTTTGGGGTAACGGCCGCAGCGCCGATGGCCATGGTTGCAGGTGTGGGAGCGGGCGCTATTGAGGAAGAGGTTGAGCAGACGGAGTTTGATGTTGTTTTGACCAGCCCAGGCGGTTCGAAAATTGCCGTCATCAAGGTGGTACGCGAAATCAGTGGGTTGGGCTTGAAAGAAGCCAAGGAACTTGTGGATAGTGCTCCCAAAGCCGTTAAGGAGAAGGTTAGCAAGGAAGACGCGGATGCCATCAAGGCGAAATTGGAAGAAGCAGGAGCTACCGTCGAGGTCAAGTAGGCGTCTGATTGCGTGAACGGTCATGGGTGAGACTGGAACACGCACGGAAACTTTCATGTCCCGCCTTGCACATAGCGCAGGGCGGGATAGCTGTCCATATGTTTTGCGGCGGAACGGTGCGGCGATAGCTTGCCCGGTTGGGTGGTGCGCCGTTAGCTTAATGATTTTCACGGCCGTGGGAGGTTGAAACAGACTTGACGGACCATTACTATTCTGCTCAACCAACCAGCCCACATCGCTTGTCGAGAATCCACCTGACGGTGCGCGGCATCTCCCTTGAAATGTGGACAGACGCCGGAGTGTTTTCTAAACGTGGGTTGGACTTTGGCACCAGAGTTTTGGTGCAGGCGGTTACCCTGCCTGTATCAGGAACGGTGGTGGACTTGGGCTGTGGCTATGGCGCCGTCGCTGCCGTCTTGGGTCGGGTATATCCACAAACTCATTGGGTGCTGCTGGATGTCAATCCCCGAGCGGTCGAATTGGCGGAGCGCAACGTACTTGCATTGAATGGGCGGGCAACGGTGCGGATGAGTGATGGGTTTAGTGCCGTACCTTCGCTGAAGTCAGACGCCGTATTATTGAATCCTCCTATTCGTGCGGGCAAGGGAGTAGTTTATCGATTGTTTGAAGAGGCGGCTCAGCATTTGACGGACGGGGGTGTGCTATGGGTGGTCATCCAGAAAAAGCAAGGAGCAAACTCCGCTAGAGCGCACTTAGAATCAATTTTTGCCCATGTGAATTTGGCAAGTCGGGAATCTGGATATCACGTTTACTCCTGCACCAAGACCTTGACTGAATTTACTGGGTCAAAAACCGAGTTGGGCGGTTGACATGTTTTTGTCCTTGTGGTAGGCTGTTTAAATGCAAAATCAATTGACATGGACGGAGATGAATAAAATCCAATTCGTTCAAAGATAGCAATCAGGCGAATAGGAGTAGTACGGCAGAATGTGGTTCATGGCAACCTCATTTCTTTTTTGTCTGTTCACCAAACTGTCTGAATCCGGCATGAGGGGTGACGTATTTGCAGGGACATATGGTCAAATACGGTTGGCGTGAGCGACGCTCATATTCGAGGATTCGTGAGGTTCTTGACCTACCGAATCTGATTGAAATCCAACAAAAGTCCTACGAATGGTTTTTACGCGAGGGGCTTCGCGAAATGTTCGCCGATATTTCACCTATTCAGGATTTTACGGGGAATCTAGTGTTGGAATTTATCGATTACAGCCTGGGTGAACCCAAGTACGATGTGGACGAGACGAAGGAGCGAGATGTTACGTACGCCGCGCCATTACGAGTGAAGGTGCGGTTGCTGAACAAGGAAACCGGAGAAGTCAAGGAACAGGAAGTTTTCATGGGGGATTTCCCACTCATGACTGAGACGGGCACTTTCATCATAAATGGAGCAGAACGTGTCATTGTCAGTCAGTTGGTGCGCTCTCCCAGTGTGTACTTTAACAGTAAGATTGATAAAAACGGGAAGCGGACTTTTGCGGCGACGGTGATTCCCAATCGAGGAGCTTGGTTAGAGTTTGAAACAGACGCCAAAGATGTGGTCTATGTTCGGATTGACCGCACGCGGAAGTTACCGATTACCATCCTGTTACGTGCCTTGGGTTTGGGGACGGACGCGGAGATTGTCAACCTGTTGGGTGAGGATGAGTATCTACGCAACACCCTGGACAAGGATACCACAGATTCGACCGAAAGAGCACTGATTGAAATTTATGAGCGTTTGCGTCCAGGGGAACCACCCACGGTGGACAATGCTCGTTCCTTATTGACGTCTCGATTCTTTGATCCGAAGCGATACGATTTGGCTAATGTGGGTCGCTATAAGGTTAATAAAAAGTTGCACATCAAAAATCGGCTGTTAAATCAGCGTTTAGCCGAAACGTTGGTAGACATGGATACAGGCGAAATTGTTGCTGAGGCAGGGCAGGTCATTGATAGGCGTCTACTGGACAAAATGATTCCGGCTTTTGAGCATAACGTGGGACGGCTTGAATTGCGGGGCACTCCGGACTTGGCCGAGGACGACAAGGTCCATCTGCAACTGGTGAAGATTTTTAGTCCTACCGAGGATGGCAAAATACTCCATGTGATTGGCAATGGGTCTGTGCCACGGACGATTAAACACATCTTGCCTGCAGACATCCTGTCTGCAGTGAGTTACTTTTTCAATTTATTGCACGGCGTGGGAACCACGGATGACATTGACCACTTGGGGAACCGGCGGCTGCGTTCGGTGGGAGAATTGTTGCAGAATCAATTTCGAGTGGGTTTGAGCCGGATGGAACGGGTGGTCCGGGAGCGGATGACCATTCAGGACGCGAGTGCCATCACTCCCCAAGCGCTCATCAACATTCGTCCAGTGATTGCGTCCATTAAAGAATTTTTTGGATCCAGCCAGTTGTCTCAATTCATGGATCAGACAAATCCCTTGGCCGAGTTAACCCACAAACGCCGTCTTTCTGCCTTGGGGCCCGGCGGTTTAACCCGGGATAGGGCGGGGTTTGAAGTTCGAGATGTGCATTACTCTCACTATGGTCGGATGTGTCCGATTGAGACGCCCGAGGGTCCGAATATTGGGCTAATCAACTCCTTGTCTTCTTACGCACGCATTAACGAGTATGGATTTATCGAGACGCCGTACCGGAGAGTCGATCCGGAAACGGGTGAGGTGACCACAAAGATTGACTACCTTACGGCGGACGAGGAAGAAAACTATATTGTCGCTCAGGCCAATGCGGAACTGACTGAAGATAACCGCTTTGCGAATGAGGAGGTCATTGCTCGTTACCGCGGAGATACAATTTCTGTCCTTAGGGAACGGGTTGACTACATGGACGTGTCCCCAAAACAGGTGGTGTCTGTAGCTACGGCGATGATACCTTTTTTGGAGAATGACGATGCTAATCGGGCTTTAATGGGTTCCAATATGCAGCGTCAGGCTGTGCCTCTGTTGGTACCCCAGGCACCTTATGTGGGTACGGGAATGGAACATCAGGCGGCCAGAGACGCCGGGGTGTGTATAGTGGCAAAGCGCCCAGGCGTTGTAGAGAGGGTAACTGCCAGGGAAGTTTGGGTTCGCACCAAGCATGAGGTGGACGGTCGCATTGTTTTCGGAGATTTAGATAAATACAAGCTGTCAAAGTTTTCTCGCTCAAATCAGAACACCTGTATCAATCAACGGCCGATTGTGCGAGAGGGGCAAGAGGTTAAACCTAAGGATATTTTGGCGGACGGTCCGGCGACGGAACAGGGCGAACTCGCGCTTGGTCGTAACGTGCTTGTGGCCTTTATGACTTGGGAAGGCTATAACTACGAGGATGCGGTGTTGCTGTCTGAGAAAATGGTCAAAGAGGATGTGTACACCTCCATTCACATTGAGGAATATGAGTTGGAGGCGCGTGACACCAAATTGGGGCCCGAGGAAATCACCCGAGATATTCCCAATGTGGGTGAGGAAGCCTTGAAGAACTTGGATGACCGAGGGGTCATTCGCATTGGTGCAGAAATCCGCACAGGCGATATTCTGGTGGGCAAGGTCACTCCGAAAGGGGTCACAGAACTCACCGCAGAAGAACGCTTGTTGCACGCCATTTTCGGTGAAAAAGCACGGGAGGTACGGGACACATCGCTTCGAGTTCCCCACGGAGGTGCGGGAATTGTCGTGGACGTAAAGGTGTTCACACGCGAGAACGGAGATGAATTACCCGCGGGGGTCAATCAACTGGTCCGGGTATACATCGCACAAAAACGTAAGATTTCCGAAGGAGATAAGATGGCGGGCCGCCACGGTAATAAAGGCGTAGTGGCGAGAATTATGCCGGAAGAAGATATGCCCTTTATGGAAGATGGAACCCCGGTGGAAATTGTGCTAAATCCTTTAGGCGTTCCGTCTCGTATGAATATTGGGCAGGTATTGGAGACTCACCTTGGACTGGCAGCCAAAGCCTTGGGCTTGCACATTGCCACCCCGGTGTTTGACGGCGCTCGCGCGGAAGACGTCTTTGACACGTTGGAAGAGGCCGGGTATGCCCGTGATGGGAAACACGTGCTCTATGATGGTCGTAGCGGTGAACCTTTCGACAATCGCATCACAGTAGGCTATATCTACATGCTGAAACTCCATCACTTGGTGGACGACAAAATTCACGCTCGTTCAACGGGCCCTTACTCTTTGGTGACGCAGCAGCCCTTAGGCGGTAAGGCACAGTTTGGCGGTCAACGGTTTGGGGAGATGGAGGTGTGGGCGCTGGAAGCTTATGGAGCGGCGTACACGTTGCAAGAGATTTTGACCGTCAAGTCTGATGATGTGGTTGGCCGTGTAAAGACGTATGAGGCTATAGTGAAGGGGGAAAATGTTCCGGAACCCGGGGTGCCAGAGTCCTTCAAGGTGTTGATCAAAGAGCTGCAGAGCCTCGGTATGGACGTAAAGATTCTCAATGAAGACCAACGGGAAATTGTCATCCGCGAACTCGATGACGACGACGATACGGGAGAAAAACTCAACCTGAATCTGGAAGCGGCAGAGATCGGGGACTGATAAGAGATAGCACTGCGGTGTCGGTGACAAAAACGGAGAACGGCTTTACGTTTTTCATGCCGGCCTTGGACTCTGGTGTGCACGTAGAAAGGGAGGATGCCCCTTGTTAGACGTCAACAACTTCGAGTTTATGAAAATCGGGTTGGCGTCCCCTGAAAAGATACGCTCTTGGTCTCATGGTGAAGTCAAAAAACCAGAGACCATCAACTATCGGACCTTGCGTCCTGAAAAGGACGGTCTGTTTTGTGAGCGCATTTTTGGACCTCAGCGGGATTGGGAGTGCCACTGCGGCAAATATAAGCGAGTTCGCTACAAGGGCGTTGTTTGCGACCGATGTGGCGTGGAGGTCACTCGTGCTAAGGTGCGCCGCGAGCGCATGGGACACATAGAACTGGCTGCGCCGGTGTCTCATATTTGGTATTTTAAGGGTATTCCCAGCCGCATGGGTTTGGTTCTGGACATGTCTCCGAGGGCGTTGGAGGAAGTAATTTACTTCGCCTCTTACGTGGTGACCGAGCCTGGTGATACCCCGCTGGAGAAAAAGCAACTGCTCAGTGAAAAGGAGTATCGTTCTTATCGGGAAAAGTACGGATATGCCTTTGAAGCTGGGATGGGCGCAGAGGCCATCAAAAAGTTGCTCCTGGATATTGACTTGCAGAAAGAAGTGGAAGTGCTTAAGGAAGAACTTCGTACTGCCCAAGGACAACGACGCAATCGGGCCATCAAGCGCCTCGAGGTCTTAGAAGCCTTTCGTTCTTCAGGCAATGAACCTAGTTGGATGATCTTAGAAGCTCTTCCGGTGATTCCGCCTGATTTACGGCCGATGGTGCAATTAGACGGCGGTCGCTTCGCTACATCGGACTTGAATGATTTGTATCGCCGAGTCATTAATCGCAACAACCGTCTTAAACGTCTGCTTGACCTAGGTGCTCCGGATATCATCGTGCAAAATGAAAAGCGGATGTTACAAGAAGCTGTCGATGCGTTGATTGACAATGGTCGTCGTGGTCGCCCCGTGACAGGTCCTGGGAATCGACCTTTAAAGTCGTTGTCCCACTTGCTCAAAGGGAAACAGGGACGGTTTCGACAAAATTTGCTGGGGAAGCGAGTAGACTATTCTGGCCGCTCCGTTATTGTGGTGGGGCCCGAATTGAAAATGTTTCAGTGTGGGTTGCCAAAGGAAATGGCATTAGAACTGTTCAAACCCTTTGTGATGAAGGAACTGGTGGCTCGTGGTCTTGCCCACAACATCAAGAGCGCCAAACGAAAAGTGGAACGCGTTTCGCCTGAGGTTTGGGACGTGGTGGAGGATGTTATCAAAGAACACCCAGTCCTGCTGAACAGGGCTCCAACTTTGCATCGCTTAGGCATTCAAGCGTTTGAACCGATATTGGTGGAGGGCCGCGCCATTAAATTGCACCCCATGGTGTGCACCGCCTACAACGCGGACTTTGACGGAGACCAGATGGCGGTTCACGTACCCTTGTCGGCAGAGGCCCAAGCAGAAGCCCGATTGCTGATGTTGGCAGCTCACAATATTCTCAACCCTAAGGATGGCAAGCCGGTGGTGACACCGACTCAAGACATGGTGCTCGGTCCGTATTACTTGACGATGGAGATTGCCGAGGCTCGGGGAGAAGGCAGGATTTGCGCAGATCCTGAGGAGGTTCAGGCTCTTTATCAACAAGGCGAGTTGACGCTGCACACGCGTATTGCGCTGCCTGCTCGCACGTTGCAGAAGACCCATCTTACACCTGAACAAAAGCGTGGAATGCTGATTACGACGCCAGGAAAATTGTTGTTTAATGAGATTTTTCCTGCTGATTTTCCCTACCTGCACTCTGGGGCTAGGTCCAATTTGACCGTGAGTCCGGATGAAACCTTCATACTCGAACGCGGTGTCAATATGCGTAAACTTATTCTCAATCGGAAGATTCCTAAGGCCATCATTAAAAAGGACCTGGGGAATATTCTCGGCGAATGCTTTCGTCGCTATGGCACCACGAAAACCGCAGAAATCCTGGACAGAGTGAAAAAGCTAGGGTTTCACTATTCTTGTCAAGCAGGTATTACCATTTCTGTAGCGGATATCATTGTGCCGGAAGAAAAGGCGCAAATTCTGAACGAGGCGGATCAAAAAGACCACAAGTTGGTGCAGCAGTATCGTAGGGGTCTGATTACTGAAGAAGAAAAGTACGTATCTTTCAGCCAAATTTGGAGTGAGGCTAAAGAAAACCTATCGGATACTCTGATGCAAAGCATGGATGAAATGAACCCCATCTATATGATGGCATCATCCGGAGCTCGCGGCAGTCAGTCTCAGATCACGCAGCTAGCTGGGATGCGTGGGTTAATGGCCAATCCATCCGGGCAAATCATTCAGTTGCCTATTAAGTCTAACTTCCGTGAAGGACTGACCGTATTAGAGTACTTTATTTCCACGCATGGTGCCCGCAAGGGTCTGGCGGATACGGCCCTGCGGACGGCCGATTCGGGGTACCTTACTCGGAGATTAGTGGATGTGGCCCAGGATACCATTGTTCGTCAAGAGGATTGTGGTACGGACAAGGGGCTGTGGGTGGCGGAGATTCGTGATGGTCGAGAAGTGATTGAAGATTTGTACGACCGTCTCGAAGGTAGAATTGCCTTTCAAGACGTTTATGACCCGGAAAGCGGGGAACTGATTGTAGGCAAGAACCAACTCATCGATGCCCAAGCCGCTTCGCACATTGTGGAGGCGGGTATCAAGCGGGTTTTCATTCGTTCCGTGTTGACTTGTCGGACACACCATGGAGTGTGTGTCCAATGCTATGGGCGTAACTTGGCTACCGGAAAACGAGTGGAGATTGGTGAGGCGGTAGGCATCATTGCCGCTCAGTCCATTGGTGAACCAGGTACGCAGTTGACCATGCGTACGTTCCACACCGGGGGGGTAGCCGGGGATGACATCACCCAAGGCTTGCCGCGTGTGCAAGAACTGTTTGAGGCGAGAAATCCGAAAGGGCAAGCGGTCATTACAGAACTGGACGGGGTGATTGGTGAAATTCGGGAAGCCAAGGATAAACGAGAGGTTGAGGTGGCTGGGGAGAGTGAGACCAAGGTCTACGCGATTCCATATGGGTCTCGAATCCGTGTTGCCGCTGGTCACAAGGTATCTGCTGGTGATGAACTGACTGAGGGTTCTGTGGACCCGAAGGAAATGCTGCGAGTCAAGGGGTTGCAGGGTGTCCAAAACTATTTGTTGCGTGAAGTGCAAAGAGTGTATCGGCTACAGGGTGTAGATATTAATGACAAGCACGTGGAAGTCATGGTTCGCCAGATGTTGCGCAAAGTGCGCATTTTGGACGCTGGGGACACGGATCTGTTGCCGGGTACGTATGCAGATTTGTTTGACTATGAAGAAGCGAATCGTAAGGTTCTGATGGCAGGTAAAGAACCTGCGGTTGCTCGACCAGCTCTGTTAGGCATTACCAAGGCCTCCTTGGAGACCGATTCGTTCCTATCTGCTGCCTCTTTTCAGGAGACCACACGGGTTTTAACCGAGGCTGCAATCAAAGGCAAAATAGATCCCTTGCTTGGCCTCAAGGAGAATGTCATTATTGGCAAATTGATTCCAGCGGGCACAGGCATGATGCGTTACCGGCATATCGAGTTGGAAGGCGTTGGTCAGCAGGAAGTTGAGGATGTTTTAGAGAATCAGGAGACGGTAGTTCAAGTGCCTGTCAACAAGTGATGTGGGTTACAACAGGGTGGCGGGACGTTCTTGAATATGGACGTCCCGCCATAGAACCGGTTTTCCGGGGACTTTGTCTTGTCCAGTCATAAGTTGACAGTCCACAAATGGAAATGATAGAATCTGTGAGTGTGCCTTGCGCCATATGGCGCGTGTACCTGGGGAGGGTGTGTAATGATTCTTGATCGCATCCGCCGGGCGAAAAAACGGACCATAGGCACCAATCAGACTGCGAAGGCTCTGCAGCAGTCCGCAGCCAAGGAGGTCTATGTCGCGAGAGACGCAGATCAGCATGTGATTGCACCGGTGATTTCCCTCGCGCAGGAAAAAGGGGTCTCCGTCCTGTGGGTGGACAACATGAAGTTGCTCGGCAAAGCGTGTGGAATTGAGGTAGGCGCGGCAACCGCTGCCGTGATTGAAGACTGACGGAACGGATGGCCATGCCGGCTTCGGCGTATCGTCGCGCCGCCGGAGTGCGGAGTTTTGTTGTGCAAAAATGAACCGCCAGGCTCTGTGGGCTTGAAAGGGAGCCACCTCGTTCGCTGGAATGTTGTGGCACTGGAGTTAAAGTATTGAGAGGAGGTGCGCTGATGCCGACAATGAATCAGCTTGTCCGTAAGGGGCGTAAGCCACAAGGGAAAAAATCGACGGCACCAGCACTACAAAAGGGATACAACAGCTTTGCGAAGGAAGAAACCTCGTTGCCATCTCCGCAAAAACGGGGTGTATGTACCCGCGTAGGCACTATGACGCCGAAAAAACCAAACTCCGCGTTGCGTAAGTACGCGCGTGTCCGTTTGACCAATGGCATTGAGGTCACGGCATACATTCCGGGGATTGGCCACAATCTGCAAGAACACTCTGTGGTTCTCGTTCGCGGCGGGCGCGTCAAGGACCTGCCTGGCGTCCGTTATCACATTATTCGCGGTGCGTTGGATTCGGCGGGTGTCAAGGACAGGCAGCAGGGAAGATCTAAGTATGGTGCAAAGCGTGCGAAAAAAAAGGCTTAACGGTCAAATAGAATTTGATAATCAGGAGGTGTGACTCGTGCCGCGAAAAGGACCGGTTCCGAAGCGAGAGGTGACTCCGGACCCTGTTTATGGTAATGAACTGGTGAGTCGCTTGATTAACAAGGTCATGTTGGACGGAAAAAAGGGCATTGCTCAGAGCATTGTCTATTCTGCTTTCGAGTTGGTACAGCAACGTAGTGGGCGGGGTCCCATGGATGTCTATGAAGATGCATTGCGTAATGTGATGCCTGTGTTGGAAGTCAAGGCTCGTCGGGTGGGTGGATCTAACTATCAAGTGCCCATTGAGGTCCGTACCGACAGGCGGGTGACACTGGGGTTGCGGTGGCTGGTGAACTATTCCCGCCTGCGTAATGAAAAGACCATGATTGAAAAATTGGCCGCCGAACTTTTGGACGCCGCCAATAACACTGGCGGAGCCGTGAAGAAAAAGGAAGACACCCACCGGATGGCAGAGGCCAACAAGGCATTTGCTCACTATCGCTGGTAGTTTGTAACTGTAAGAGATTTTGAAGTCAGTCATCAGCGGGAGACCCGCACCTGCATCAAGTTTAGAAAGGAGGGTGTATCTTGCCGCGTCAGTTCTCACTAGAAAATACTCGCAATATCGGAATCATCGCGCACATTGACGCCGGGAAAACAACTACAACGGAACGGGTGCTGTTTTACACCGGTAGAGTTCACAAGATTGGCGAGGTCCATGAGGGCGCTGCTACCATGGATTGGATGGCGCAAGAACAGGAGCGGGGCATCACCATTACTTCAGCTGCAACGACGGCTCAGTGGAAGGGTTATCGTATCAACATTATTGATACGCCTGGTCACGTCGACTTTACCGTTGAGGTGGAGCGGTCGCTGCGCGTCCTGGACGGAGCAGTGGGTGTTTTTGACGCAAAGCAAGGAGTGGAACCCCAGTCAGAAACCGTTTGGCGACAAGCGGACAAATATAATGTACCGCGTATTGCGTATGTCAACAAAATGGACATTGTTGGCGCGGATTTTCTGGCAGCAGTGGAACAAATGCGTACTCGGTTAGGCGCCAATGCGGTGCCGATTCAGTTACCGATTGGGGCGGAAGATACTTTTCAAGGGATGGTAGATTTGGTCACTATGACGGCCCACATCTACACGGATGACTTGGGTACGCGTGCGGAAGACATGGATATTCCGCAGGAGCTCAACGCCATGGCTGAGGAGCATCACAACAAGTTGATTGAGGCCGCCGCAGAGGTGGACGAGGACTTGATGATGAAATACCTCGAGGGCGAGGAAATCTCCGCTGAAGAGCTGAAACGCGCCATCCGCAAGGGAACTGTCTCAAATGCACTTTTCCCGGTCCTGTGTGGGTCGTCCTATCGCAACAAGGGTGTGCAACCCATGCTTGATGCGGTGGTCGACTACCTACCTTCACCTCTCGATATTCCGGCCATCAAGGGTTCCACTATAGAGGGTGAGGAGACGGCACGCCATGCCTCTGATGAGGAGCCGTTTGCTGCCTTGGCTTTTAAGATTATGGCGGATCCTTTCGTGGGCAAGTTGTCGTTTTTTCGCGTCTATTCCGGTACATTGGCTGCTGGTTCCTATGTGCTGAACTCTAATAAGGGAAAGCGGGAGCGCATTGGCCGAGTGATGTTTATGCATGCAAACCACCGGGAAGAGGTGGAAATGGTCTATGCTGGAGACATTGCGGCGGCGGTGGGATTAAAGGATACTACGACCGGAGACACGCTATGTGATGAAAAGGATGCAGTTGTCCTGGAGTCCATGGAGTTTCCGGACCCTGTAATCTCCGTTTCCGTCGAACCGAAGTCAAAGGCAGACCAGGACAAACTGGGTGTTGCGCTGGCCAAACTTACTGAGGAAGATCCAACTTTTAAGACTTTTACGGACCAGGAAACGGGCCAGACCATCATTTCTGGGATGGGCGAATTGCACCTTGAGATCATTGTGGATCGCTTGCGCCGTGAGTTTAAGGTGGAGTGTAACACGGGTAAGCCGCAAGTGGCGTACAAGGAAACGATTTCGAAGCGTGCGGATCAAGAGGGCAAGTTTATTCGTCAATCGGGTGGTCGTGGCCAGTATGGGCATGTCAAAATCATCCTGGAACCCTTGGAACGAGGGTCTGGGTATGTTTTTGAAAATAAAGTTGTCGGTGGTGCGATTCCAAGGGAGTACATTCCGGCGGTTGATGAGGGTATTCGCGAGGCAATGCAGACAGGAATACTGGCGGGATACCCCGTGCTCGACGTGAAGGTGACTCTGTACGATGGCTCGTATCACGAGGTGGACTCGTCGGAAATGGCTTTC
>DAHWFY010000229.1 GCA_027336365.1 Bacillota bacterium | reverse complement strand
GTGGGCGGGGATAAGCCCTCATGCCGCTGTTAGCGGCACCAGAAAGGGATGTAAATCCACGCAACTGTATTTACTGGATAAAATAAGGGGACAACAACAGCCCTAGGGAAAGGCGGCCTGGGGCTGTTGTTGTCATGAAAATGTACGGAATGATGGAACCTGGTTGAGGAAGGGATGACCATAATTCGTTATACTTGATGTCATGACACAGGTCGTACAGGCCTGCTGTCTAGTACGGGCCTGTGATGAATCCCTGCGGAGGTCCCTCTGATAAACGCGATTGCATGCCTAAACGTTGTGGTTCTCGCCAAATGGGATTTGGAATGGTTTCAGGGGTACAGGATGATGCACAGGTCCAGTTCGCCACAAAGGGGTTGTCCGGAATGGCGGAGTTGATGCATTCGGTCACACGAGAAGAGGCCTTACAGTGGATCAGTCGACATGTTCCCAGTGTTCCGGTTTCGGCAGTGACTCATTTATTGGCGTTAGAGATGCATACAGGTTTCATTTCTTGGAGAACAACGGGAGATGATGAGAAACAGGTTCATCTCACTCGTGAGCAGACTCACACTTTTTGGCGAGAGCTGAGGGCGAAATTTGAATCCATTCCAGTGTCCGCTCGTAGGTTGCATATGTCTTTACAAGAAGACCGAGACCTCGTGGAGGTGGATGTGGCGTTTGTGCTCATGACCCGCCGCCAGGGAAGCCGTCTCCGAATTTCTAAGGTGGAGGGTAATCGTTTACACATGCTGGGCGAAAGTTTCATGGAACATCGAATGGAGGACCTCCACCTTTTGGTTTTTCGTACAAACAATCACGAGGCCGGTATGGAGCTAGCTCAGTCGTTGCGAGACCAGTTAGGACCCAGTGCGGACAAGTACATGGTGTTGCTCTTACCTCTGCAAGATAACCTGGAGGATTACGAGTTTCAGGCTGTGGAGGATATGGAGACTCGTGGCTAGCCGCGTGTTTCGACGAGCATGTGACGAGCATGTTTTGATTTGCAGAACGCAGGAGAATTTAGAGGAGTATTGTGATAAAATATCAGCCGATGCCTTGGGGCATCGGCCTTTACATGCCTGAAGGTGGGGGACGTCCATGGGAATTGTGGGATTAGAAAGCCAACGCCTGTGGTTTCGTCCATATACCTCGGCGGACCTGGATTTTTATGCTTCTCTTTGGGCCAATCCGGAGGTTGTCCGCTACATCGGAGATGGGAAGCCGAAATCTCGTCAGGAGGCATATCAGCGTTTGCAGCGGATCATTGCTGGATATTCTCAGGGATTTGGCCTGATGGCCATTTGGCACATGCAGCAGCAGAGACTGGTAGGGCAAGCGGGTCTGGTTCAGCAAACTGTGGAGGGAAGGGTAGAAACGGAGATTGGCTACTGGCTTGCTCAGCAGTACTGGGGATGGGGACTTGCCACCGAAGCAGCCACACGGTTTCGAGACTATGCCTTCCAAGAACTCCATCTGTTCAGGGTGATTGCACTGATTCAGCAGGGGAATCAAGCGTCTAAGTCAGTGGCCAGGAAGATAGGCATGGTGTATGAACGAGATGTGACCTATCATGGTCGACGGGTGCAACTGTACAAGTTGGAGGAGTGAACAGGTTCAAAATAGGTGCATTGAGGTGAGGCCATGAACCAGACGGGAGGTTGTGGAATGATGGATGACGGCGGACGGGAACGTGCAGACAATGACAGCTCGAAAAAAATTCGTGACGTGGCTCGCGCCAAAGAATTAGCTGGGAAACGGGCGGCAGAGTTTGTGGAAGACGGTATGACGGTGGGGCTTGGCACGGGATCGACCGCTTATTGGGTTATCCAGAGTTTAGCATCTCGCGTTTCCCAGGGCCTGCGTCTGCGAGGGCTACCCACGTCAGAACAGACCGCGCAATTGGCTCGCAAGGTGGGGATTCCGCTGGTCACTTTTGCAGACGTGCATTCGCTGGATTTAGATATTGATGGAGCAGATGAGATGGACGACCATTTGCAATTGATTAAGGGTGGCGGAGGGGCCTTGATGAGGGAAAAATTGGTTGCTGTTGCTGCGCGGAAGTTCATCGTCGTAGTGGACAGCTCCAAACGAGTTTCCGTGCTCGGTAAGTTTCCACTGCCCGTGGAAGTTGTTCCTTTTGCCTGGCAGACCACGGCACGTCGAGTAGAACACTGTGGGTGCAGGCCACATTTACGCGAACAGGACGGGACGCCTTTTGTGACCGACAACGGCAATTACGTTCTCGACTGCTTTTGTGGAGATATTGCAGACCCGATGGGACTTCACCAGCAGTTGAAGTTACTTCCCGGAGTCGTGGAAACGGGATTGTTTGTGAATATGGCCACAGAAGCTGTGGTTAGCGATGGGATAAAAGTTGAGGTTTTGCTGCCGCAATGACTTCTATAACGTTGTCGGGAAAGGCAGATAGACCCTCATGCCGCTGTTAGCGGCACCAGCAGGGAAGGTAAATACATGTGAGTGTATTTACTGGATAGGATAATCTAATAATTGACGTTAGACGATATTAATCATAGAATTCGAGGTATATACATGACTAAAATAGTCTTGTTTAAGGGTGGAATGGTTGATGCTGGCCTCATTTCTGATATTTTTTCGTGAGTCTTTTGAAGCCTTAATGATTTGCTCCATCATGTTGGCCTATCTTAAGCAAATCGGTCGACGCGACCGATTTCGTGATGTGTGGCTGGGGATGGGTGCCGCCATAGTTGTGGCTCTGGTAAGTGGGAGTGTGGTGTTTGTTACGTTGCGCAACTACGATGGATCCCATCTGCAAACGATGATTGAGGGGATTACCTATGTACTTGCAAGTGGTGTTTTGACCTATATGACACTGTGGATGAAAAAGCAGTCCAGGGGACTGAAACAGGAGTTACACGCCCGAATGGAGTCGGCTTTGAATACGGGGTCCTTTTTGGCCATCACAGTGATGGCGTTCATCACCGTGGGACGGGAGGGGCTGGAAACGGTTGTCTTTATGATTGCTATCGCCTTTCAAACCAATCCCTTTAGCTTGACTCTTGGCGGGCTGCTGGGAGTGGTTGCAGGGGGTGGGCTGAGTTACGTCGTTTACGTTCTTGGCAAGGGAATTAATCTCAAGTATTTTTTCCAGGTGATGGGCAGTTTGTTGATGTTGTTTGCCGCCGGACTCTTGGCGGATGCAGTGCAGAACTTTCAAGAACTCGGTTGGTTACCCTCGCAGCACGCCCTTTGGAGCACTGCCCACGTGTTCAGTCAGAACAGCACCTTGGGGGATATCTTGCACTCCTTTTTTGGCTATGCCGACCAACCCACCAGCTTTCAAGTTGTCGCCTATGTTGGGTTTTTGGTCCTGGTGATGTGGCGATTTTGGTCCCATTCTCCAGTGGTCGCCCGCAACCGGGCTCCTGAGGTCTGACCTGCTGTGTCAGGCTCATCGTTTGGTAAACGCAGTTTTACGGCCAAGGCTAAACCCAGTAATAAAATAACACTCACGATATATATCCAAAATGCCACCAGAGTGATGAAGGTGAGAGCACCATACATCAGTTCATAGAGGCCCAGGTGCTTGGTGTAGAGTACGAATGCCATTCGTGAGACGTAAATTCCGGCTGTGGCCAAAAGAGCACCGAACAAGGAGGACCGTGGGGGCAAAGGCCGGGATGTGAGAAAACGGTAAGTGAAATAACAGGTAACAAACATCAACAGAGCAAAAGTGAATAAGGAGAAGCCATGGGCCAGAAAACCCCAGTGAGCTTGGTGAAATCCGAGCAGTCGGTTCACCCACTCCGGCGAGATCATGGTGATTAAAGTTGCCGCTATCGTAAGCAGTAACAATAGACCTAACATGGCAAAACCAATGAGATATTGAAAAATAAAAGACCGACGGTGGCGAATTCCAGCAATGGTGTCGAAAATTTGTTCGAGGGAGACAAATCCACCTGCTGTAGTCCACAGTACGCCCAATACTCCCACCGCTCCAACTTGGGCTCCGACCCTATGCAGACGAATCACATTGATGGCTTGGGCGTCTGGCGAACCAGGAATGGCCGGCATATATGATTGCAGCAGTTGAGACATGAAGTGTTCCAATGGAGCGGGTGGGATTAAGAAAGAGGCGACGTAAATTATCAGAAGCAGCAACGGAATCATGGATGAAAATGCAAAAAAG
>DAHWFY010000228.1 GCA_027336365.1 Bacillota bacterium | reverse complement strand
CCAACCATAGATAGATAGTTGTAATGAAATTCTCTATGTTACGGAAACCTTTCGCTCTTCGTTTGGCATCCTGAATAAGATTGTTGAGACTCTCTGCCATGGCGTTGGTGACGTGCGTATCGAACCAGGATAGACCGCCATGCCGCTGTTAGCGGCACCAGCAGGGGATGTAAATCCACGCAACTGCCTTTACTGGGATAGTAAGAAAATTCGTGGTTCACCCATTGGATAGGGTGAGGACAAGTCCTCACCCCGCATACCTGCAGGCTGACTGGTTAGAGACCTTCTTATTGAGAGACCTCGCCTGACGCGGTGTCCAAGCTTGTCCCTCTTCCGGTTTCAATTCCACCCCAGTACCAAACCAAAGCGCCTGCCAGGCCAATGGCCCAAACCACCAGGTTAAAGAGCATGTATTGGGATAGGCTGTAGTGTTGTGTCATGTAAATTGTTACCACATACATTCCAATGCTGACAAAGCGGACGATGGCGGTCAGGGTACCCCGTACCTTGGTTGGCCAAATTTCCGCCTTTAAGGTGTCTTCTGTTAGATATCCTATATTCACAAACAAGTTGAGGGCAACCAGCAGGACCCAAAATAGGGCCAGGTCTTTTGTCCAGCCACTCACCGTCAGGTAAATAATAAGGGTCATGATGAACGTGCCGCCATAGCCGATAAGCAACAGGTCTTTGCGGCTCCACCGGTCTGCCAGCAATCCAAGGAACCCGGAAACAAATCCCACACCAGTGGCTACGAGAATAATCCAGGCATTGAGAGATTTAAAGTAACTGGGTCCTAAGACGTAGGTCATCAGGCCAAAGCCGGCAGACCCGGCAAATGAAATGGTAATGGTGACAAACAATTTAAGGACTGTGCTGGGATTGCGTTTGCGCGTTTGCTGCGAACGCTCAGCGGCCTCTGTGGCCAGTTGCGCGGCTTGTTGACGGGCCTGGTATTCCGTTTCACCATAATATTTCGCGATTTCCGCCTGTGCCTGTGCGGTCAACCCGCGTTGTTCTAACCAGCGGATAGACTCGGGTGTGTTTTTACGCATGATGAAGAGAATCGCCAGTACCACGAGAAAGGCGACGGCGACCATGCCACGTTGGAAGCCTACAGAATTGGATACACTGAATAAGGACACCACGGCCAGCAGAACGCCACCGAGATTGATGAAATTCAGTTCCATAAACATGGTTTTACTGCGGTGCTTATGGGGCATGACTTCGTGGGATGCCGCCATAATGGTGTTCATCTCACCTCCAGCAGCAAACAACATCAGGGCTAAGAAAATAAGAATGGAGGCATACGTATTGCTGAAAACAAGGCCAATCGCGCCCACACCGTACAAGGACATCGTCAGATAAAAAGTGTTTTTACGTCCCATTCGGTCTGACAGGGGGCCCGCTACGGCAATGCCAATGATTAACCAAATTGGAGACCAAGCCAGCAAGAGAGACTGTAGGGACTTGGGCATAGATACCCAGCCTGTGGCGATGCTGGACATGCTAAAAACGTAGTTCTCTAAGAGCATTCCTAATCCAAAAGACCAAAACGCCAAGCTATCCGTCCGCGTCCAGTGTTCGCTAGGAGTGGGTGTTACCGGTTTACTCATTGCTTCACCTGCTTTCAGGATATTTCAATCGTGTTTCTCGTACAGAAGTTGTCTAAGGACACCAGTCAAACGGTTAAGCAACAGTGCAGGCCAAAAAATGAATGTGAGTCAATAGGGCATCCATTACCTCCTTTATCAGACGTCTGAAGTCATACAATCTACTACTGCTAATTTAATGGATATGTGCGATTTTTACAATCGCTTTTTTGATTTTCTGGGTTTCAATAGGTAAAGTTCTAAGCGGTTGGAAGAATCTGTTCTAGAGGATGAAGTGGTGGCTGAGTTTGAAGGTAAGTGCAGGCCTTGGGGTATTTTAAAAGCCAGACAGGGCCAAAAGAATGATGGCTGGAATCCATCCGAAGAAAAATGCAGCGATGACCCAAAAAGGTTTTGCGGATCCTGACCTATTTGATCTGATAGAAGCCAAGGAGCATAAGTACGTCATCCACCTCAAGTCGAATGATCGCCTATAACTTCAACAACTGGTTTCGTCGGTTATGTCTGCCGGAGAAGATGAAATCAAGTCGGATGGAAACACTGCGTAATCAATTGGTTAAAATCGCGGGGAAGCTGGTATATTTTGGACAATACTGGACATGGAAACTGTGCAGTTCATGCGTATATCGAAAGGAATTCATTCAGACACTTCACAACGTGAATCGAATACCCAAATTCACTTGATACGATGACATTCAAACCTAACTATTTGAAATCGCCAGTCGCAACCAATGGGGAACTGCGCCCTCATCTCTATTCGTATTCATCCATATTGTGACTCCCGGAGCAAGCGTGGCATCGCATGGCAACCCTCAGAACGAAAGAGTGCCGAATCTCGACCGCTCTTCGCCAGTAAATCCCTATCTCATCCATTTCTGTTACTCTGCTTACACCGCCATGAATATTTCGGGTTTATATTAGCGAATACAAATGCAATATTATTTGTATATTATGGTATTATTCTGACTTATTTCGTGAAATAAAGCAATCCCTATTTAACACCCGACTTACCCGCTACACTGGGCATCGTTCAATTGTGGCATCGGTTCTAACAGAGCAATTTAGAGAGATCTTCAGTCAACAACTTGTCTGTGCATTCCCCTTCTTTAGGTAGGAAATATCTGGGAAGGGGAGTAGGTTGTTAAATTGATGTGACGATGGTAAACAGTCCAAAGCCGATTACCAAAGCACTAAGACTCCACACAAGATAGCGGTACACTCCATGCATCCGCCATTGGGGAGGTAATACACGTGCTTCTAAAACGAGAAGAAAGCCCAAGACAAGGGGTAGAAGCATGGCATTCATGATTTCAACGTCAACTGTCAACGTTACCAAATTACGACTGAACAAGACAAGGAATACTCCTATGACGTGGGCGGCCGTATAGAGGGAGTAAAAGAGAGGAGATTGTCGTACCGAATCGTTGAGACTATGAGAAAAACCAAAAACCTCACCCATTCCCCAAGCTCCAGCCACAGAAACCACCAAGGCGGCCACCATACTCGCTCCAATCATTCCTAGTCCAAATACAAGTCGTCCAAGCGTCCCACCTAAAAATGGGATGAGAGCTTGGGCAATCTGTTGCACTGTATTCAAGGGCGCGTTCGGGTGTGTTTGTCCTACCGTTGCAGCGACCAGAACCACCATAGCTAACATTACAGTTTGAGTGATCACGGCTCCTACTGCCGTATCTTTACGGGCGTGACGAAGAGAAGATGCTGGATAGTGATGCAACCCTTTGTCAATCACGGCGCCTTGTTGATAAAAGATCATCCAAGGCATGATGACGGCCCCCACATTTGCGGCCAACAGCATTAAGTAGCCGGAGTTGGTCCAAGGCAGGTTTAACAAAGCAACCATCGCATGATGGGGATAGGGATGCACACCCAAGGCGAGTCCCAGATAGACCAGTTCCAGGAGGCCAAACAGGATTCCAATGCGTTCGACGCGCGCATAACTCCCGGACAGTCCAATCAGAATCAGGACGCCAGCGGCCGCGCTGACACTGATCCACGGCGGAATGCCAAGCAATGCACCCACGCCAGCCACTCCACTGAATTCAGTAATGAGGGCACCTATCGCAGAGAGCAGGAGTGTACTCCCAGAAAGATAGGCCCAACCCCGACCAAAATAGGTGCGAATTAAAGCTCCATGCCCTTCACTCGTCACAATACCAAGACGAACGGTGATCTCTTGAATGAAATAGAGGATAGGCATAAGGACAATCTGAGGAAGGACCATATGATATCCCCATTGTGCACCGGATTGAGCCGCTGTGATCAAACTCCCTGCATCGGTATCAGCAAGCATCACAATGAGGCCAGGTCCCCACAACAGCGAAAATAGTACTAGGCGTCGACGAAATCCCTCCAAAATATCTTTTGGTTGTTTGGAGAAATATCCTATTTTATCCAATTTATTTCTCCCTTACTTTTTTAATGGTAGGTCGCAATCCCTCATTGCGGATCTATCTTAGCTATAGATCGACAAGGCGAGACTGGGAGACAAAACGAATTCCAAGTGCCAATTCATTTCTTTATGTAACAATAAATAGAATATTAGCAT
>DAHWFY010000227.1 GCA_027336365.1 Bacillota bacterium | reverse complement strand
CTTGTGGAAGACCACGTAATGCACAGGGAAATCTATGATATCACTGCCAAGACGGCGGATAGAATCAACCGAGCGAAGGTTCAGGGGCGACGGGTGATTGCAGTGGGAACCACCGCCCTGCGTACTTTGGAGAGTGCCATCGGGGAGGATGGAAAGGTGCAACCCGGGCGAGGGGAGACGGGGATCTTCATTTATCCCGGTTATTCCTTTCGCGTGATTGACGGGTTAATTACGAATTTCCATTTACCCAAATCTACGCTCATCATGCTTGTTGCTGCTGTGATGGGGGTTCAGTTCACTCGCCGGGTTTATCGTGAGGCCGTAGCTCAACGTTACCGCTTCTTCAGTTTTGGCGATGCCATGTTCATCGAAAGAAGGTTGACAGTCGTTGAGTAAACCACCGGTCTGGTATGAACTGCTGCAGCGGGATGCAGGCTCTCTGGCCCGGCGTGGGCGGTTGCACACTCCACATGGCACCATTGAAACTCCAGTGTTCATGCCCGTGGGTACTCAGGCCACGGTGAAAACCATGGCTCCTTGGGAACTGGCGGAGTTGGGGGCTGGGATGATTCTGGCCAACACTTATCATCTGCACCTGCGTCCGGGAGAGAGCTTGGTGGCCCGTGCTGGTGGATTGCACAAATTCATGTCTTGGCAGGGGGGCCTGCTCACCGATAGTGGTGGGTTTCAGGTGTTCAGTTTGGCGGATCTGCGCAAAATATCCGATGATGGGGTGCAGTTTCGCTCTCATTTGGACGGAAGCCCACAGTTGTTTACACCAGAGCGAGTGATGGAAATCGAAAATGCATTGGGTGCGGATATCATCATGGCTTTCGACGAATGTCCCCCATATCCTGCGGAACCTGCATATCTTAAGAACTCGTTGCGCAGAACCTTGGCCTGGGCGCAAAGGTGCAAAACGGCACATCGCTATTCCGAGGAACGCGCGTTGTTTGGAATTGTGCAAGGAGGGACAGACCTAGCCTTGCGCCGAGAGGCCGCCGCCGCGCTGGTGGACATGGATTTTCCAGGGTACGCGGTAGGGGGGCTGAGTGTGGGCGAACCGAAACCTCTAATGTACGAAACGCTAGCATACACCACTCCCCTTCTACCGGCGGACAAGCCCCGTTATCTGATGGGAGTGGGTGCTCCAGATGACCTGTTTGAAGGGGTGGAGCGGGGAGTAGACATGTTTGATTGCGTATTGCCCACCCGCATTGCTCGAAATGGCACGGTGCTGACCAGCCGAGGTAAGGTTGTGATACGCAATGCAACGTTCAGTGAGGACTGGCGGCCACTGGATGAACAGTGTGACTGCAAGGTCTGCCACAATTTTTCCCGGGCCTATATCCGCCACTTGCTCAAAGCTGAAGAAATCCTGGGAATTCGTCTGACGACTTATCACAACGTCTACTTTCTGCTGACTTTGATGAAAAATATTCGTTCTTCATTGGAGCAAGGCAATTTTTCCACGTACAAGCAGGAATTTTACCGTGAATATGGGTATAATGGTGGAAACACCGGAGAGGACGTGTGAGTTTGGGAAACATTCTACTTATTGTGGTGATTTTGGGGGTTTTTTATGCATTGATGATTTTGCCTCAACGACGTCAGCAAAAGAATCGCGCAAATATGATGAAACAACTGCGATCCGGCTCTCGAGTCGTCACCACATCTGGGATCTATGGTGAGGTGGTGGAGATGGGAGACAACACCCTACAGGTGGAAATTGCCCCCGGTACGGTGGTGGAAATGGATTTACGAGCGGTAGTGCGTGTGCTGCCACAGGAGTCCACGGTGGAAGACCCTTCCACTGAGGAAGAGGAGAATCGGGAGGACTCCTGATGGGCGAATGAGGACAAACGGAAATTGCAAAAAGTAGGTCTTTGAAGACACATTTTACGCGTCTCCCCGGGCATTGACGCCTAATACTCCAGCGAATGCGCCCATTAAAGTAAGTAATAGGACGCGGAATAGGCCACTGGCATCGGTGGGAAAAGCGTTGTAAACCACCAGACTGAGCAGAAGCATCACTAGGGCGTACAGCAGTCCAACCATACCGCCTTGAAACCAACCCCGCTTACCGGCGGCTCGACTGGCAACGAAGCCGCCGAGGATGGCGGATACACAGTGCACCACGTACGCCCCTGTCACCACCTTGACTGGAGTCATTACGGTCAGGTGGGTCCATAGGGCAACCCCTAAAATGCCCACAATGGACCACAGAAGTGCCCAGGCTAAACCGTATAGAATCGGGAATCTTTGCATGGCTTGCAGGCGCGGAGTTAGGGTGGTTTTCACGGTCACATTTTCCCTCTTTCCTCAGTGCTGTTTCGTTATACGTTTTCGTCAAGTGTTTCTTCTTTTCGAGCCCGTTCTTATGAGAATTCTTATGGTTCGTCCGATGGGAATATGTCAATGGGGAATTGTGCAATGATGTGTTATCATAGACTAAATAGAAATATATGAGAAATCCTTCGGGAAGACTCGGGGTAGGTGCCATTCACCGCGACGGAGCGGTCGTCATTATGGAGAGTTGTCCGTCACTAAAGGGTGATATGAACGCGCATGGCCGATGTGCAAAGGGCTACCTGGTTCGAATGGTGTGTAGGGGTCTCTGGGATTTTGGCCGTTATTGCAGTATTTCCTCACTGGCCTGGTGTGACGGTGTGGATTGCGGTCATTCTGCTGGTCTTTTCTGTGGCCTTGGAGTATGTTCCTATTCCCGTGGGAAAGGCCCAAGGTTCTTTAGTTATGGTCATACCTCTGGGAGCCATGATGGCCTATGGTCCAGCAGTGGCCGTCTGGTTATTGTTATGGACTGCGTTGATTGCGCCGCTGTTGCGTCCCAGGGTTACGGCTTGGTCAACGTGGCTGTTTAATGTGGGGCAGTATAGTTGGAGCGCCTTGGGGATGGGACTTGTGTACTCCCAGTTTGGGGTGCGGTCGGTGAGTGGAATTCCATCTTGGAGTTGGCGCTTACTTGTGGCGGTGATGGTGGCCGACGGGATTTTTATGGTCTTGAACCACATGTCTGTTCACCTCCTGCACTTGTTACGTGGCACCTTTGCAGGACAAGATGTCGTTAAGTTTCTGTTCGGCGATGGAATTCATCACTCAGTAAGCGTTCCCGTGGCTTTTTTATTGACCGTTGCCTTGCCGGAACATCCCTACTTGGCTCCCGTCGTAATTTTCCCTGCAATCGTCATCAGTTTGATTTTTCGCATGTACAGTCGTACCAAGGGACTTCAACAAGTTCTGGCGGCTACCACGGCCCTGTTTGGCGAGTTTGAACTTGATGCCATCAGTAGCGGTGTGGCTCGGGCTGCCATGGACTTGACCTTTGCGGACGCAGTAGCCGTGTACGTCTACGACGAGGCATCAGATACCCTTTCGCCTCTGCACGTGACACCAGAACGGGTTGCAGCCACCTCTTCCCCGTGCACTTTGCCCCGTAGCGGTGGTGGGGCCATATGGGATATTGTGGAATCACGAAAATGGCAGTACATTGTCAACACCTTGCGGGATGAGCGGGTACTCTGGAATCCTGCACAGGTGCCCACTTACCGCAGCATGGCAGTATTTCCGATGTACAGCCATGGTAGATTAGGAGGCGTCTTGGTTTTATATGGTCTGCGGACCCACGCCTTCCATGACACCCTTGGTTATGTGCACACATTGGCCAGCCAGGTAGCAGTGGTGTTTGAAAATGCAAAATTATATCAAACCTTGCAGCAACAGTCTTTCCGAGATCCGGCAACTAACCTGTACAATTATCGCTATTTTTATGTGGCGTTGGAGCAGGCAGTCAAAAAGGCGGCACAAGAGCATGGCGAACTGTCCGTGGCTGTCGTGGATGTGGATTCTTTCAAGAAATTAAATGACACTTATGGGCACTTGGCCGGAGACGCAGTACTATCCTCTTTGGCTCAACTGTTGGTAAAGACTCTGGGTGAAGACGGAGTCGTCGCACGTTACGGCGGTGAAGAGTTTGGCGTCCTGTTGCCTGTCAATTTCCAGGTTGCGCTACATCGAATGGAAAAGTTACGGGCGGAGGTGGCCAGACATGTGGTGGTCTACGATGACTATGACCTGCAAGGCATCACGGTCAGCATTGGCGTGGCCTCGTATCCGGAGCATAGCAGTAACGACCGGGACTTGTTGCTCAAGGCGGATTCTGCCATGTACTGGGGGGCCAAGCAGAAAGGGAAGAATCGCACCGCGGTGTAC
>DAHWFY010000226.1 GCA_027336365.1 Bacillota bacterium | reverse complement strand
TGGGGGTCTGGGTGATGACCATGCCTGTGGCGATGGTTCTAGGTGGACTCATGATGGAATGTACGCGATTACTGAAATAAAGAGGGGGATTAAGATGGGTTGGAAGGATATCTTTATGATGTCGCGACAGGTGCGTGCTTTTCATGAAGTCCTTGCCGAACAATCGCATGTCGCGGTGCAGATGGTTGAGTTGCTTCAATCGTATGTGGATGAAAGCCAGAGGGCGCAACGGGAAGTGATTGCTGAACAGGCTTCCGATTTGGAACACGCCGGGGACCGATTGCGAATTATGATTTTAGATCAACTTCAGCAAACCTTCGTGACTCCTTTTGACCGCGAGGACATTAATGATCTCTCTCGGGCTCTGGATGATATCGTGGATTATGCAGAAAATACTATTAAAGAGATACTCATCTATCAGATTGTTGTGAATGAAACCCTGTTATCTATGATTGATACGTTGCAACAGGGAACGTTATCGCTGGACAAGGCGATGCAACTGCTGGGTTCATCCATTCGGGAAGCCAATGATGTTGCCGTGGGAGTGAAGTCATGCGAAAACAAAATGGAGGGAATATATCGAAGAGCGATTGCAAGCCTGTCCGAAGAGGAGGATTTGCATTATGTGATTAAGATTCGTGAGGTCTATCGTCATTTAAGCAATGCGGCAGATCGAATGGATGCTGCGGCCAATGTCCTCATGCGGATTGCAATTAAACAAGCGCATTAGACCGTCCGAAACATCTATGGCCTGACGACGACCACCACCAGGGATGAAAATGGGCAAAGGGTTAGCGAACTATTTCCATATATAAACGGATATTGACAGACTTTCACTCTCTTCGTGATTTCGCTTAACTGCGCGGATTCAACTATTTCGTACCACAGTAAAGGCCCACCCCGTCCAAGCAGGGTGAGCCCAGCGACAACCAATTTGTGGTTGGAAAATTGACCATCTTCGCTCGACCGGCGCAAAGATGGGGAGGTGTTAACAGCGTCACGCAACATTTTGAGTGGATGTCAGGCGAACATTCGATGTAAACATGGGCTGAGACACAACATGCCTATGATTTAAAATATTCAAAACAGAAATGCTAACAAGAAAATTGTGGCGAATGCAAGCCACCAGAGCCACCATCCTCCTGCCCAGGCTCCCCAGCCTGGATATCCCCAACCACGACCTGCGTAACCAGGTCCAGCAAAACCACGCCGATATCCCGGAAATCCTCCTCCTGTCAAAGCCAGGTCCAACCGCTGCTCATCGCTAAGGGATGGTTCTGCTCCTTGGTGGGAAGCTAACGCGGGAGCATACTGACGTGGTACGCGGACCAACACGGCACGAGGGTTGACGGCGGAAATGATACCCTGGTGCATGCCCCAGGGTGTGCGAAATTGCACCCAGTTGCCTATATGATGCTGACATTCTGCATAAGTGGCCATATCCGTCCTCCTTTTCTCAATAAAAAAATCGATGTGAGCAGCGTGGCTCTGTGGAGGAGGGACCCCGCTGCTCATATGTGTGGGGTGGTCTCAGGGCTCACTTTCATGCAGACGAAAATTCATCAACTGCGCAGGCTCCGAGATTTGATGACTTCAGTTGACTGCTGCTCCAGAGTAACCGGGTACCAACAGGAAGAACAGGACAAAGATGATGAGAAATACGACCGCCCAGCGAGTGTATCCTCCAAAAGTTCCGTACATCAGCAACTTCCTCCTTTTCAACTCCAGCGATGTTACAGTCTACTCGGGATGAAAAGGGTGTGGCGACGATACTTGCCCCAGGGGATTGGCCTTTGTCAAGCAGACGGTTTGATGATGCTGACAAGGCTTGAACTCCCCCGTGATGCCATTTCGCTGTCATTTGTCTCCATCAAAATTGGAGCCAAACGGTATGTACAGAGGCTTTCAACGGCTCCGATGGTCAGAGTCCCACTTGGTTCTTCTTGGCCAGGGACGGCCAAAAGAGCCTCATCTGTCAGGCGCAAGATCTCATCCGCATAACGCAACAGCCGAGTACCTGCTTCTGTCAAACGAATTCGTCTGCCAAGTCGTTCAAACAAAGGTACTCCTAACTCTTGCTCCAGTCCTTGAATCTGTGCTGTAACACTGGATTGAGCGTAGTTGAGACGTTCCGCAGTTCGAGTGAAATTGAGCTCATCTGCTAAAATCTTGAAGGTCTGAAGAGGCTTGAGTTCCACGGTCGCCACTCCCATCATTCCTGTCGATGATCACTATCGAAACTATCGTATGACAAGATACTATCATCTGTGTACCCTGATGTGGAAGGAATCTGAAGAGGAGTGCATTCAATGGCAGAACCACAATTGAAGCGAACATTGACTTGGGTAGAGGGGACGGCGATGGCGATTGGGGCCGTCCTGGGTTCCGGAGTCCTTATCCTACCGGCCATCACGGCGCAGCAAGCCGGCCCGGCTTCCATCTTTTCTTGGCTCCTGATGTCTTTGCTTGCATTCCCGCTTGCTACGACGTTAGGAAGGCTTGGGGTTAAATACCCTCACGCAGGTGGCATCGTCGAATACGCCCGGTTGGCATTTGGACAAACCGCAGGTCATATCACTGCCTGGTTGTTTCTGGGGACGATTCCGATTGGCGTACCCATTATTGCGTTGGTCGGTGCCAATTATGTAGCAGGTACATTCGGCTTGCCGCAGTGGAACATCCCCTTTTTGGCTGCGACTATGCTGTTTGCTTCTTTGGCACTCCATCGTCGAGGTCTCGAGGTAGCATCGTGGATACAGGTGTTTATTTTGCTTATGATTGCAATTTTGATGGTATCGGCGATTGTTGCTGCGGGACCCCACATTCGTATCCGTAATTTCTATCCGGTTTTGCTGCACGGTTGGCTCGCTGTCGGCACGTCCGCAGTGGAGATATTCTGGTGCTTTGTGGGTTGGGAGATGGTGGCACACCTGGCTGAGGAGTTTCGAGACCCAGCTCGGGATTTAAGGCGAACCTTTCTTCTTGCACCAACTTTGGTAGGCATACTTTACGTAGCATTATCCATTGTAACCGTTGGTACGCACGCATATGGTTCGGTTGAAGGGGGGGCACCGCTTAGCCAGCTTGTGGGGATTGGTCTAGGCCAGGCAGGTTCTATGATCACCGGAGGTGTGGCGTTACTCATCACGATGGTTGCCATACATGGCAACATCGCTGGATTTTCCCGTATGGTATACAGCCAGGCACGGGCTGGCGTGTTTCCATCCTTCCTCGGGAGGTTACACAAGCGGTACAACACCCCAACTGGCCCTCTAGTGGCTCTTGGAGCGGACTTTGCTGTGGTCCTTACAATCTACACAGTACTGCACGTGGACCTCGGTACGCTCATCACGTGGCCGAGTACGCTGTTTTTGGTGTTGTACGGGATTGCCATGTTATCCGCACTGAAACTGTCGAAGGGCCAAGGGTGGTTACAGCGAATCATACCGTTCATACCTCTCTTGGTTAGTGCAGGTTTATATCCATTAAGCGGATGGGCGATGCTGTATCCGTTACTGCTTGCTGGTGTGGGGTGGCTAGTCTCTCGTCGACACATGAGCAAGCCATCACCACATCAACACATGGATACTGCCTGATACATATCTGTCCCGTTCATGACTTGTGCGAATCGATGACGAGGTAATACTCACATGCTCCCTCACCAATGTTCACGAAACGATGTGGAAGATGAGCTTCAAAGTACATGGAATCGCCCTCACTCAAGTCTCACGACGACTCTGCTCCAAGTATGACACGAAGTTGGCCCTTGGCCACCACAATGAATTCTATTACGCCGGATTTGTGGGGCGGAAACACGCCGGACTCTTTTCCCGGTGCAACAACATTCAATACAAATTCGATATCGGTTGTTCCGGTACTCGGAGATAAGGGATGGCGCTCAAAGCCGGATGATTCGTCACGATAGACGAGTCTCTGTTCACGACGTATAACTACAGTCGTCTGAGTCTGTTGCTCTCCGAGAAGGTAGGACACTGTAGTACCGAGAGCTTCGGCTATGTGACACGTCAACTGTATGGTGGGATTCTTTTCGCCTCTTTCGATTTCCGATAGCATAGAGCGGCTGACGCCACATTTCTCAGACAGCTGTTCCAAGATAAGGCCCAGACGTTTCCTTCTGCGTTTTACATTCTCGTTGAAGCTGTTAATGCGTGTCCGAAAAGGGGTCCGGTCAGACCCAAGCAGTGCCAGGAAGCCAGCCCAAAATGCGCACCAAGCGTACG
>DAHWFY010000225.1 GCA_027336365.1 Bacillota bacterium | reverse complement strand
CCAGCATAGCCAAGGAAAAGCTCAGGTCACTGCCCATGTTGGCGAAAGCATTGTAACGGAGAATAGATACCGTATTCACCTTGCTTTGCAGGCGCTGTTGCATGTGCTCCATGGCGGTGTTTAAGGTCTCAATTCGACCCTTTAATCTCCCTACCTCATCGAGAGTTTGAGCATATACCTCTTCCAAGTCCGCGCTGACATGAATGGCTCGCCAGCGTTTCAGCCTTCTTGCCAGGGCATTCGCCCGCACCCAAGCCGTGAGACCCAAAATGAGGCTCAAAACACCCAGCGTGAGTGCGAGGATAGCAATCATCCATACGTGCTGTAGCAACCAAGGAAACATGAGGGTGTCGCCTCTCTTAGTCTGAAGTTGGCCGAGAACTCCACTGCACGCTCCGGCTTTGTAAAGTTTTTCTCACAGTCTGCAATCGTATCCGCAGGTTTATTTTATACGGACATTGTTGCTGAACAGGGTAAATACCCACAGTTTAGGCAAGCACCTGGATGATGGTGTGAGCCATCCCCACCACCACAGGTTCTGCCCACTTGAGCAGAGGTGCAATCAAAATAGCAGGCAATAAGTTTCCCACAGCAAGTCGCCGAATCCCCAACAGGTTTATTCCAAGAGCCGCAATCAGCAAGCCCCCTGTGGCCGACATGGCGGCAATCATGCCTGGATTTTGCATGGCTGCACCCGCAAAATGGGCACCTGTCGCAATGCCTCCCTCGTAGATAAAGACCGGAATAGCTGAAAAAATTACACCAAAACCGAGGGTAGAGGTGAATACCACAGAAGAGGTAAAGTCAAGCATGGACTTCGCAATTAGTATGCTATGATTGTTCGCCAAGCCACTCTGGATGGCTCCCACGACAGCCATGGAACCGACGCAAAAGACGAGGCTGGCCGTCACAAAGGCTTGGGCGACATTGCCCGAGTGAGTTTGCACGGTTTTTTGTTCCAACCACTCCCCCAGACGCTGAAGTCCTTGTTCAATTTTCAGCCATTCGCCCAACCCTCCCCCCACCACCATGGCCATGATGATGATAAGAATATCCTTTTGATCCGCGAGCGCCATTCCCAGACCAATTAGTAAGACAGCCATTGCCAGACCTTGCATGACAGTGATTTTCATACGCTCGGGGATTTGTGGAAGTGCCAACCCAAGAAGAGTCCCAATAATGATGGCGAGGGTGTTTATCACCGTGCCCAGGAGATACAAGATCCTTTCACCGCCTCGTGTACTTAGGAACTGATGAGTTGTAAAATGCGCATCAAGTCATCATTGGAATAGTAGTCGATTTCAATCTTTCCGTGTTTTTTCCCGGGTTGAATCGTGACATGAGTGCCGAGTTTTTCTGTAAGATTTCGTTCCAAATCCTCTAGTTGATGGTCCTTTGGCGTTTCACGTGAAACAGGCCGCTTGGGCTCATAAATCAATGACTCCAATTTACGAACACTCATTTGACTTTTTACAACCCTATCCGCCAAACGGACCCGTTCCTCCTCTTCCGGTACAGCAAGTAACGCTCTTGCATGGCCCATCGCCAATGTTCCACGTGAAACATGCTGACGAACCGGCAGAGGTAACTGCAATAAACGTAACATGTTTGCAACGTGGCTTCGACTCTGACCCACTCGATGAGCCAACTCCTCCTGGGTCAAGTGAGCCTTTTCCATCAAATTCGCGTATGCCTCCGCCACCTCCATGGCATTCAGATCTTCTCTCTGTAAATTCTCGATAACCGCAACTTCCATTAATTCAATATCCGTAAAATTTCTGACCACAACCGGAACCTTGTCCAACCCTGCCATCTGCCCCGCCCGAAAACGCCGCTCTCCAGCAACAATATCATACCCCAACACACTGCTTCGTCGAACAATCAAAGGTTGGATAATACCGTGCTCACGAATCGACTGAGCCAACTCTGCTAACTTTTCCTCATCGAATTCCCGCCTGGGTTGATAGGGATTAGGACGTAAGTCACGCACGCTGACCTCCGCCACCACATCCTGATCTGAAACGTCCAACTGAGGTAAGAGTGCATCTAACCCACGTCCAAGGACTTTTTTAGCCATTCTGAACCACTTCCTTCGCCAAGTCCATATACGTCTCCGCCCCTTTTGACTTTGGGTCGTAGAAAATAATCGGTTCTCCATGACTTGGCGCCTCACTCAACCGCACATTGCGTGGAATAATCGTCTGGTAGACCTTATCCCGAAAATACTTCTTAACATCTTCAATGACTTGCAGACCCAAATTTGTCCGGGCATCCAGCATGGTCAACAAAACCCCCTCCACCTCCAGCGAGGTATTCAGGTGTTTCTGCACTAACCGAATGGTATTCAACAACTGACTGAGACCCTCCAGAGCATAATACTCGCACTGAATAGGAATAAGCACAGAATCCGCAGCAGTCAAGGCATTAACTGTCAAAAGTCCCAGCGACGGTGGACAATCAATCAAAATATAATCATAGTCAGACCGCAAGGACTGCAACGCTCGTCGTAAACGCACCTCCCTAGAAATCGTCGGTACGAGTTCAATTTCTGCCCCTGCCAACTGAATCGTGGCTGGTAAAACAGACAGAGCTGGTTGCTTAGTTGCCAACACAGCTTCCTTCACGGGGACATCATTAATCATGACATCATACACACAGTAACGCACGTCCGCCTTGTTCACGCCGATTCCTGAGGTCGTATTCCCCTGAGGGTCTATATCAACCAGCAGGACTCTCTTACCTAGACTCGCAATACAGGCGGAAAGGTTCACTGCTGTCGTCGTTTTGCCAACTCCGCCCTTCTGGTTAGCAACGGCGATCACTCGACCACTGGCCACAGAAGTGTCCTCCTAACAAAAGTTCGTCCTCTCATGCTAACACCCATTCTACTGCAAAACAATGAGAACTCCGACCAACACCCGTACAAAAATATAGAAGGCTTCTGCCAAGGTATCCACACCCCAGACTTGGCCTTCCACGCCATCCGGCACATGCACGCAGTTCTAATCCTTAAAGTGCGTGTCCAGGAGTGAGATCAGACCCAAACAGTACGAGGAGTCCAGCCCAAAATGCGCGTAGGGACCGCTCCTCCCCAGTGGGGGGGTTAGACCGGACGAGAGAACCATCCCGTACGTTTTCGGACCGTGAAGGAGCAGGTTGGGCGACGACGCGGCAATGTGCTGGGAAGTTCTGACCCTTTTCCGGACAACCTCTTGAAGGTTTTCAGGAACTCCCTTTTTGAACCTGTAATGCTATCGCGGGCAAAACGTTTTTTTCAACTTCTTGAGATTTGGGCTTAGAGACACGAATGACAAACTCATAAAACTCATTCTCATCACTCTCTTCCCACTGCACCAAAAGCCCCGATTCCTCAATCATGTGCAAAGACTCGCGTACCGTGTTGACCGCCAGTCTGATATCTTTCGACAGTCCTCGCCGTTTTCCCTTCACTTTCCGGATGGCCTGTCCCTGTTCCAAAAGAGTCTTCACCCGCCCTTCCATTTGTTTTACATTCCATCCGCGGGCAATACACTCTTCCAACAAATGAACCTGTTCATCTTCTAAAGGAACCGCCAATAAGGCACGCGCATGACGTTCAGTAATTTGTCTCCGCAACAATGCCTCCTGTACACGAGTGGGCAAATTCAACAGACGCAGCTTATTGGCAATAGTAGACTGTCCCTTGCCTAAGCGCTGAGCTAAATTCTCCTGAGTTAACCCATGCAATTCCAAAAGCTGTTGATACGCAACAGCTTCCTCAATAGGAGTTAGCCCTTCGCGCTGCAAGTTCTCAATCAATGCGGCAGAAGCAGCCTGTGCATCATTCATGGACCTCACAATGGCCGGCAACGTCCTCCACCCCAAACTCTTGGCGGCACGCCAGCGTCGTTCCCCAGCAATCAGCTCAAAATGACCCTCTTTGCGTCGCACAACCACAGGTTGAATAATCCCATGGGTCTGAATTGTCCGCGCTAGTTCCGCAATGCTTTCCTCATCAAACACCGTACGCGGTTGATAGGGATTTGATAAAACCTCATCGACATCAATTTGCACAACACTGGACTCTTCTCCCGAGTCCCGGGATCCGAGTAACCTCCCTAAGGTTTCCCGCATGGCCGACCCCTCGTTTCTCCTGTCTACATCCCACGGTCCGTCGTCCTCCTGTAAACCCTCTGAACACAACGACCGCCACTCTTGGCCACGAATTTCAACACGACTCGTCAAAATCCTGCAGCCCAACAAAACAATCCAAGCTTCGTCAGGCTCCGACACAACTC
>DAHWFY010000224.1 GCA_027336365.1 Bacillota bacterium | reverse complement strand
TGCTCCATTTTGGCTCGAAAATTGGAGATAAAAAGAGGCCTAGAGACAGCCATTAGAGACTGTTATGGGTCTTGTGAAACCAGAAAAGGAGCGAAAATCGGTTTTTAAGCACCAAAATAGTGCCTAAGGGTCGCAATACATACGACCTCCGCCATTTCCCCATTAGCTTTGCAAATGCACACCGTTCCATCCAGCCCCACAACAACAGCCAATCATCCTATTTGAATATGTTATCGGGCAACTGTTGATACCCCGCGTAGGCCATTAATGTCCGATAGGTTTTTGAATGGGAAAGGATAAGTCCAAGCTGTTTTCGTAGAAAATGACCGCCCACCCTTCTCATTGACAGATGGACGTATCTTTCTTACCATAGATGGGTGTCCACGGTAAAGTTACCTCGTGGAACGAGTCTGTCGTGCAGGTTGGATTCTTCACTTGTTTTGCTTACACTTTTTAGCGTTCAGGTGCCTTGATATTTCAAGGAGAATAGGGAAACCGGTGTAAATCCGGTGCGGTCCCGCCACTGTATTCAGCCTTCGGGTTCACCGTCACTGCCTTGCGTGGGAAGACGGGGAACATTCATCCGCTGAGAGCCAGGAGACCTGCCTGAATGTGTTTTGCGGAGCGGAGCCTTCGAGGAGAGGTCACGTTTGCTCCCGTCGCGGTACATACTTCCCGACCGGTACAAACGATCCCTTGCCCGATGGGTGGGGGATTTCTTCGTGAAGGAGACCGTCTGTCCAATTAATTCGCGGTTTTTGGCTGCTTCCCTCATACTGGTTTAGGCTTATCTGGTTTATCCTGATGAGACGGGAATGTGGGAATGTGGGAATGCGGTCAAGCAACTGCGCAAGGAGACGAGTCTGATGAAAAAGGTAAAGATTCACAGGAAATCCCGTACTCAAGTTTGGACGGTCTTGACCACCTTAGTCTTGGCCGGAGGAGTCTTAACGGCATGTGGCCCTGCTCCTCAGAGTACTGGTAACGTCAGCTCAAGCAGCAGTTTCAATTCCGGCAATGGGACTACAAATCACAGCGGTCAATCTGCCAGTCAAGAGACCAGGTATCCTCTGACGGTAACGGATCAGGCAGGACGTTCAGTTACCTTAACCAAGGTACCGCATCACATTGCTTCGGTGACAGAGGGGACAGATGAGATTCTGGCAGGCCTGGTACCCAAACAGGATATCGCGATGGTAACCAGTTATGCAACAAACCCTGATTATTCCAATATTGTGTCGTTTGCCAAGGGTATTCCGGCCATCACTAATGCAAACTCGGAACAAATCATTGCGGTGCACCCGGATTTGGTTTTGTTGGCCTCCTACACTCCACCCGCGGTGACGTCGCAGATTACGCAAACTCATGTGCCCGTATATGAGTTTAACGATTTCAATTCGATTACTAACATTGAACAGAATATCCAGATAGTTGGGCGTCTTGTGGATCAACCCGTCAGAGCTCAGGACATGGTGAAAACAATGAATGAACAGTTACTGGGAATTGAGCAAGCGGTCCAAGGGAAGGCCCAACCCAGTGTGTTGGACTACAGTTCATTCGGGTTTGCTGCAGGGAATAATACGACTGTGAATCAAATGATTGCCGACGCTGGGGGGACCAATGCCGCAGCCTCTTTGCAAGGGTGGCAGAAGGTGAGTGCCGAGCAGGTGGTTAAAATGAATCCCGATGTTATCATTGATGCCAGTGATGACCAGGGCTTCATTCAGAAATTGCTCCATGACTCCCAGTTCCGGAATGTCAAAGCGGTGAAGGACCGTCGTGTCTACGCCATTAACAGTGCAGACTTGTCCAGTGTGTCCCAGTCCATCACTCGGGGGGTATGGGACATTGCTCATGTGCTGCATACCAGCGCTCAACTGCCGCCAAAGCCTCAGACTCTGCAGCAATGAGGGTTGTCAGCAGGCGCAGCAGATTCTGCAACAGTGAGGGTTGTCAGCAGGTGCAGCAGACTCTGCAGCAATGAGGGTTGTCAGCAGGTGCAGCAGACTCTGCAGCAGTGAGGGTTGTCAGCAGGCGCAGCAGATTCTGCAACAGTGAGGGTTGTCAGCAGGTGCAGCAGACTCTGCAGCAGTGAGGGTTGTCAGCAGGCGCAGCAGTTCCAAGCTTGACGGTATAGGATATCTGGGCGGCGAGAATATATCCCGCAGAGAGAGTGGGCAGGTGAGATAATGTGAGATGGAAGTCTCCTACTTTAGCCATTCCTCTCTTGTGCGGTTTGTTATTGGGTTCTCTCACCTTGGAAATCTCTCTGGGGCCTCTCGGGATTGCCCCTGATAAAATTATTTCAGCAACCTTGGCCTACTTTCATGGTTCTCATGGCACAGATGCCGTGGTCATGGGAGCGATTCGTTGGCCACGGGCTTTGGTAGCCGCCTTGGTGGGTGCGGGCTTGGCAGCCACCGGGGCGGTGTTGCAGGCGATTTTCCGCAATCCCATGGCAGACCCGGGGATTATTGGGGTTTCCAGTGGGGGGTCCCTGGGGGCGGTGGCGGCGATTCAATTGGGGTGGTCCCAGGGGGGGATTTGGGTAACTCCAGCGGCGGCTTTTTTAACTGGGTTGGTCACGGTCTGGGTAATTTACAGACTGGCCACCGTCCAGGGAAGAACCGCTTTATACGCCCTGTTGTTGGCAGGAGTTGCTTTGGGTTCCTTAGCCAGTGCCCTGATGTCTTTACTGCTTTCCCTTGCTCCACTGGAGACCATGCAACAAATGCTGTTCTGGTTGATGGGGGGTCTGGATGGCAGCACTTGGCCTGTGGCCGGAGTGTTGGCGGGGGTTACCTTGGTGGGCGGGCTGTTCTACCTTTGGTTGGCGCCTGCCTTGGACGTGCTGTCCTTGGGAGAGGAACAGGCAGAGGGAGTGGGTGTACCCTTGCAACGAATGAAGCAACTGGCCCTGTTTGCCAGTGCCTTGGTGGTGGGTACTTGTGTCAGTGCGACGGGGGTGATTGGTTTTGTGGGTCTGATTGTGCCACACCTTTTACGCACCTGGGTAGGCCCTGGCCATCGACGCTTGCTGCCAGCCAGCGCGTTGGGTGGGGCCAGCCTGCTGTTGTTGGCGGACGTTGTGGGCCGCATGGCCTTGCAACCGATTGAACTGAACGTGGGGATTGTGACCTCCTGTTTAGGTGCTCCCTTCTTCTTATACCTCTTGCGCCGCCGCACCACCGGCAATCAAGGGGGATGAGGACCATGGAGCTGCAGATTCACGAGGTGGATTATGGGGGCATTTTGCATCAGGTCAACGGATGTTGGCAAGGGGGTCAAGTGGTGGGGTTGCTGGGACCCAATGGGGCTGGGAAATCGACTCTGTTGCGCCTGTTGGCTGGACTTCGGTCCCCTAGCTCGGGACGAGTCACCCTCAATGGCCAGGACCTGCGGGTCTATTCACCCCGTCAGCGGGCTTTGCACATAGCCTATTTACCTCAGGAGTTGCCCAAAGATATTCCTTATACGGTGACGGACTTCGTGGAAATGGGGTTGTATGCCAGACGGGGGTTATGGGGCAGTCTGTCGACGGCTCATCATCGACGGGTCCCGGAAGCCTTGCAGAGTTTGAATCTTGGCCGTTACAAGGATACGCCCATGGCCTCTCTGTCCGGAGGTGAGCGCCAACGCGCAGGCTTGGCCCGTTGCCTGGTACAGGGGAGTCCCATATTCTTATTGGATGAACCCACGGCAAATTTGGACTTGTATCATCAATTGGATATTCTCAATCGCCTGCGGACTTTTGCAAATGACGGGTATTTGGTGGTGCTGGCGATTCACGATTTGGAGATGGCAGCGCGCTACTGCACCACCTTGGTTCTCTTGGCCAAGGGACGGGTGCAGGTCCAAGGAGAACCCGTGAACGTGTTGACTGAGCAGAGAGTGGCGGAAGTTTTTGGCGTCCCGGTGCGTCGTTTTGAAGATCCGTATGGAGATTTCATCCGCTTCAGCTTTTCACAGTCTGAACCAAACTTGCAGGCGTCCACGGTTGATTGCAGACAGGAGGTTGAAGCAGCATCGCGATAACCTGTGCTAATCGCACTTAATATGGAAGTTCTGATTGCGATGACCACTTCCTTTTCGGTCCGGATTTATGAGAAACGCGGAGGAAAAAAGCTCGTTGAAGTCGTTCAATCCACATTACAAGACTCCTTACAGGAGAAGGGAGGTAGCCTGGTTTCGTGGTTGGATCTACGTAAGGGACTGCTCCTTGGATAACGAGAAGCTCCTGCCGTGTACACGGGGTGAAAGGCATGGTGGGATATCTTATCGGGACCAGGTAACACCTGGGAAGAGGGAAACACGAATCGGACATAGGGAAAGGCGACTTTTCTGTTCTCCGTTTTGGCTCCTCTTCGGTGGT
>DAHWFY010000223.1 GCA_027336365.1 Bacillota bacterium | reverse complement strand
CTTTTGGCCGAGGAATTGCAGAGTCTCATGAAGTTATCCGCAGATGAGCGAATTCTGGTGGTTGGTCGGGGTAATTCTCATGTGACACCGGACGCTCTGGGCCCTCTGGTGGTGGACCGAGTTTTTGTTACACGTCACCTGTTCGAGTGGATGCCGCAAGCAGTGGGGGATGGGTATCGGGTGGTATCTGCGGTGGCTCCCGGTGTTTTAGGCATTACGGGTATTGAGACTGGAGAAATTATTCAAGGAATTGTGGAACATGTGCAGCCGGATGCCGTGGTTGCTGTGGATGCACTGGCATCGAGATCTTTGTCCAGAGTTAACGCAACAGTGCAAATATCGGATACCGGGATTCAACCGGGTTCAGGGGTGGGCAATAAACGTCGAGCCCTGGATGAACCTACTCTCGGTTGCAAGGTATATGCCATTGGGGTTCCGACAGTAGTGGATGCAGCCACCATTGCCAATGATGCGATGGAGCTTGTGTTGCGCCAGTTGAGAGACGCCGTGCCGGGCAACGGAGCCAATGCTGTGTTTGATCCATTAAGTGGACAAGATAAATGGCACCTCATCCGGGAACTGCTGGAGCCTATGGAAAACAACCTAATGGTGACCCCCAAGGAGGTGGATCAGTTTATTGATGATACCGCGGACGTCCTTGCGCGTGGTTTGAACATGGCGCTTCATCCCTCCGTCTCGGAGAACGAAGCTGCTGCGTTATCCAAGTGAGATGTATGCACCTGAGGTGTCAATCCATCAGAGTGGCGTGACTCCCTTGCCTGCTCCCATGCGTTGCATGACCGTTTGTACATAGGCCTGAGTCTCCTTGAAAGGAGGAATTCCGCCGTATGCTCGGACAGCGCCAGGCCCAGCGTTGTAAGCGGCCACAGCTAAAGGCAGTTGCCCGAACTGCTGCAGCAATTGATGCATGTATCGGGCGGCTCCCTCAATACTCTGCAGCGGATCCAAGGGATTTTGCACTCCCAGTGCGGTTGCGGTTGCAGGCATCAGTTGCATTAAGCCGAGAGCTCCTGCCGAACTCACGGCATTCGGGTTCATACCCGATTCCGTGGTGGCCAGGGCGGGCAAAAGTTGTGACGGTAGTCCATATTTTTCTCCAGCATGTTGAAGGGCCTGAGCAATGGACTGAGTCGTCTGGAAGTCCACAGGATTACCCGTTGGGTTTCCGCTGGTGTCATCAACCGCGTTCAAATAAGTTGGGGATGTGCGTGTATATGTTGGGAAAGACGTAGGGGTCTGTCCAAAGGCCTGTCCAACTGACAAATCATTCGCAGGGATGGGTGCGCCTGATTGCAGGCTCCACCCAGAGGCTAAGGCATCTATAATCCACAGCCACAGGGACGAGTCCACAGTAGCGGACGAACCTCCGTTGCTGGGTGTTTCTGTGTTTCCCGGAAAAGCTATAGATTGTTCGTACAAAGCAGCCAATACTTGGGCGAATGAGGATGGTTGCGCTCCGTTTATAGATAATGGGGAGGTGGCATCCGGCACGTTTTTCCAGGTGGATGGATTCAGTGTAGTCCCTGTTCCCATATACATTGAGGTCAACAGAGCCGAGGTGGACAACGGGTTGTAACTGACCATGGAGACACACGTTCCTTTCTTAAATCTGCTATAGAAAGATTCTCGTTAAGACTGCTCGGTCCCTGCTTGCAATCTGCAAGCTCGTCGCATTTTTTCATCGCTAGAGTGATAATCTTGTCCCTCGATTCATAGAGATTTACTAGATTCTTAGCGGTGAAAAATGGGGGATGGACGATGAATCATTCCATGACGCAGATGAGACGTTGGTTGAAACATGGTGTTGCGATGGTGTTGTTTACATCCTTGATGGTGGGAGCCGGAGCTGCGGCTTTGTTTGCTTTGGCTGCGAGTATCAGCTTGCTCTCCAAGGTGCAGGGACAATTTCAACCGACGACCACGGTCACATCAGTGCAAGCATCTCAGGGACAAAGAACAACTAATTCCTCCATTCCTTTCGCAACTGCAGTGCCTACCTCAGAAATTCCGCCACAGGATTTGCCTCCCTTTCAACAGCCGACTGTGTCTACCTCTCCACGTAAAGATCTGATATCTCAACTCAATCGACAGTTGGACGCAATGCACAGCCCAGTGGGTGATGCTTTAGACAGCGGTGGGGTACTGGTGGGGCAAACCATTGAACAAACCTTCGGCTCCGTGCTCTCTGGAGTATTGAAAACACTATTTCTTGAACAGAATGGAACTGGGAATAACGCAGGAGGTTCAGTCACCGCAGGCAATGGACAAAGGTAAGCAAATCAACTCAAATTCTTACCTTTGCTCATGGGGGTGGCAACCTATATAATTGAAAGTCAGAGGTACGGAGAGATCCGGACAAATCCATAGGTAAGGACGGATCCGTCGCCATGACTCAAGGCAAACAAAAGTACATTCGTAATTTTTCTATTATCGCTCATATTGATCACGGAAAATCCACCTTGGCGGACCGGATTCTCGAGTTTACAGGGGCTGTCTCCCAGCGCGAAATGCAAGACCAGCTATTGGATCAGATGGATTTGGAGCGGGAACGAGGCATCACCATCAAATTACAGGCGGTTAGGCTTAATTATCAGGCTGGGGACGGGCAGGTGTATGAGCTCAACCTCATTGATACACCGGGGCATGTCGATTTCACCTATGAGGTGTCTCGCAGTTTGGCGGCTTGCGAGGGTGCACTCCTAGTTGTGGATGCAGCTCAGGGAATTGAGGCTCAGACTTTAGCAAATGTTTACCTAGCCATTGAAAATAATCTTGAAATAATACCGGTCATTAATAAGATTGACCTGCCAGCCGCAGATCCGCAAAAGGTAAAACAAGAGATTGAGGATATTATTGGACTGGACGCCAGCGAGGCGGTTTTAGCTTCCGCGAAAACGGGAGTTGGAATTCGCGAGATTTTAGAAGAGATTGTGAAGAAAATTCCTTCTCCACAAGGTATGGATGATGCCTCCTTGCAGGCGCTGGTGTTCGATTCTCACTATGACCCCTACCGTGGAGTGATTGTTTATGTCCGAGTGGTCAATGGCCATCTTCAATCCGGTATGAAAATCCGCATGATGTCCACTCAGGCCGAGTTTGAAGTGAGTGAGGTGGGCATTTTCAAACCCAGCATGCAACCGGGGAACGAATTGACCGCCGGAGAGGTAGGTTACTTTGCGGCAAATATTAAAACAGTCAGAGATACCCCGGTGGGAGATACGGTCACTGAGGTTGAACATCCAGCCCTCCAACCTTTACCTGGTTACCGCAGGGCGAATCCGATGGTGTTTTGTGGGCTCTACCCGGTGGACAGTAACGATTACCACGACCTGCGCGATGCTTTAGAAAAGTTGGTTCTGAATGACGCAGCCCTGGCTTTTGAACCCGAGACGTCCAGTGCTCTGGGGTTTGGCTTCCGCTGTGGCTTTCTTGGCTTGCTGCACATGGAGATTGTGCAAGAACGACTGGAACGAGAGTATCATTTGCAATTGATTACCACGGCACCCAGCGTGGTATACCACGTGTTTTTGACCGACGGCAGTGTAAAATCCATCGATAACCCAAGCGAGATGCCTACTCCGGACCACATCGAGCGTGTGGAAGAGCCGTATGTGAAGGCCTCCATCATGGTGCCCAACGAGTTTGTTGGCGTCGTGATGGAGTTGTGTCAGGAAAAGCGGGGGAATTACCGCGATATGCAGTACCTGGACCCATCACGGGTCACGTTAACGTACGAATTACCTTTAGCGGAAATCGTGTATGACTTCTTTGATCGCTTGAAGTCAGCAACTCGTGGATATGCATCCTTTGACTATGAGTTGATGGGTTATCAGTCGTCTGATCTAGTGAAGATGGACATTTTGTTGAATGGAGAAATTGTGGATGCCCTCTCTTTCATTTTACATCGAGAGAGAGCTTACAATCGCGGCCGCTTCTTGTGTGAAAAACTAAAAGATTTGATTCCGCGGCAGATGTTTGAGGTGCCCATTCAAGCGGCGATTGGCAACCGTGTCATTGCACGGGAGACCATTCGAGCCATGCGCAAAAACGTCTTGGCGAAGTGTTATGGTGGAGACATCAGCCGCAAACGCAAGTTACTGGAAAAGCAAAAAGAAGGCAAGAAACGCATGAAACAAGTGGGTAGTGTGGAGGTACCCCAGGAAGCGTTTATGGCAGTGTTGAAAATGGAGTGAGTTTCCATGCAGGCTCAGAAGCAAGAGAAAGTTGGGGTTCTTGCCGATGCCTTCAGGAACAAGGCCCCCACCTCGTTATATGTGCACATTCCATTTTGTGTTCGTCGTTGCTATTATTGCGATTTTGTTACGGCCATCGCACCGGAGACGGTGGTTGAGGCGTATCTGTCCGCCTT